>CALVCA010000001.1 GCA_944325895.1 Candidatus Gastranaerophilales bacterium
GCTTGTGATGCTGCCATACCCATGACTTTGTCCCTTTCAATTTTTTCCTTGTATCCTTTTATTCGGCTTTCTTTTATTTTTTCTTTAATTTTTTGCCGATTTTTCGTTACATTTCGTTACAATGATTTGCCAAATACAATGATAACAAGAAAAAAAGAAGTTACTACCGTAACTTCTTTTTAATGATTTTTATTAAATAGTCAATAATTATTTAATATTAGAGAAAGTCCAGGCATCAAAGGTAGGTGTTTCGGCAATTTTCATTTCTTTCTTTTCAGTGCCTGAAGTTGAATCGTTATGAGCAATCGGATGATAGAGTCTGTTATAGTATTCGATAACCATACGATCAGAATTGAAATAAGCCTCAGAAGTTCTGATAGCCTGACGCATCAGCCTTGCCCATTCTGTTTTATTTTCATAATAAGTTGGAATTATTTGATTTTCAATAATATTCATTATGCAATCATGATCTTTCCAATGGCGTTCTTCCCAAGGCATCTCATCATCAAGTTCCGGATATTCAACAGTATAACCGTTAATACCGTTAAATGTGCCTTCAACAGTCCAGCCGTCATAGATTGACAAATGAACAGCACCGTTTGCATTGGCGGACATACCTGATGTACCTGATGCTTCAAACGGTCTTAAAGGAGTATTTAACCAAATATCTGATCCACGCTTTAAAAGTCCTGACAATTGTAATTCATAACCCGGAAGGACAACCACATTTTTCAATGTGTGGGATTGGTTAAGAAGTTTATTAAACATTTCTTTGCCCATAACATCATCCGGATGGAATTTACCGGCAAAAATTATTTGAATTTTATTGTCTTCAAGAAGTTTTGTAATTCTTTCCCTATCCATTAATATTAACCAGGCACGTTTATAATCAGCAAATCTTCTTGCCCACGTAATTGTTAAAACATCGGGGTCAAAGCGTTTTCCGGCAACATTTGCAACATATTTAAACAATTCGCATTTCATTTCACGTTTAACAGCAAGCAGCTGTTCGGGTGTATGAGCCTGTTTAATTCTTTCATCTTGCCAATAGTGAAGATTAACGGCATTCGTAATCGCTCTGATAGGACATCTGCCATCAACCCATTCCCACATTTTGTTAGCCACAAGCCCATGAAGCTGCGAAACAGCGTTAGCAATACGACTCATTTTTAAGGCAGCAACTGTAAGTGAGAAATTTTCACCGCCTAAATTTACGGCTGTTTCTCTTGAACATCCAGCGAAAAATCCGCCTTCCATCAATGTATCAACCCAATGTACTTCGTTACCGGCAGCAACAGGTGTGTGAGTTGTGAATACTGTTTTCTTTTTAACTTCTTCGAGATTACCGTTGTACTGTCTTAAAAGTTCAAAAGCTGCAGGCAGTGCATGACCTTCATTCATATGAATTACATCAAAATTATAACCTAAAGCCTGCAATATTCTGATACCGCCTATACCTAAAACGGTTTCCTGTGCAATTCTTATTTTTTCATTACCGTCATATAATTTATGTGAAATACTTTTAGCCCAATCACTGTTTCCGTCAATATCTGTTGTTAAAAGATAAACGGGACATGTGCCGAAAAGTTCAGGTTCAACCTTCAGGGCTTTTACTTTTACTTTTTCTCCAAAAATATCAACTTCGGTTGAAATATTTACATCAGTTAAAAAATCATAATATTTTCTTATATATGCAACTTCAACCTGACCTTTATGATCAATACGCTGGTCATAATATCCGTACGACCAAAGCATTGTTACACCAACCATAGGCAATTGCAAATATCCTGCAGATAACATGTGAGAACCTGCTAAAAAACCTAAACCGCCCGAATAAGTGCTTAATGATTGATCCATGGCGATTTCCATTGAAAAATATGCTACATTTGGTAATGACATAAATTTTAACCTTTCTCTTCTCAATAATAAAACGTGTTTTATTACAGCATACCACAAAATTTACTAAGTATAAATTTTTGCAGTAAATTTAGCCCGACTGTTCTAATATTGTGTTATAATTTGTACTTGCTGGCTTTAAAAAACTTAACATAACTTGCTAACAAAAAATATTTTTACAAGTTTATAATAAGATGAGGGAAATATATGAACATTGGTAAAATTGCAGCAAATACACAAAATATTCTAAAAACAGGAAAAGGTTTTAATTCCGCAAATTACAATTCCAAAACATTATTAAAAAATATATCGGAAATTTCTCCGCAAGAAATAGGTGAATTAAATTATAGTCATAATTTCACTGAATTTGTGAATAAGTCGTATGATTTAATAAAAAAATGTTTTGGGATAAAAGACGACATTTGTCCAAAAATATCAGTTAGTATATTACCGCCGCAATATAAAGGTACTTATTCTTATAAAGATCATAATATTTATATAAATGCTGTTATACCAAAGATTAAAACCGTAAAAATGTTTAAAATAATTTCACATGAATTCAGACATGTTGAACAACTTTTTAACGGACTAAGAATTGATAAAAATTCTAAAAAAAATTTAGAAGGACTTGCTAAATGTACTGCAAATGCCGACACACTTCTTATCAGAGAATTAGCGACAAAGCGATCTGCAGAGTCAATAAAAGATGTGTTTAAAAATTCTACAACAAGTGAAAAATTGCAAGCTTTAACTTTAGAAGGCTGTAGATTGTATGATGAATCGCCTGAATTATATGATAAGTTTGAAAAACAGATTTTTAGCAAATTATTAGATGAAAAATTACAATTTTGGGGAAATATACAAAAAGATATTATTGATACTTACGGAACACTGCCTTTGGCGTCAAAAACCGGTAAAAAATTCCAAAAAATATTTGATGCATTACTTAAGGTACCAAAATTAAATTTAGGATATTTTTTCAGACCGCATGAAAAAGATGCATATTCAGTCAGCCGCAAAGCGGGCAGGAAATTCAAATCACTTTTGAAACAGTATATAAGGACTAATTTTTATAGCGATTAACAATTTTTTCTATAGCTATTTTTACATGTGCATAGTTAAGCCCGCCCTGCATATAGGCAACATAAGGAGAACGCATGGGACCATCGGCTGAAAGTTCAATGGTAGATCCTTCAATAAATGTCCCGCCGGCCATTATAATTTTATCTTCATAGCCCGGAACATATTCCGGAATAGGGGTTACATATCCGTTAACAGGCGATAAAGATTGTATTGTTCTGCAAAAATGTTCCAAGGGTTCAGGTGCATTAAAAATAATATTTTGAATAATATCGGAACGTTTTTCGTAGTATTTTGGTGCAGAATCAAAACCTATTTTTTCAAATACATATGCTGCCAAAACAGCACCTTTAACTGCATCTGCCACAACTGAAGGTGCCATAAATAACCCCTGAAAAATTAATCTGTGCTGGTTAAACATTGCACCGCCTTCACAGCCTATTCCGGGGGCTGTTAATCTGTTTGCTGCTTTATTTACATATTTTTCTTTACCAGCTATATATCCGCCGGCCTCCACAATTCCTCCTCCCGGATTTTTTATTAAAGATCCGGCAATCAAATCAGCTCCAACCTCCAAAGGTTCTTTTGTATCTACAAATTCACCGTAACAATTATCTACAAAACAAATACAATCAGGATTTTTTTGTTTTACTATATTGCATATTTTCTCGATTTCATCAATGGAAAGAGATTTTCTCGTTGAATATCCTTTTGAACGCTGAATTAAAACCATTTTCACGGTTTTGTCAATAAATTTTCCAATGTTATCAAAATCAACGGAATTACCGTCTTTAAGCGGAATTTCCTCGTATAATACACCATGAGCAATTAAAGAATCTTCTTTAGTTTCATCGTCACCTGCCGTACCTATGACTTCCAGCATCGTATCATACGGTGAGCCGGCAACGGAAACCAGTTTATCACCGGGGCGTAGGTTTCCGAATAAACAACAAGCAAGAGTATGTGTTCCCGACGCAAAATGTACACGGACAAGTGCTTTTTCCGCCTTGAATACATCTGCAAACACTCTGTCCAAAACTTCTCGTCCTAAATCATCATGCCCGTAACCCGATACCGTGTAAAAATGCTCAGGGGCAACTTTGTTATTTATAAACGCTTCCAAAACTTTTTTTTGGTTAAAATCACGTATATCGTCTATTTTTTCAAATTCATTTTTAAGTGCTTGCTCTGCTTGTTTAATTAAATCGTTATTCATAATGTTTTTATAATATTGCAACCAAAAATAAAGGTCAATCGATTTATCTTTGAAGAACATGTAATTTTTTATTGATATTAAATAATTTTTATATGAAAAAACTGTTTCTTTTTTTATTTTTAACGACGCTTCCGGTATTCGGGTATAATGTGTATAGCCCCGACAATTACAGCTATAAAAATGAAGATAAAGTATTATTTATTTTGGATTTTTCAAACAGCATGACCGAGTATCTTGATGGTGAAACAAAACTGGATATGATGCTCAAAACAATGTATGAAATTTTACCGCAGATTGATAATAATACATTAATAGGCTTGCGTGTTTATGGTCATAAAGGCGGATTTACCGCTATGAATGCCTGCAGAGCCTCAAGTTTAATTGTGCCGGTGGAAAGAGCGAATTCAAATAAAATAAGCACAGCTTTAAAAAATCTGAACCCACGTGGGATGACACCGATAACATATTCATTAAAACAGTCGGTAAATGAAGATTTTGCAGGAATTTCGGGTAAAAAAAGAATTATACTTTTAACTGACGGCGGAGAAAACTGTGACGAAAGCCCTTGTGAGTATGTTATGAAATTAATTAAAACCCGAAAAGATATAAGCATAGATGTAATAGCCTTTAATATAAACGACGAAGATGACCTTGAACAGTTAAAATGCACAGCTCTTGTCACGAGCGGCAAATTTTACACCGCAAATACTGCTGCGGAACTTGCAAAAAGTCTTAACAGCAGTTTAACTGTTAAAAAAGATGTTGATGCAAAAATTATTTCAAATTATTAAAAACATCCGGTGTCTTCACCGTCAATATAGCCGTCAAAATCATTATCTACACCGTCGCTGCAGGAACCGATTGAATCTAAACTTTCTGATTTTGCGTTTAATTTCAGCCATTTGTCCGGAATTTTTTGCCACAGATAATTAAAAAACTCTTTATACGTACGTGCAAGTTCAAAATTTTCTATTATAATTGTGTTTTCATCATTTTTATTTTCTCCGCTGTTTGAAAAATTCATGGAGCCCGTTATTACGTATTTATCGTCGATAATAATTGATTTAGAATGAAGCCTGCCTGCAAAATTTTCGGTTTTCAATGGAATATTGTTTTGTCTTAAGATAATATGCTTGGTATTTCTTGTTGACGTACTGTTGGCATCAATAATGACTTTTACATCCACTCCACGTTTTTTAGCTGCTATAAGTGCTTGTGAAAGCTTATTGTGTGTTATTAAAAAGGTCGGAATATAAATATAGCTTTCGGCTCTATCAATAAGCTGCACAATATAAGACATTGTATTGTCGTAAGGTGAAAAATAAATACTGATATTGCTGCTGCCAATAGTAAAATTGTTTGCTAAATCAGATTTTGATTTTTCTGAATGGAATTTGCCTGAAAGCATTTGCTCAAATTCATACGTGTATAATTTTGCCGTATCAGGTGATTCAATTATAACAACCGCATCAGCATTAAACCCGGATGTGCCTGTTGAACTTATGTTCATTGAGCCGGTAAAAATTTTTTTATTATCAAATATAAAAAATTTATTGTGCATAAGCTGGTTTGTAAATGCGGAATTGCCGGTTTTATAATCAGATTTATGCTCATCTGCGATTTTTAAAAGCGTTGCTGTTTCTTTATAATAATCATCAGATGTTGAACGGTCATAGACAACTCGTATTTTGACTCCTCTGTTATGAGCCGATAAAAAAGCATTATATAACGGCGGTATCATATCCCAGCCATAAATTGCCATATCAATACTCACTTTTGCATTGTTAATTTCATTAAGTAAAGCAATACAAGCTTCCGATTTACAGTTTCTGTCGGGTTTTAAAATTTTTGTGTAATCCGATAATATAAGCCGCACGGAGCCGCCGGAAAAAATTGTTTTTGGTGTCGGTAAAATTTTATCAGGTTTTGATTTATTTACATGGCAGAATTTACATGGCACAGCATCTTCCGGTAATTCTTTTTCATTCATAATAATGTAATCCGAACTTAAAACACCGTATTTGCAATCTGTTTTATGATATTTATTACTTTTATTATTATAAATAACGAGTTTTAATTTCCGTGCATCTTCTAATTTTTGCAAAAACTTTGCTTTATTGATAATTCCGTTTTTAGCAGCAAGGCCGCTTTCAAAAAGCAAATCGGAATAGTTTTGGTTTTCGACATAAATATCAGCAAATCTGCAATCGTGACTGCGTTTTCCGGTAAATTTTAATTTTACTTGTTTGTCGGATAAAATATTTTTGCCCGTGTTCATTGTGATATAACCGAGAGCTGTCAGTTCATTGCCGGTCAGGTCGATATCTTTTACAAAATCAGGTTTGGCAGGTTTTATTCCGGGCATAAATGTTTTAATATCAGCTACACAAATCATCTCATCATCATCTGCTATGCCGTTATTATTTAAATCTGCCTGTATTAATGCCGGTTCAATTATTTTTAAAACACTGCAAGTTGAATTTTTGATTTGATAAAATATTGTAAAAGCCAAAAATATAACAATTAAAAATACTGATGCAAAAACCTTTTTCATTATACCTGCTTTTTATAATTAGTTATTGTATATCCCATACGAATTATTTCATCTTCCAATTGCTTGTCAAAGATTAATTTAAATTCTGCGGAATGTGAATTATCAAGTGTTTTGTCATACGGATGGATTAAGGCTTCTACAGTACCGGATAAATTTTTCAATCCGAAACGAATTGTTTCTGAATCCATCATACCTGTATACCCGACACCTAATATATAATCATTTGTTTTTAATTCAAATTTCTTTATGTTATTGCGGTTCAATGAAGTAAAATAATTTAAAAGCAAAATTTTGACTATATTAATTCCAAACTTGAAGCTAAGCCATTTTTTAGGAGTTAAATAGAATTTTTCGTGCTGAGTGCGGACATATGGAATCTTATACTCTTGTGCTAATTTACAAACAAGATTAAAAATTCCCGGAATAGCATGGACATGAACATGTGAATCAATATGATCAATAGGCACATATTGTTTAACCATCTCAATTTGAGCCCGAAATTCCTGTTCAATTTCTTCTGACAACTTTTTGTTGAAAGAATTAAGAATAAAATATAAATAATTTTTATTAAAATAACCGTTTTTGTCCGTTAAAAGAGGACATTTTGTTAATGATTTACCTTCAATAATATTCAAATGAACACCAATACCTAAATCCGGACAATACGGAATAATTTCGTAGACAGCAGCTGAAAAAGCAGAGCCGTTAGCACAAATACTTGCTGATGTTAAAAAACCGTTATTAAAACCTTCCAATACAGCTTTGTTTAATTCTTTTGACATGCCGAAATCATCAGCATTAAGAATAAATTTCATAAAAAAATTCCTTGCAATTATTACACAAATATTATAATATAAAAATAATGAATAAACCTATTTTAGCAATTGTTGTTCCATGTTATAACGAAGAACTATGCGTAGAAGATACTGCTGAAAAACTTTTAATGGTTTTGGAAGATTTATGCACAAAAAATAAGATAAACAGTGAAAGTTATATTTATTTTGTCGATGACGGTTCTAAAGATTCAACGTGGGAAATAATTTCAAACTTACACGAAAAGAACAAAAAAATAAAAGGGCTGAAATTTATAAGAAATTTCGGTAACCAAAAAGCCTTAACAGCGGGCTATGAGTCCGTGAGAGAACTGGGCTGCGATTGTGCAGTGTCAATCGATGCGGATTTACAACAGGATGAATTGGCAATTGAAAAATTCATTGATAAATATTCTGAAGGTGCTGATATAGTATCCGGTATTAGAAACAGCCGCAAAACCGATAATTTATTCAAAAAAACAACGGCCATTATGTTTTATAAACTTATGAATATGCTCGGGGCAAATATTCCGGTAAATCATTCGGATTTTAGGCTTATCAGTAAAAAGGCATTGAACATTATGGAATTATATCCTGAAAAAGCATTATTTTTAAGAGGATTTTTCAACGATGTAGGCTTAAAAACTTCATATGTGTATTTTGATGTTAAGCCAAGACTTAAAGGTGAATCTAAATTTAATTTTTTAAAGCTGATGGCATTGGCACTAAATGGCATTACATCATTTAGCATTGTACCGCTGAGAATAATAGCTGTTTTAGGCTTTATCATGGCATTATTTGGCTTTATAATAGGCTTAGAAGCAGTATTTGAAAAGATATTTTTCAACAATGCTCCAAACGGCTGGGCTACGACAATAATTTTGCTATCATGTTTTGGAGGACTGCAAATTTTTTGTTTGGGAATTATCGGCGAATATGTAGGTCAGGTTTATCGAGAGGTAAAAGCACGACCGAGATATATAAAAGAAACAGAATTAAAATAAAAGCCGTGCCACTGTCTATCGAATTAACGATATAAAGTCTTTATAAATACAATCTCCTTTTAAAAATATCATACCCGCAAGGAATGCCTTAGTGCTGCTATGTTTCCATCCTGACACGGTTCGACAGCTTACGCCACAATATATTTAACTATCAACAATTTTATTTATATTAACTGTACACCGCAAACCCTCACAACAGGCTCTGCACCCCGCATAAGCTTCGGGTCGAGAGATCGCAACTCTCCGTGGAGCACGGCTTCTTATATTATAACACAAAACGAATATATGTAAAGGGAACCTGAACCGGAGAAATTCCGGCTCAGGCAACATCCGGGGGGATGTTTATTTAATAAGCTTTTCCAATTTATCCATACGTGCTTTAAGCTCAGCATTTTCTCTTTTTAGCTGCTCAATCTCACTATCGTGAGTATTAACCCTATTGACAAGCTCTTTAACATCTTCAACAACTTCTTGAACGAGTTTATCGAGCTGTTTTACGGCATTAATAACAGCATAGAACATATCTTCCATACGGATTCTCAAATACCCGTCGTCGCCTTTTGTGACAGCATTCGGGAAGATTTTTTCCAAATCCTGAGCCATTACACCGACTCTCGGAGTTTTATTTTCATCTTTTTTAAAGTTATAGTCAAACACTTTTAGTTTTCTGACTTCTTCTAATCCTGCTGTGTTTTCACCCTTGACGTTTTTAAGCCGCCGGTCAGAAGTTATATCATCAGTTGAAGGCATAGTTGCCATCCCACTGCCTCGAACAACAAAATTATTTGCTGCACCATATTCTAATTTATAAGTTGAGTATGCTCTGTTTGATAATGATAAATAGATTGTCTTTTCGTCCTTTGGACCGACATATAAAGTATTATTTACTTGTAATACACCTCCAATTATCAAATTTCCTGGAATATATACATAGGAATTTGAGTTACCTAAATATATAGCACTTTCATTGTTAGCAATATTCGGTTTATTATATCCAGGACCTGAGCTTTTACCAATGCAAATTACATTGGATTTGTCATATACATTAGTACATGAATTAGAACCGATAGCAATATTATTAGAACCTTTTTCACTATTTTCTAATGCGGCAGTACCAATAGCAATATTATTATCACCAGTTGTATTAACTTTTAACGATTCATAGCCTAAACTTATATTCCCTTCCCCACTTGTAATATTCTTTGCAGCACTTTTCCCTACTGCAATATTTTTTGAACCTGTAACACTATTAGTAGCACTTCCGGATAATGCACCACTTCCAACAGCTACATTATTATTTGCTCCACCTGCGAACATCAATGCATGATACCCAACAGCAACATTATCGTCACCTATTTTTTTACCGACAGAACCATCTTCTGGTGTTGTATATCTATCACCACCTGCCAAAGCGTTATTTCCTATCGCTGTATTGTAATTTCCCGTTGAATTTTGAGCTAAAGCACCATAACCGAATGCATTATTACCTGAGCCTGATGTGTTTTTTATCAATGTTTGGTATCCTAAAGCTGTATTTCCTGAACCGGATGTATTATGTCTTAATGCATACGTACCTATACCTGTCAAACTCCCTGTATCTGTATTATTTAATAATGCTTGATAGCCTATACCTAAATTATAACCAGCTGTATTATTTTGTA
Organism: Candidatus Gastranaerophilales bacterium; assembly: GCA_944325895.1. Lineage (GTDB taxonomy): Bacteria > Cyanobacteriota > Vampirovibrionia > Gastranaerophilales > Gastranaerophilaceae > SIG32. The sequence continues at coordinate 10,224 of CALVCA010000001.1, forward strand.
GTGCCTGATACCCTACACCTACATTACCTGCCCCTGTCTCATTATTATGTAATGCTTTGTATCCTACACCTATATTGCCTTTCCCAGTTAAATTATTATACATACTGCTTGGACCTATAGCTATATTATCTGATCCAGTAGTATTGAAATGTAAAGCTCCTAGTGGTGGGAGAAAATCATTTATAGAACCAATACTGTTATAATTAGAACCAATCGCAACATTCCTTGAACCTGTGGTATTAAAATTAAGTGAATTTGAACCAATTGCTATATTAGCTATGCCAGATATATTCGAATTTAATGCAGGGGAACCTATTGCTATATTCAAAGATCCAGTTGTATTACTATTAAGGGAGCCGTTAATACTGTCGGTTAAATTGCCCGAATATACTGTTGGGGGTAACTGTGAACCTATTGCAATATTCCTTGTCCCTGACGTATTACTTTTAAGCGTATTTGTACCAATCGCAATGTTTGAACTGCCACTAACATTAGAATGAAGTGATTTGGAACCAATAGCTGTATTTGAGCTGCTACTAGAGTTAGATGCAAGTGATAGGTAACCAATAGCTGTATTTAAGTTGCCACTAGTGTTATTTTGAAGTGCTTGACGACCAATAGCAGTATTAAAGCTGCCACTAGTGTTATCTTGAAGTGAAAAGGGACCAATAGCTGTATTTGATTGACCGCTAGTGTTATTTTGTAAAGCAGTATACCCTATTGCTGTTATATTATGTCCTCCACCAGAATTAAGTGCTCCCATACCGATTACAGTTGAAAATGCCGGTAGGGTACCTGTTGTGTTACTATTAAGTGATATTGACTCTGCACTCATTCCTAACGCACCAACAGCATTACTCGGTCCTTTTAATAATATATGTCTTTGGCTTGTGGATGCCGTATTAATCAACAATCTGCTGTCGGGTTCTCCGCTTGCTTCTTCGTCCTGACCTATCATTGCGGTTTGTTTTCCTGCCAAACCAAAATATATATCCTGATTATTCGTTGAATATCTCCATGGAGATGATGTATCAACTAATCTTCTTTTTGTCATCAACGGTGCAAATGCCGCAAGTATTATGGTTAATACCAGCATTACAACCATCATTTCAGCCAATGTAAAACCTTCAAAACTCCTGAAAAGCTTTAAGGAAGCCTTACTCGCCCCCCCCCCACGATATGAAATCCGCATTATGCCTCCTTTTCCTGCCTTTTTACTATTCTTTTTCTCTGCATTTTTATTAACTTACTTAATCATAGCATAAGTATTATTTTATTGCAATAATTAAGCAGGCAATTTGCCTGCTTAATCGTATTGGTGTTTTTTATATTCTCGTTTTGACAGTTCTTTGTCTATTAAATATAATGAGGATTTTTCATCTCCAAACATTTTTAGTTTTGTAATTATATCGCTTGCATTGCTTTCTTCTTCAACCTGTTCTTTTATGTACCAGTTTATGAAATTCCTTGTTGCCAAATCACACTCATCCAATGACATATTAGCTATTATATCTATTGATGAAGTAACATATTTTTCGTGTTCCAATATTCTTTCAAAAACATTCAAAGGCGATTTAAAATTTGTTTCAGGAACATTTATACTTTTAAAATCAATTTTAGCATTCCGATCAATTATGTAGTCAAAAATTATCATGCCATGATCCATTTCTTCCTGTGCCTGAACTTTTGTCCAATTAGCAAATCCGTGTAATCCCATTTCATCAAAATATGCAGACATTGCTAAATACAGGTACGCTGAATAGAATTCTTTATTAATTTGTTCATTTAAAATTGATATTACTTTTTCGTTAATCATTTTTAGCCTCCCACAGACCGTGTATATTACAATATTCCAATGCACAAACCTCATCCGTTTCAGTTACAAATTCAGGCTCCATGCCGGGATACAGATAATGAAGTTTTACATCGTTTTTATCTTTTGAAATTGTTTCAATAAACATTATATAGTGTTCATCAACCATAGGATGCGGTGTTGAACTTACTTTAATTACATTTTCACCTTTCTCATTTTTTTCAAATACCGGCAGATGCTTTTCTAAACCTTCAAAATCTTTGTCCTTTGGGGCTACTTTTTCCATCATCTCGCCGCAGCATACAAGTTCTCCTGCACCGGATAGCAAAACTTGCACCATGTTGCCGCATATGTTGCATCTGTAAAGCTCAAGTCGTTCAGTCATATTATTACTCCTTTCTTGTGTACAAGATATTATTAAATTTTGTTTTTCACATTGCACAAAAGGACAAATGAGTGTAATAATATTTGGCAAAAAGTTATTAACAAACTTATTGTCTTAATCCATTTTTCCCTTCCGCTCGTCATCCTGTGGGCTTTGCCCGAATGTTCTCATTTAATAATCACATGAGATTCTTCGCTTCGCTCAGAATAACTGACGGGGAGTTCGCTCAGAATGACGGGGCACCTCACTTTAGATACAATCTTATACACTTATTCCCTTCTATAAATTATTGCAACTTTGTAAACAATTTGTTCTTATTTAAATAATAAACTATAATTAAAGTATTATGGGTAAAATAGTTGTTGTTGATGATGAAAAAATTGTTACTTCGGCATTTAAAACACTTTTAAAAGTCGAAGGATTTGATGATGCTCATTTTTTCAATAACCCAAAAGATGCACTGCTGTTTTTGAAAAAGGAAACTCCTGATTTAATTATTTCTGATTTTATAATGCCCGAAATGAACGGTTTGGAATTTTTAACTGCCGCAAAAAAATTGCATTCCGATGTTTCAATGATACTTTTAACCGGTTATGCTGACAAAGAAAATGCAATCAAGGCTATTAATGAAATCGGATTATATAAATATATTGAAAAGCCGTGGGATAATGATGATTTAATTTTAAATATTAAAAACGGGATTGAACGCAGCCATTTGCTTAAAAAATTAAACGAAAAAATTGATGAACTGGAAAAAGCAAAAAATGAATTAGAAAATTATTCCCAAAATTTGGAACAAATGGTAAAGGAAAGAACTGCTGATTTAACTGCCGCAAATTTAAAATTAAGCGGTATAATAAATTACTGTGCTGACGGAATAATTATAATAGACAGACTTGGGATTATTGAACAGGTAAATCCTGCCTGTGAAAATATGACTGGGCTTTCAGAAACTGCTTTATGCCATATGAAGCTGCAAGAAATTGCTTATTCCGATAATGTTGATTTTAATAAAGCGGGTAAATCAGGAATTTTCGGGTTAGGTAAAGAAAAATCTGAAATCTTAATCAGAGATTGTTATATAAGAAATGCATTAAGCGATAAAAGAATTCCAGTCGAAATTAATTTTGCATCAATTTCGACTGAAGAAAAAGAAAGATATGTCGGTGTTATACGTGATGTCAGCCTTCAAAAGGATACCGAAAGGTTGAGGGATGATTTTATTGCAACACTGACGCACGATTTAAGAACACCGCTTTTGGCAGCTATTCAGACATTGAAATTTTTCCTTGACGGCTCTTTGGGTGTGCTTGACGAAAAACAGACTGTTTTGCTCTCAACTATGCTTCACAGTAATGAAGATTTACTCGGGCTTGTCAATGCACTTTTGGAAGTATATAAGTTTGAAAGCGGTAAATTAACTTTATGTAAAACTATTTTCCCGCCAAAATATTTGATTGAACAGTGTTTTGACGAGTTAAAACCGCTTGCTGACAATAAAAATATTGAATTTATTTTAAATTGTGACATTAGTGATGACGTTGAAATTTTAGCAGACAAAGGCGAAATTAAACGTGTTATGATAAATCTTTGCGGTAATGCGGTTAATTATACAAATAAAAACGGTAAAATTGAAGTTTTTGCTAAAGCTCAAGCCGGTGATTTTATATTTTCAGTAAATGATAACGGTAATGGTATTCCTAAAGAAGATATTCCGCTTTTGTTTACAAGATTTTCGCAAGGGACGAGTAAAAAACGCTCTACCGGTACAGGGCTCGGACTTTATCTGTCACGCCAAATTGTTGAAGCTCACGGCGGCAAAATTTGGCTTGAATCTAAATTACAAAAAGGCAGTGAATTTTCATTTATTTTACCTAATTCAGTTCAAAAGAAAGTAAAGGTTTCAAATGGCTAAAATAAGAGTTTTGATTGTAGAAGATCACGATATGGCAAGAATGGGATTATCGGTTATTTTATCAAAAAATCCTGATATTGAGATTATGGATATGTCCGCTGACGGTGAAGATGGTGTTGAAAAAGCTTTAAAATTAAAGCCTGATTTAGTTATAATGGACATCGGACTCCCGACCATTGACGGTATTGAAGCAACACGAAAAATTAAAGCTGTTAATCCTGAGATAAAAGTTCTCATGTATACATCCCGAGAAGATGAAGATGACATATTTGATTCATTTAAAGCCGGTGCTGACGGTTATATAACCAAAGGTGCAACTTCAGAGCAAACCGTTGCGGCAACTGTTGCTGTCAGTGAAGGTGCAGGATGGCTTGATCCTGCTATTGCCAAAATTGTTCTTACAAATATTAGAAAAAGCACTGCTGTTGAAAAAAAACGTGGTGAAATCAACTATAAGCTGGGAAAAAATCTTTACGGTTTGACTGAAAGAGAAATGGAAGTTTTGGCATTAATTGTTGATGGGATGAGTAATCCGCAGATTTCCGAAAAATTGGTAATTACGCTTTCTACTACTAAAACTCATGTTCACAGTATTTTACAAAAATTATATGCAGAAAGCCGTTCTAAGGCTGTTGCTACAGCAATGAAAGAGGGTTTGGTGTAATTTGCGTTTCAAAATTCTTTTATTAATATTAACAATTTTTATTTCATCCTGTACTGTATATGCATTTAAAAAAGATGTCAGAGAGCGTGAAGCTGAATATCTGCTAAATGTTCAAAAACAAGAAGAAAAAGAGAAATACGAACGTAAAAAATTAGATTATAAACCTTCAGGCTACATGACTGTTGATGAATATGAAAATTTGTCACGATATAGAGATAAATCTAATGATGAAATTAAGTTTCCTGAACCTGTAAAAGGTTCAGATATGAAATATATACCAAAACCGACTTATCGTATAGTAGGCTACAATGATCCTCCTGGAAGTCCTGATTTAAATATTACAAAAAAATTCTATCAATTAAGACAGTATAACGGTCAGGGGATAACTTCACCGGATTATTCTATAATGGTCTATCCTGTTGTTTATTATTATCCTAACAGTGCTTCAACTGCGTGTGATTTGTTTGTTATTCCTCTTAAAAAAACTGGTACTCCGTTAAGCAGGATTATGAGTGCTAACGCTGTTCATCGTATTCCTGAGCCTATTTTGTCAACAGAAAAAGCTATTGATAATAATTATACTTTTAGAACGCTTACTCCTATTGATTTTTCATCTGACGGTACTAAACTTTTGGTCAAGGAAAAACTTGGTAATTCTCATGACGGAATTTGGCAAACTAATGCAATTATTTATGATTTTGAAACAAAAAACTCCTATAATCTCGTTGAACTGCGTGACTCCATTATCTATTATTGGAAAGAATACAAGAATTTAAGACTGGATGATGTAAGATGGGATATTTATCCATTAGGTTTTTTAAAAGATGAACCTGATCGTGTAGCAGCTTATGCATATGCATACACCGGCAGACGTCCGATTTTCTTGGGAATTTGGAGTACTGATGGCGAACAGTCAAGGCTTATATCGTTTGATATTGAACAAGTCGCAATCAGTGTAAATGGTTTTAAGCTCGTTCAAGATGGTGTTGTTCAGCCGATTATTTTAGAAAAAGAAGAAGAAGCTTTGAAAAAAAGCGAGGAGCTTCAAAAGAAAGCCGATGAAGAAAAAATGAAAGCTGATTTTAAACAAATGGAAATTGAATATAAACAAAAATTAAAAGAAATGGATGAAGAGTTTAAACTTAAGCATAAAGATTATAAAATGCAGCAAAAGATTAAAGGATCGACAACTTTTAACGAAACTCCGGCTAAATTTAAAGAATTAAAAATTAAGCAGCTGCAAAATGAAATTAAAAAAGAAGAAAAACAGTTGGAAAAAGAGCTTAATTATATTAAAAAATTAGATGAAAAATTACAAAAATCTAACCAAAAATAATTTTTTCTTTTTCTTTCCTTGAAAGATGCTTTATGCGGTATTCTTCTTTTTGAGCTTCATTTTTTGTATCGAATTTTTTTTGCCAAAGTAGTTTTACAGGTTTATTTGCTTTTGTATATTTTGCTCCCATCCCCTTTAAATGCAATTGATAGCGTTTTTCAACATTATCAGTGTACCCGCAGTAAAATGTGTTGCGTTCAGTTAAAATTATATAGACATAAAATTTCTTATCCATAATTTGATTAAAACAAAAGCGGTTGAATTAAACAACCGCTTTTTAATGTATATTTAACAAACTGATGAAAAGCCTCCGCCGCCTGACGAAAATCCTCCGCAGCTTCCGCCCGCCGAACAAAATCCGCCGCCTAATGCGGACACTGCATTTGAAAATGATGCCAAAAACCCGCCGCTCACGTCACTGCCTTCTGAGGTTGTGTACATGCTGTAATCTACCGCAAAAGGATTACTCGAAATAAATTCATCATACTGACCCATTGTCAGTAGTCCGTCTGAAAATAACATTGCCAGTGATCCCGACGTTTCAACTATTTCTGACGGCTTTTGTGTTTCATTTACATAAGATCTTTCATTTGGCTTTTGTGTCAGTGTTATCATCTTACCATCCTCGCTTACATTTATATAAAGTTTTTAAATTCCGGCTGATTTCAGCATGGTCGCTTTTTGTAACATAAGTTTACAATATTATAAAACTCTTGACCGACCAAAATAAACCCAAAGATTGATGATACTTCTTTCAAAAACCTTTAAGATTAAAGAGTAAAAAAGGGGATAGTTGTGAAAAAATTTATTTTGATACTTACAATATTATTAATGGGATTATGTTCTAATGCAGCTGAGAATTATTTACATACAATAATTTTAGAAGGCACAAATGACGGATATAATATTGTCCTCAAATCTGACAGCAAACCTGTTGTTAAAAAATATGTTAAAGGCAGCGATAATTTGTCACTTGATATAAAGGGCATTACTACATCAAAGTCTGTCAACGCAATATATAAAAATACTGATGAAATAAACAGTTTGGTAGTTGAAAATATTTCTAACAATGAAATAAAAATATATATAACAGCGAAAGATATAGCAAATGCGACTATTTTGTCACAGACAAAAAATGCTGCTCCGATTATTTTGAGTGAACGTTTTCCTGTTGAAAAAGTTATTTGGTCAATTGCGGTCTTATTTATACTCGCTTTTGTTATTAAATCCGCAAAATCAATTACTGACTATGAAAATTCAATAACAATAAAAAAAGATATAAAACAAAGAGAAATAGAGTTATACAAAAATTTTCAGCGAGAACTTGATAATATGCCGAAAATTAATTCTAAGATCAGTAATTCATATGCAAGCAATGTCATGCTGCGTTCAAGAAGAAATTATAAAGAACTTGCAAGAAAATAATTGTTTATAATTTTTTCTATAATTTGAGCAGAGTTACCGTTTCCGTATGGATTTTGGGCAGATAATCTTGTTTCAGCTTTGGTTTTTGACAAAATTTCTTCGCTGTATTCAATAATCTTATCATAATCAGCCCCGACAAGTGTCGAAACACCGGCATCAATACCTTCCTGACGTTCAGTTTCATAACGCATAACAAGTGTCGGACAGCCGAATGTAGGAGCTTCTTCTTGAATTCCGCCTGAATCCGTTAAAATTAATTTTGCATTTTTCATTAAATACACCAAATAAGGATAATCAAGAGGCGGCAAAAGTTTTACGCAGGAATATTTCGATAATCTTGCGTAAATTTTGTCATGTACATTCGGATTAGGATGCACCGGAATTACAAAAGTATGGTTTGAATATTCTTTAACTAAATATTCAATAGCATCCAAAATTTTATCAATTCTTGCCCCGTGGTTTTCACGTCTGTGTGCAGTTATTAAAACTAAATTTTCATCAATATAGTCAAAGAATTTTGCAGCTTCAGATAAAACATTATCTGAAAGACAAAACAGTGCGTCTATAACAGTATTTCCTGTTACGAAAATTTTATCATCTGAAATATCTTCTTTTAAAAGAGCCTGTCTGTTTTTTTCTGTTGGTGCGAAGTGCAGCTGTGCAACTCTAGATGTCATCTGACGCATAACTTCTTCGGGAAACGGTTCATAAATATCATAAGAACGTAAACCGGCTTCTACATGGAATACAGGAACTTTTCTATAGTAACTTATTAATGCTCCGCAAAGAACTGTCATTGTGTCGCCTTGAACAATTGTTGCATCAATACTGTTTTGACTGAATACCTTATCTAATTCGGTCAGTATTCTTGTCTGAACTTCCGCTAATGATTGATTTTGACGCATACAATCTAAATTTATATCCGCTTTCAAATTGAAATATTTTAATGTTTGATTGGAAAGTTCTTTTTGCTGTTCAGTATTACAAACTATAACATTATACTTTTTTGGATGCTTTTTTAATTCAATGATAATCGGAGCTAACTTTATAACTTCCGGTCTTGTACCGAATACTACTAATATATTTTTCATAACAAAAGTTTAATATAAAAAAGTTTTGCATGCAATTATTAGACTATTCGGGGATTAAATCATCTGAAAATATTTTATAATGAGCTTAAGGAGCAAAAATGTACGATTTATACATATTACACACATGTCCTTACAGTCAAAAAGTCATGAATTTTATGGACGATAAAAAAATTAAATATAAAACACACGATATAACGGATTTAAAAGAGAAACAAGAACTGCTGAAACTCGGCGGAAAAGAGCAGGTTCCATTTTTATACGATAGAGAAAATAACGTAAAAATGTATGAATCTGATGATATTATAAATTATTTGGCGGTAAAAAATGTATTATACTAATGATTATGACTATAATGAATGTTCAGGCAGGGGAATGTGTTCAATTGCCCCAAATATCTCCTCTTATCAGGAAATTTTGCTTGTGTTATTACGTTCAATTGCATTTTATATTATTAATTCCGAGAAAAACGGTTTAAAATTTGATGAACTTAAAAAAGACATTATAAATAAAATTGCAAACCTTATTTCAACAAACGAATACACTGATGTGCAGCTTTTAAATATCATAACTAAGTACTATAATGATTATATTTTTGTTAAAAGGGAATACAATAAAGCATTTAAAGTAAAAAAAGATTTACCGCAAATTTTAAAGCTTACACCTGATATGGTTTTGTCAGATGTACTGGCAATAGGGCACAGAATTTTGGCAAAAAAACAGCTTAATCCTATTCAAAAATGCTACTATGAATTGTTATACGTAATGCTGAAAAGTGTTTCATTAAGTTATGTCAAACTTAATGATTACGGGATAGACGATATTGAAGCCCAAAATCAGGTTATAAACTGTTTAAATATTTATAATTACAAAAATTTTTCCGTAAAAAAATTCAAAAATGCAATTGCAGAATTAGCATTAATTGACAAAAAATTGTGGCAGCAAAGGCAAAAAGCACAACAAGAAGCATTTGGAAAATCAACCAAAACATCTGTATCATTATCTACAAATCCGGGCAAAGCCATACTTGTGTCAGGCTCTAATCTGACGGATTTGTATAATTTACTGAAAACAAACAGTGAAATATCGGTATATTCGCATGGAGAATTACTGATAGCTCATAGTTTTGAAAAATTTAAGGAATTTAAAAATTTCAAAGGGCACTTTGCCACATATGATGAAAATTATGTATTGGATTATGCAACATTTCCGGGGGCAGTATTAATAACAAAACATTCAACACAAAATACGGAATTTTTAATCCGGGGCAGATTGTTTACAACGGAAGATATTCCCCCTAAAGGGGTTATAAAAATACATGACAACAATTTTAAGCCTGTAATTGAAGCTGCTGAACAGGCAAAAGGTTTTACAAAAGGCAGAAAAAAAGAAAATATCACGATAAGTTACAATCTGTCAGAACTTGTTGAAATAGTCGATAACATTAATTTAGACACAGAACCGTTTATATTCATAATCGGTATGGCTGAATATTCGCATAGACAAGCGGAATATTTTGATACATTAATAAAAAATGTGCCTAAAAATTCACACATAATAAGTTTTTCATATCCGTGCAAAAATAACATAAATATAGCAAAAAATTTCCCGCTTCTTTTGAATGCTTTGGATATTATATTTGAAAAAATTCCTATTTCATACAAGAACTTAGTATTTTTTATAACGAAATGTGATGCAAATTCCATTTCCGGTATGATAAATTTAAAACTTTCAGGAGCAAAAAATATATATTTATCAGACTGTAAACCAAATATAATAAATCCTACAGTGATAAACACATTCACGGAACAGTACGGAATAAATAAGATAACAACCCCTAAAAAAGATTTACAAAAAATAGAACCCGCTTGAGCGGGTTCTTAAAATTAATATCTGTAGTGTGCAAAAGCTTTGTTAGCTTCAGCCATTTTGTGAGTATCCTCACGTTTTTTACAAGCGGCACCTTGACCGTTTGAAGCATCAATAAGCTCATTAGTAAGCTTATCAATAAAGGATTTACCGTGTCTTTTCTTAGCAGCTTCAATAAGCCAAGAAGAAGAAAGAGCAAAACCTCTGTCTGCTTTAACTTCAATAGGCACTTGATAAGTTGAACCGCCTATACGTCTTGCTTTAACTTCCAACAGTGGAGTAGCATTCGTCAAAGCTTTTTGGAAAATTTCTACGGCTTTTTCATTAGTTCTTTCTTCAATTTTAGTCATTGTAGAATAGAAAATCTTTTCAGCCAAAGATTTTTTACCACGACGCATAATTCTGTTTATAAATTTTGAAATATCTACACTATTATATACCGGATCTGCTAAAGGAACTCTTTTTGCCGGTTTAGAACGTCTTGACATTACTTACCACCCTTTCCTTTTTTAGCACCGTACTTAGATCTGCTTTGAGCACGGTTAGCAACACCGGCTGTGTCTAATGTGCCTCTTACAATGTGATATCTTACACCGGGAAGATCTTTAACCCTTCCGCCTCTTATAAGTACAACACTGTGTTCTTGTAAATTATGACCGATACCCGGAATATATGAAGTTACTTCAAATCCGTTAGTTAATCTGACCCTTGCAACTTTTCTGAGTGCTGAGTTCGGTTTTTTAGGGGTTGTTGTATAAACCCTTGTACATACTCCTCGTCTTTGAGGGCAATCCATCAAAGCAGGAGATTTTGTTTTGTCTGTTAGCTTTTTACGTTCTCTGCGAACTAGCTGGTTAATTGTAGGCATTTTTTTCTCCTTTAATTTTATTACATACAGTTACAAAAAATTTATTCTGCAGCCTGAAACCCTTACTCATTCCGGCTATAAATTTTTTGAGTCGCCGTTTCAGCACGAAATTTACGGCTTAATATTATTAGACAACAAGCAAAAATTAATGTCAAGCGATGCACAAATATGAGAAATTATGTTATAATATAAAAAAAGAGGTCAAATATGTATTTTAACAGAAAATGTAAAATTACTTTTATATGCCACGGAGCAACTATATATACTGAAGAAAACAGGTTTTCACATATAGAAAACTATCCGCCGTTGAGCGAATTAGGTCAGGAAGAAGTTGAACGTATATGCGAATTTTTAAAGCGTCGTGCGGTTAAAAATGACGTTATATATACATCACCATCGACAAGAACTGTTCAAACCGCTAAAATGATTGCAAAACTCTACAAAAAAGATATTTTGACATTAGATGATTTAAGGCCTAGAAAATGCGGCAAATTAAATGGCTTAACTCTTTCTCAGATAGAAAGTAAATCTCCGGAATTGTTGGAAAGTTGGTTTAATAATCCGGAATATGATGAAAATCTTGAGGCTGAAAGCATTAATGATTTTATTGTTCATACAAAAAAAATAATTGATGAAGTGGTAGAAAAAAATATCGGAAATCGTGTTATTATTGTGACACATCCTGAAGTTATTCAAGCTTCAATTTGTGCTGCAATCGGAATCCCGTCTGATAAAATTGCCAAAATATTTATTAAAACAGGCAGTGCAACTCAAATAAGTTATTATGAAAAATGGTCAAGTCTAGTTTATTCCGACCATACACCCGTTTTTTAAAAGCCGTTTATTTTCGGATATCAAAAATTCTTTCCCGGGGTTCATCTCAATGAAATCCCATGGTAGATCCATTTCATAGGGGTAATTTTTTAGTGCAAAATAATCAGTGTCAATCGAATATTTTTTTGCAGCAGCTCTAAAAGCACCTAAGGTTGCACTGTTTTTGTATACATCAATTAAAAAATCCGTTAAAGAGCCATCCCCTCTTGAAAGTACAGCCTGATAATAGTCCCATTTTATACTTGAAAATTGTGCCTTAACCCCCAGTTTATGCAGTTCTTTTTTTAAATAAAGCACTTTTCGCTCTAACGACTTTGTATTTTCTCTGCCAAACCACTGAAACGGAGTATGCGGTTTTGGTACGAAGCTTGAAAATCCAAATGATATATCGAAATTTTTGTATTTTGACTTTATTTTTTTAACAAGTAAAATCATCTCATCCAAATCATCATAAGTTTCCGTCGGAAGTCCAATCATACCGTAAAATTTTAAACCTTTTAAACCGTTATTGGCAGCAGTTTCAACCGCATTAAATATTTGAGCCTCCGATAAATTTTTATTGATAAATTTTCTTAAACGCTCACTGCCCGCTTCAATCGCCAGTGTCGTATTTTTTTGTCCTGCTAACGTTAGCATTTTTACAACATCAGGAGTAAAAGAATCCGCCCGCATTGATGATAAACTTAAACTTATTTTCTCTCCTTGCAGCATTTTATCGTACAAATAACCGCAAATATTATGGAATTTAGGATGAGCCGTAATTTGAGCACCTAATAAAGCAAGCTTATTTGTATGTTTTAAACCCATTTCAATTTTATCTATAATTTCTTCATAATCAGCAAATCGAACAGGCAAATTTAAGTAAGATGCCAGGCAAAAACCACAGCGGTTAGCACAGCCTCTTTCTATTTCAATAATAAATGTATCTTTAAAAAATGCGTCACTGCTTATGATAGGTGTATAAATACAATTTTTAATATTATTCGTTACTTTTTTAATTTTATTCTGCGAAATTTCAGGAACATAAATTCCATCAAGTTCAGCCAAAAGTCTAAGTTTTTCGATTTTTGATTTATCACGGTTTTCCTTACAAATTCGTGCAGCCTGTATATTTAAGTCCTCTCCGTCGCCAATAATAAAAAAATCAAAAAATTTCTCGTAAGGTTTAGGATTTGCGGTAATAACCGGACCGCCGGCAAATATCAAAGGATTAAATTCACTTCTATTTAAAAGAGGTACATTAAAATTTTCAAGCATTTGAAAAATATTAATAAAATCCATGTCAAATGTAAACGAAAATCCAATCATATCAGGCTTTTTATAAGGCAATAACGTTGTATCCGTAAAAACCGGTTCTATGTGTATATCTTCAGATTCATCCAGTGATTTAAACATCCACAAAAAGCCTAAAGATGAATATGCAAAAGATTTTGACCCTGGAAAAGCCATCCAAACAGAAAATTCTGTTTCTTTCACATAATTTTTTTTGTACAGATATACATCATTCAACAGCATTACCTCGATTTACAGGTATTAAATACAATTCATCAATTAAAACACAAATTGTAGCAGCAATAGCGGGGGCTAAAATAACTCCCCAAACACCTAAAAACTGTTGAGCTACAAATAAAGAAAAGAATACCATCAAAGGATGAAGTGCCATAAACTTACCAAATAAAAACGGTCTTATCATGTAATTTGAAACTTGCTGAACAACTAAAAATGCAACAATTGCGAGTGTAACTTTAACCCAGCCTAATTGTGCCGCTACAAGTATAATTAATGCCAAAGATATAACAGGACCTAAAATCGGTATTATATCTAAAATCCCTGAAATTAACCCTAATAAAAGTGAATAATCTATACCGAGCAGCATAAGCGATATCATAACCATAACACCTACCGAAACCATAGAAAGCACTTGAGCACGGACATAGCTGCCTACTTTTAAAGTAATTGAAGACAAAATCATACTGGCTTTGTCTTTTACCTCAGGAGGGAAAAATTCCAAAAATTTTGTTCTTAAATAGCTTTTATCAACAAGTAAATAAAAAACAATCATTGTAATTGCAAAAGCAACAACAAATACCTGTGCAAATCCCATTGTTATATTTACTGACTGGTTAAAAATATTTTGAGCTAAAGTTGAGGATGAACCCAAAATAGAATTCAAATCTACCATATCAGAAATTGTTTGCCCTCTGAATTTTTGGGTTAACAAAAAATTAGCTAAAATTGACAGTTTTTCAGGCAGCATATAAACAAATACTTTTATTTCTCTGTATGCAATAAAAAATATCGGTAAAAATAATGCAATAACACCGACAATTCCGCCGGTAACAACAAGAGTTGCCGCTGCACTGCGGTTCATTTTGTTTTGTAATTTATTAACATATGGATTTAAAGCTGCAGCAATTACATACGATGCAAAAAACAAAAGCAATATTCCCACAACTTTCGGCAAAAATAACAATAACAAAATTGCTAAAATAATAAACACAATATATTTAATTTTTAACATAATTACCTCTCTTAAAAATTTTATTAAAAAAATATTTTTATTGCAATAAACCAATTTTGTTAAAAAATGATAATATTTTTTTATTAAGTTTTGTAACAAAACCTTATATAGTAAGCAATAAACAATTAAATATATACTTTATATATTTAAGAGTACATAACACGAGGACGAAAAATGGGTTTCTTAATAGGCGCATTTGGAAAATTAATGGCCGGCAAGAGAGTTCGACAACTCCAAGCCCGAATGGTAAACGTTCAATCACAATTGAGACGTGCTTCTCGTGATATTGCAAATATGGAAAAAATGATAAATGCTCAACAGCGTCAGGTAACTAATTCAATGAGAATGTATAGTTCAATGCAGATGATGGGCATGCAAAGCGGTGTAAATACTCAATTAGCTACTTTGCAAAACGATATATTCAGTGATTTTTGGAATAAGTATGGCAAAGACAGTAATAAATGGAATGCTGAAGCACAAAAATTATATGCATCTAAGACTTCAGAATATCAAATGCAGGCATCTATAATAAACAATAATATGGGTGCAATGCAGCAAATGCTGCAGACATCAATGATGCAGCAGCAACAACAGGTTGAAAACTATGTTGAAATGTTGAAAGAAACTCAACTTGAACCATTAAAAGATTTGGAAGAAGATTTAACAGTTGAAAAAGAATCATTAGAAACAGAAATACAATTAGCACAAAATGATTACAAAGGTATGCAAGAAATGGAAAAAGCAAGTGCTGAAAACCTTGTACCTAGATACACCGGTCAAGGCTAATAAATTAAGTCCCTTACAGGGACTTTTTTTTTAACCCAAAATTTGTATAGCACTTACGGGACATTCCAAAGCAGCGTCAATACAGCTTTCTTCATTACCGCTGATAAAATTAGGATTAACAACAGCAAAATTTGAATTTATTTCAAAAATTTCAGGATTAATAATGGCACAAGCACCGCAGCCTACACATTTGGAAGATATACTTATATGCATAAAAAAATTATGACATATTATACGATAAATTTTATGCTACAAAAGTTTAATCTTCCTGACTGACAACTTGAGCACCGTTTTGCTCTACATTTAATGTTTTTATTACGGATTTAACATTTAAATCATTCCAGGTGTCTTTTACAATAGAATGAATTCTGTCTAAATTATTTTTATGAGAAATAACCAAAATAGAAGGGCCTGCACCGCTTAATACACAGCCCAGCACATTTTCTTCATGTTTTAAATTCTGCATAATTTTTTCTAATCCCGGAACAAGCTTTTTGCGGTATGGCTGATGCAATCTGTCCTGCAGAGCCAGCTTCATTAACTCAACATCTTTAGTATTGATAGCCTCAACAAACATAGCCATTCGTTTTGCATTAAATACTGCATCACACATAGGAACTTCTTTCGGTAAAACTGACCTCGATATATCTGTTGAAAGTTCATAATCCGGTATGCAAACAGTAATAGCCCATTCTTCAGGCCAATTCAATTTACGATAAACTACCGTGCAATCTTCTTCTTGCGATGAAATAACCAAACCACCGACAATGGCAGGTGTGATATTATCAGGATGTCCTTCAACTTCGGTAGCAATAGATAATAGTGCTGCTTCATCCGCAGGTCTGCCTAAAAGTTCGTTTGCGGCAATCAAACCGCCGACAATTACAGATGCACTGCTTCCTAAACCCCGTGCTATAGGTATATTGGAATGTATATTAATCTTTAATTCGCTTGGTGACTGACCTATAGAGTTATATAAAAGTTCTACTGCTTTATATATTAAACTATTCTCATCCAATGCCATATGCTCTATTGAAAGCTCATCTACAGCCTCATCTTCAGATATAACGTTAATTTCAACACCTGTACCGGGTAAAACTGTTTCTTCAATAGTTATTGTATTGTATATGGGTAAAGCTAATCCCAAACAATCAAAACCGGGGCCTATATTCGCTGCCGTTGCAGGCACTTTAACACTTATTTTCATATTTCCTTCCTTCAATTAAAAGTATACCAAAAACATAAAATTATGCCAATTTATAAGTTTTTTAACGAATTTGAACTGCTGCTTAAAATGACTATAATAGTTATATGTACGAATTCTATCCATATTTTACAAACGATGGTTCTGTCGGACTCTACAGCCCGCAAGATGATGATATTTATCATTCAACATATGGTGCTCTGACCGAATCATATGAAAAATTTATTTTTCCGGCTAATCTTGATAATTATTTTAAATCTCACAACAAAATTAAAATTTTAGATATTTGTTTTGGTATCGGTTATAATTCTAAAGCTTTTTTAAATTATTTTTTCGAAAATTTTGACAAAAAAATTTCTGCTTTAAATTCCAATATCGATACGATACATACCGATAACAAATTTAATGAGATTTTTATAAAAGGAATAGAAACAGATAAAAATTTAGTATACTTATCACCGTTTATAAAAACATCAAAAAAAATAAATCGAAAAAATAAAATTAATTTTACAAACGAAAAAATTACCCGTTTATTGTCAGAAAAGACAAAAATAAAATATAACTGCAAAAATTTTGTTAATATAATTTTATTGAGAAAAATAATAAAAACTTCACCGGAGATTTTTGATAATTTAGAATTTGAAGCAATATTAAAAAATAAAAAGTATAAAAAATATTTTGACGCAAATTTAATCGAATTATTTAACTTTTATAAATCCCAGGGGAATAAATATACCCTTTTAGGGTATTTAAATGCCTTCTTACATAATATATATTATAGGTATATATCAACCAGTTATAAAAAGGCACTCAAATACCTTAAATTAAACGATTTAATACTGGAGTTAGATTTTAGAGATGCAAGAGAATCTCTAAAAGATGATTCCAACATTTATAACTTCATCTTTTTGGATGCATTTACACCGGCGAAATGTCCGTGCCTTTGGACTATAGAATTTTTTAAATTGCTTCACGAACATTTGGATGATGACGGATTAATTTTAACATATTCAAATTCTGCTGCCATACGTAATGCATTTATAAAAGCAGGCTTTTGGACCGGCAAAATTTATAATAAAGAAAACGACAAATTTATGGGAACAATTGCCGCAAAAAAATTAGAAAATATTAAGACCGGATTATCAGATTATGATTTAGGTCTTATAAACACAAAAGCAGGAATTTGCTATAGAGATAATGAAAAGTTATCTTTAGACAACAATACTATCTTAAAAAATCACGAACAAGAAGTTGCTGAAAGTAAACTTATTTCAAGTTCAAAATTTATAAAAACATACAGGAGCGGCAAATGATGTACGACATAGTTGTAGTAGGCGGCGGAACTGCAGGATGTGCTGCGGCTTTTACCGCAGGCAAACTCGGTTTAAAAGTACTGTTACTGGAAAAAAATATACATTTGGGTGGTACAATTACATCAGGACTTGTTGTTCCGGTTATGTTTTCGGGTAAGAACCAAATAAATGCTGAATTTTATAAAGCATTAATTTCTGAATTAAGCACTTTGGGCGGGCAAGTTACCTATCAAAATAACCCCGGATGGTTTAATCCCGAGTTATGCAAAATTGCACTTGATAATTTAATGCAAAAATCAAATGTGGATGTGCGTTTTAATTCAAGTATATACAGTATCAAGTGCGATAACAGACTTATTAAGACTTTATATATTAACAAGAAAAATTTATCGGTATATAGCGATACGTTACAAGTTGACGATAAAATATTATTTGAACCTATCGAAACGAGATATGTAATTGATGCAACGGGAAATTGTGAAATCGGTAAAATTTTAAATTGCAATTTTTTAGAAAATCCGAAAGAATTTCAGCCAATGAGTATGAGATTTATAATGAGCGGGGTAAATATAGAAGAATTTTCAAATTGGCTTGAAAAATACGACGATGACAGAAACGTAACAACCATTGAAAATACGAATAAACAGATACATCTTTCAACGGCATATACATGGGATACAACCAAAACGTGGGCGTTAGCACCATTATTTGAGGATGCAGTACAAAAAGGCATACTAAAAGACGCTGACAGAAACTATTTCCAAATTTTCACAATAGCCGGAATGCCGGATAGTATTGCCTTTAATTGCCCAAGAATTATTCAAAATCTTAATCCTGAGAACATTTTAGATATTTCTAAGGCTTCTGTTTTAGCACGTAGTGCTATTTTAAGGCTTAGTAATTTTTGTAAAGCTTATTTCCCGGGCTTTCAAAAGGCATATATATCTAATATTGCGGATATGATCGGGGTAAGAGTTTCAAACAGGATAAAAGGGCGTTATATTTACACTATAGAAGACATAAAAACAGGAAAAAAATTCGATAACCCTGCAGTTATTTCAGATTATCCGGTTGATGTACACACCAACAAGAAGAATACATCGACACTTGAGCACTCAGGAGAATATCAAATACCGATTGAGTCTTTAATTTCGGCGGATTATGACAATTTGCTTGT
The DNA here is from genome assembly GCA_944325895.1 of Candidatus Gastranaerophilales bacterium. Classification (GTDB taxonomy): domain Bacteria; phylum Cyanobacteriota; class Vampirovibrionia; order Gastranaerophilales; family Gastranaerophilaceae; genus SIG32. Next base: position 29,422 of record CALVCA010000001.1, read on the forward strand.
AGCGGGAAGATGCATTTCGGCGGATTATATGGCACAGGGTGCTATAAGGGTGCAGGCAAGCTGTTTTTCCATGGGTGAAGCGGCAGCCAAATATATTAAATCTAATCTTTCCTGATTTTCTTAGCCAAAATTTGTGCTGCATTCAATAGCGGATCGATTGTAGGAGAAAATGGCGGGGCATATGTTAAATCATTGCGAGTAAATTCATCAACAGTAAATCTGCCCAACAGTGCAGCGGTCAATGCGTTAATTCTCTTATCTGCATCACCAGCACCAATTGCCTGCCCGCCGAGTAAAAGTCCAGTTGTCATATCAGCAACAAGCTTTAAAGTAATATTATTGACATCAGGCATATAACCGACTTTATCGTTTTTTGTAACAATTGCCGATACCGGATGAAATCCCAATTTAAAAGCATTTCTTTCGGTTAAACCAGTCATTGACATTGTAAGAGCCAAGCATCTGACGACAGATGAACCTAAAACTCCTTCAAAATCTTCATCACCGCCGCAAAGATTTATTGCGGCCGTTCTGCCTTCTTTGTTTGCAGTAGAACCAAGCGGTATCCAAACTTTTGTATTAGAGATGAGAAGATTTTTTTCAGCACAATCTCCGCATGCATATATATCAGGGAAATTTGTCTGCATGTGTTTATTTACTTTAATTGCACCTGTTTCACCGATTGCAATACCTGATTCTCTTGCGAATTCTATATTAGGCTGGACACCGGTGCAAATAATGACCATGTCGGTTGTAAACTGCTTTCCTGAACCGGTTTTAACTATTTTTACATTGCCGTTTTCATCAGGTAAAAAAACCGTTACCAATTCGGAAGTTAAAATATCAAAACGATTATTACTTATGCTTTTAAGCTGTTCTTGAATAATTCTAGAAATATCTTCATCAAAAAAAGGAGCTATATAAGGAGCAAATTCAACTAGCGTGACATTAAGCCCGTTTTCAACAAATGCCTCAAGCATTTCAAGCCCTATATAACCGCTGCCGATTATTGTAGCATGTTTGGATTTTAGCAATTGTTCTCTAATATTTATGCCGTCAATTATATGACGAACCGTAAATACATTTTTTAAATTTACGTTTTCAATCTGCGGGATTAAAGGTCTTGCACCTGTTGCTATTACAAGCTTATCATATTCAGTCAAAAATGCTCGATTTTCAGTTAAATCATTTATTAAAACCTGCTTTGTTTCGGTAATTATTTTAATAGCTTTATTCTGCAGATGTACTTTTATCCCTTGTGCTTCAAATTCTTCGGGACTTCTAACCAATAAAGTTCTGTAATCAGAGAAATTACCTTGAATATAATATGGTAAACCGCATGCGGAATATGATATATATTTTTCATCAGTATACAGATCTATAATCGCATCAGGCAAAAGTCTTTTTGCCTTAGCAGCAGCTTTTGAACCTGCAGCCACACCGCCTAAAATTACTATTTTCATAGTCAAAATTTAGCCGAAATCACAATTATGAGCATTCCACAACAGTCTAATTTTTACCTGATACTGAAAGTATCATCTGTTTCATAAACTTACAATACGCATCAATATCTGATTGTACTTCTTCAGCCTTATCAATTAAGGTTTTAAGCTCTACGATTACATCATTTTTCTTTAAATCTTCATACATACGAATACACACTCCTCATATTGTTTATTACGGAATGTGTACTCAAAACTTTAATATTTAATTGATTTTTTTACATAATTTTACAAATTATGCAATAATGTTTAATTTTTTTGCGTTAAAACCTCCATTGCTTTCAAAATTAATGCTTCCTTGCGGATCAAACTGATCCAAATCAAATCCTTTAGTTTTTTTATTCTGCTTGTTATTAATTCCTGATACTGCAACGTAATTATTAAACTCTGCATAGCTTATTACTCCGTCGCCATCTTTGTCATACTCATCAAATGTCAATTGGTCCATTGAATTCAGTGATGCTCTAGTTAAGCCCTGTGTAATAGTTAACATATTAAATGCTCCTCTCTTATACTTTAATTAAAAATTTTTGTGCTGTTGTATTTCAAAAACTGTTATTTTTGTTACATTTCTTAAAAATATTAATGATATAATATAAAAAAAGGGGAGAAAGTATGACTACACAAATTATTGAAGCTAAAAAGGGAAATATAACGGAAGAAATGAAATATATCGCACTAAAAGAAGGAGTAACACCTGAATTTGTGCGAGAAAAAGTTTCACAGGGAAGAATAGTAATTTTAAAAAACAATCGCCGTGAAAATGTTATACCAACAGCGGTTGGCGAAGGGATGACCGTAAAAATCAATGCAAATATCGGTACATCAATGGAACGTTCCAATATTGAACAGGAACTTGAAAAAGTAAAAATTATAGAAGCAACCGGAGCAGATGTATTAATGGATCTTTCAACCGGTGAAGATATTGACGGCACACGAAAACAAATAATTGCAGCGACAAAACTTCCAATAGGTACTGTTCCTATGTATCAGGCAGGAAAAGAAGCAATTGATGAATACAAAGATATTTCAAAATTATCAAAAGAAAAATTATTTTCCGACATAAAGAAACAATGTGAGGACGGAATAGATTTTATAACCGTGCACTGCGGTGTAACCAAATTTGTAGTTGAACAGCTTGAACGGCAGGGGCGGGTTATGGATATTGTATCAAGAGGCGGTTCAATGTTAGCGTCCTGGATAAAAGCAACCGGTAAAGAAAATCCGCTTTATGAATACTATGATGAATTACTTGATATAGCAAGAGAATATGATTGTACATTATCATTGGGCGACGGTCTAAGACCGGGATGTATAGCGGATGCCGGCGACAGAGCACAAGTTGCGGAAACTATAGTCCTTGGAGAACTGGTAAAAAGAGCAAGAGAAGCAGGCGTTCAGGCAATGGTAGAAGGACCGGGGCATGTACCTTTGAATAAAATTCCCGCAATGATTGAGACAGCAAAAGTTTTAACTGATTATGCACCGCTTTATGTTTTAGGTCCATTGGTTACTGATATAGCACCGGGTTATGATCATATAACATCTGCTATCGGCGGAACACTTGCCGCATATCACGGAGCAGACTTTTTATGCTATGTAACACCAGCCGAACATATTGGTTTGCCGGATGCAAGACAGGTTAGAGAAGGAATTATTGCAAGTAAAATAGCTGCTCATGCAGCAGATTTAGCAAGAGGGAATAAAAAAGCTTTTCAAATGGATTTTGATATGGCAATAGCAAGAAAAAACCTTGATTGGGACGCACAAAGAGCCTGTGCTATTGATAAATGCACTCTTGAAAAAATCGACAACGGAAAACCGTGCACAATGTGCGGTAAATATTGCAGCGTTAAAATTTTTAAAGATTATTTTGTGTAAATATTTGTAAAGCAAAACTGCAAAATAATAACAAAAAATTTTCTTCACAAGCCTTACAATAAAAAAAGGAGTGTATTATGCAAATAAATAAAGTTGGTTTTGAACCTAATTTTAAGGCACAGTTTGTACAAAATTCCAATATGGAAAAAATTACTGACAAAATTTACAACAACAGCAAAAATGACGGCAGAGATTTAGCAAGTGAACTTGAACTGCTTGCTTCTCATCACAAAAATGCACTGTTACTGGTTGATGTTGTACCTGAAGCAACAATCAAAGGCATTACTTTTGAACCACGTTATGTTGTAACAAACTTAAAAACAAATAAAAGTATTACAGTGCCTTTGAATGAATTTGATTTGGATACAATAAAATCAATGAATAATCAAAAAAGTAAAAATTATCAAACATTGTTTGTTGATACTGACAGCAAAATAAATGTTCAAAAGATTATGAAAAAATATTTTGTTCTGGAACAAAATATTTATAAAAGTCACTCTTCCAAATAAATTAATTTGCTACGCAAATTCCACTGGACAAGAGTCAATACAAGTATTATAACAAATAAAACGTAGGCAATGGCAGAAGCTTTGCCTACGTTAAAGTATTCAAAAGCATTTTTATAAATTGCATAGACAAGTACATTTGTACTGTCAAATGGACCGCCTTGTGTCATTAAATAGATTAAATCAAAAATTTGAAAAGAACTTATTGCAGTTATTATAATGACAAAAAATATAGATGGGGACAACAGAGGAACCGTAATATTCAAAAAAGTTTGAAAAGCACCGGCACCGTCAATTTTGGCGGCTTCAAATATACTTTGATTTAAAGAACTTAATGATGATAAAAAAATTATCATATTATAACCTATAAGCTTCCATACAGAAACAATAATAAGTGCCGGCATGGCAAAATTGGGATCATAAAGCCAGTTTATATGTATATGTAATAAATTATTCAACAACCCTATATTCGGATCAAAAATCCACTGCCAAACAATGCCTATTACAACCATAGGTGTTATAAAAGGTATAAAATATGCTGTTTTAAAAAATTCAGAAGCTCTTATTTTTTCGTTTAGGACAGATGCCAAAATCAGAGGTATAATTACCCCGAAAACTGATGTGGAAACAGCAAAAACTACTGTATTTATAAGTATTTTAAAAAATAATTTGTCCGAAAAAATATCAAAATAGTTACTAAATCCTACAAATTCAATCGGATTTAATAAATCCCAGCGGCAAAAACTTAACAAAAATGAACAAATAACAGGAATAATAATAAACAACAATGTTCCCGCAAATGCAGGCAATATAAAAATAAATGCCGCTGAATTAAATAACTTGTTCATGACTCTTTGTTTATAATATTATAATAAAAACGGAGAGATAACATGCAAAAATATGAAACTGCCTTTGGCAAAAATGATATACGAGGAATTTATAAAGAAGATATAACCGAAGAACTGTATTTTAATATAGGCATAGGTTTTGTAAAATGGCTTAAATTAAAAACTAAAAAAGACACTATAAAACTTACGGTATGTCGTGATGCACGATTACATTCAAAAAGTCTGACAGAAGCATTAATTTCAGGATTGATATTTGCCGGAGCCAAAGTAATTGATCTTGGCCTGGCTCCCACACCAATAGGATATTATTCTGATGTTACTATGGCTGATGTTACGTCGGCAATGATTGTTACGGCAAGCCATAATCCTCCGCAATACAATGGTTTAAAAATGACTTTTGAGCATCAAACACTTAATGAATCGCAAATAAAAGAAGTTAAAGAACTTACATTTAAACACTGGACTGATGAAGTAAAGAATTTTAATACAGAGCAGCATTTTAATATAATACCTGATTATATTAAAGATATGAAAACCCGTTTTAAAGAAATAGGCAAAGGGATTAAAGTTGTTGTTGACAGTGCAAATGCCACAGGAGGGCTTGTAGGGCCCGAATTATACAGACAATTAGGATGTGAAGTCATTGAATTATTTTCAGAGCCGGACGGAACATTTCCGAACCACCACCCGAACCCGAGTGACCTAAAAACTCTAAAAACACTTGAAGAAACTGTTATTGAGAACAAAGCAGATATAGGAATAGCCTTTGACGGTGACAGCGACAGAATAGGCATTGTTGATACGGAAGGTAACCCCCTGACCGGTGACAAACTTCTTTTAATTTATGCCATGGATTTAATAAAAAATACTGACTCTAAACCGACAATTGTATCAGAAGTAAAATGTTCGCAAGTTTTATTTGATACGATTAATAAAACCGGAGCAAAAGCAGTTATGTGTAAAACCGGACACGGCTACGTAAAAGAAAAAATGAAAGAAACAGGGGCAATACTGGCAGGCGAAATGAGCGGACACACCTTTTTTAAAGACCGTTACTACGGTTATGATGATGCGATTTATGCAGGCTGCAGAATTATTGAAATAATAGCTAAAAATAAAAACGAAAATCAGAATTTTAAAATACAGGATTTATTAAAGCCGTTTGATGCGGTATTTACATCAAATGAAGTTCGTTTTCCATGTAAAAATGAGCTAAAGAAACCGGTTTTGGAAAAATTAAAAGACTATGTAAATAAAAATATGTTCGGAATTGAAATTAAAGATATTGTGACGCTTGATGGTATGCGGATTGTTTTTGACGGCGGTTTTGCTTTGATAAGACAAAGCAATACGGAACCCGTATTTACATTAAGGTTTGAAGCAAAAACAAAAGAAGAATGTGAACATATTCAAAAATGCATGCTCGATAAATTGTCGGAAATTATTGAAAACTGCTAGCAAATTTAATTTTTATATGTTTTATATCTCCTAAAGGAGATATAATGACAAATAATATCAGTTTTACAGGAATATACAAGTTACCCTTTAATGAAAAAAATCTTAAAGAAGTCAGCCAATATGTAATTCCTATGTATAAATACTTAAGACGTGATGCTGCAGTATTATTTCCGGGTGAAACACCAAACAAATGCGTAATAGATGAATGTCTGAAACAACTGGCTGAAAAATCCGGAGGTTCAAAAGAATGGCTGATTATGAATGCAAAAAATCATAATTTAAATGTTGATTTATTTGAAAATAATGTATTTCACGTTATTTCGGGCGAATCCGATATTTTACAATATACTGATTATCTCAAAAAAAGATTAAACAAAAAATTAACTCTTCAAGAAAAAATAAAAAAATTGTTTTCTAAAAAAGAAAAATACGATATCAGAAAAGAACTTCCGGATCATTTAAATGTATTACGGCATCTTTTAAATACACTTAAAAAAGAAAATGACGATTTTGCCGAATTTGCAAAAGGTAAAATTATTGAAGCAAATGATTCAAAAGAACTTTTGCAACGTATGTTGTGTGAAAGGTAAGTCATGGATTGTAATATAAACTTTAAAGGTATATACAGAATACCTTACTCTGAGTCTAATTTTAGCATAATAAAAAATACAATAGATCCGCTTTATAAAAAAAGAAGCGGGCAAAACTTATTTATTTTTCACGGTTCAAATCCTGGAACAAAGCTGATCTGCAATAATCTTAAAGAACGATTAAACAGATTAAACTATTCAAAAAATTGGCTTGTTGAAAATGCATCAAGATATAATTTAGATGTAGAAGAATTATTCAAAGGAGATATCTACGTATTTTCCGGAAACAGAGATTTAAAAGCATTTGTTGATTATTACAAAAAGCTTCAAATGAAAAAACCTTGGAACAAGATAAAAAAACTGTTTACTCTACGTGATAAAACCCGAAAACAGTTACCGGAACACCTTAAACCCGTATATGATTTAATAAAATACAATCAAAAAGAAAATAACGTATATGAACAATTTTTAAAAGACAAACTTGTCTGCGATATTCAAAGATTAAGCGATTTGTTAACAATGCTTAAAGTTGAAACAACATATTTGCAGTAAATAGTTGCAATTTAATTATTTTTATGATATTTTTATAAATGTCAGAAAAGTTACTCACGAATATTTTATCAATAGCTAATTATAGCTTTTTTTGATGTATTCGTTACCCGATATTTACACAAAATTATGAAAGGTAAAAATCAATGGATTTAGAAAACAAAGAAGAAATTACTGTTGACGAAACAGCGGTTGAAGAAGTAACTGCAGAAACACCTGCAGCAGAAGAAGAAATTCCCGCAGAAAAGCAGTCAAAACGCAGATCAAGAAGCAGCAAAAAACAAAGAATAGAAACAGTAGAAGAAAAACCGCACAGTGAATGGACAGAACAGGTTGTACAAATCAATCGTGTTACAAAAGTCGTAAAAGGCGGTAAAAAATTAAGTTTCCGTGCAATCGTTATTGTCGGTAATAAAAAAGGACAAGTAGGCATAGGTTGTGCAAAGGCTGCAGAAGTAATTATAGCAATTCAAAAAGCTATTGCGGACGGAAGAAAAAATGTTATTACGGTTCCGATATTCAAAACAACGATTCCGCATCCGATAACAGGAAAATCAGGAGCCGGTGCAGTAATGCTCAGACCAGCTTCACAAGGTACAGGTATTATTGCCGGCGGTGCAGTCAGACCTGTATTAGAATTAGCAGGTATTGAAAACATTTTGGCAAAATCATTAGGTTCAAAATCGCCTTTAAATGCTGCATATGCAACAATTAACGCATTAAAAGCATTGACACCGTTTAATGAAGTTGCTAAAAAACGCGGCTTAACAATGGCTGAATTATTAAATTAATTGGTTGGATAATTGACGAGAAATAATAAAAGGATAAAATTATGGCAAAAACAAAATCAAATACAATTAAAATTAAGCTCAAAAAGAGTTTAATAGGTGCTTCGGAAGCACAACGTAAAGTAGTTGCCGGACTTGGTTTATCAAAAAAAGATCAGGTTGTAGAGCACGCACAAACACCGACAATAATGGGAATGGTAAACAAAGTTTCTCATTTATTGGAAGTAACAGAATAAGTACTGACTGCGTACAGTTACTAGTGTAACGACAGTGAAAAGCGAGCGGTCAAACAAAAGAGGAAAAATAAAATGACAAATATTACGTTAGAAGATTTAAGACCACAAGAAGGTTCAACACACAGAACAAAACGAGTAGGCAGAGGCAGATCATCAGGCAGAGGTAAAACATCTTGTCGTGGTCATAACGGTGAAGGACAGCGTTCCGGCAGCAGCTCTAAAAGAGGGTTTGAAGGCGGACAAATGCCTGCTTACAGAAGACTTCCCAAATTAAAAGGATTTCAGGTAATAAATAAACTTAATTATGCTGAAATCAATGTAGGAAGAATTGAACAGTTAGGTATGAAAGAAATTTCATTGGAAACATTAAAAGAAGCTAAAAAAGTTCATCCGTCATCAGATGGTTTGAGAATTTTAGGCAACGGAGAAATCAAAAAAGCTGTAACGGTTAAAGCAAGCTACGTAACTCCGTCAGCAAAAGAAAAAATCGAAGCAGCAGGCGGAAAGGTTGAGTTAGTATAATGGCACAAGGAATAAAAATGCCGACAACTGAAGATTTAATGTCAATGTGGCAGGCATCGGGCTTAAAGCAAAAAATCATTTTTACGTTTATAATGATTGCAGCTTTCAGACTTGGTGTACAAATGCCGTTATTTGGCATAAATAATCAGGTATTTGCAAACATTGCACAAGGAAATAACATTATAGGATTTTTGGATTTATTTTCAGGCGGTGCTTTGGGAACTGTATCAATCTTTGCATTGGGTATAGGACCTTTTATTACAGCATCAATTATAGTACAACTGCTGTCAGTTGTTATACCTTCGCTTGAAAAATTACAAAAAGAAGAAGGTGAAGCCGGCAGAAGAAAATTATCGCAATATACACGTGTTTTCACTGTAATATTAGCGGTATTTCAGTCCCTTATCTTCATGTTATATCTGCACCATTTGCCGGGTGCGGTATTACCTAATTTAAATCCAATGATGTTTTTCATAAGCTCAGTTGTCGTTTTAACAGCAGGATCTGTTTTAGTTATGTGGTTGTCAGAACTTATAACGGAAAAAGGTATCGGAAACGGAGGTTCCTTGATAATCTTTGTAGGTATACTGTCAGGTATACCTGTATATGCGTCTAGAACAACTCAAATGGTAGCTAACAGTCCTTCATTGCAGTTCGGCTTATTTATGTTACTGGCAATATTTTTTGCGGCAATGGTATTTATTGTTATAATGCAGGAAGCTGTAAGAAAAGTTGTCATAGTAAATCCGAAAAGACAAGTAGGTAATAAAGTTTATGGCGGAATGAATTCATTTATACCGTTTAAGCTTAATCCCGGCGGTGTTATGCCTATCATTTTTGCAATTGCTATATTATTGTTCCCGTCAACAATCTTGTCATTAGTCGGGCAAGCAAATTTCAAATCTTATGCAATGAAAAACTTTGTTATGTCATTAAACCACTGGCTAAGTCCTGACGGAATAACATATTATATCTTATATTTTGCATTAATAGTTGCACTAACATTTTTCTATGCATCAATTATGCCTAATATGCAGCCTAAAGATATAGCTGATAACTTAAAAAAATACGGTTCGTCAATTCCGGGGATTAAACCCGGCAAACCAACTGCGGAAGCTCTTGATAAAATTTTAACAAAAACAACATTTATCGGAGCTATGGGGCTTGGCATTATTGCTCTTGTACCTTCACTTGCAAGTTATGTTACAAACATTAAAACTCTGCAAGGTATTGGAGCTACTTCGTTAATAATTATGGTAGGTGTTGCACTTGATTTGATTAATCAGGTTCGTACGCACCTTTTGGCTAGAAATTACGAATCTTTCTTGAAAGAAAAGTAATTTTTTCACCATTATAAAAATAGCTCCCCAAAAGGAGCTATTTTTTATTACAAAATAATAAGCAATTCAGACAATGAATAATAAATAATGTATTGTATGATAAGTATGTAAATCCTCAACTCTTCTGATTGCTCAGCATTGCCTCTCATATGAGAGGCTTTTTTTGTAAAGTTGCTGACAAATTTAAAAAAATAAAGTATAATAAATGCATAGAAAGGGTAAAAAATGAGAGAATTAATATCAAAAGATTTAAGAGTAACAATAGTACCGCATGATTTTAAATTTGCTAACAAAGGCACTATATGCGAGGTTGCACCGGATTATTTTATGCTTGAGCTGGATAATGAGCCCGATGGAATTTTGCGAAGCAATTATTGCGAATTTTACACACAAACGCAATACGGCATGCTCTATTTTAATTCATATGCTAAAGAAATAAATGAAAAAACTTTAAAAATTGCAAGTCCGGCAAAACATAAATTTTTACAAAGACGTCAATATACACGTATTAAATATGTAATGGATTTGGATTTATTTGAAGGTGAAAGACCGCTTAAAATTACAGTTCTTGACATTTCAGCAGGCGGTATGAAGTTTACGACTAAAGAAAATATTAATATTGAATCAAGATATAAAATCACTTTACCGCTTTCTGAAGAACAAAATATAGAATGTACATTTTTGCCAATACGTATTGAAAAGAATAATAACGGCTATACAATTTCCGGACGATATGAATTTAATTCAAACCTTGACAAAATGACGGTTATTCAATATTGTGCAAAAAGAAATATAGAAATAAAAAATAAATAATGAGTTTGGTAAAATTATTAAAGAAAAAAAATAAAAAATTATTATTTACAACGCCAAGCCATGCTCAAAAATTTTGTTTGTATAAGCCGTTAAAAGATTTATACAAAATTGATATTTCGGAAACGGATACACATAATCCGCAAAAAGCACTGAATAAAGCTGAAGAACGTGCAAAAAAAATATATAAAACCGTTTCGACCTCATTTTTGACAAACGGTTCAACAAGCGGAATTATTGCAGCAGTTTTATGCTGCACAATGCCGGGTGATAAAGTTTTATTATGGCAAAACTCCCATCCATGCCATTTGAATGCGGTAAGATTGGCAGGAGCAGTACCGGTATTTTACGATATTAAGACAGACCCTGTTTGGGGAGTTCCGTTAAAAACAGATGCTGATTTAATAGAAGAATATATACAAAGCCGGGAAATTAAAGCCGTAATAATAACGTCACCAACATATGAGGGCATCGTATCCGATGTCCGGGCAATTAAAAAAACATGTGAAAAATACGGTACATACTTAATAGTTGATGAAGCTCACGGTGCATTGTATCCATTTTCTGAAAGATTACCGGAAAGTTCAGTAAATATTGCGGATTTTACAGTCCAATCACTGCACAAAACAGCAGGCGGGTTAAACCCGACGGCCCTGCTGCATTCAATGTGCAACTTGAACATAAAAAAGGCTCTTAATATGATTAATACAACTTCGCCTTCATATCCTCTTTTAGCCTCAATCGAAGCTAATATTGATTATCTTAACAGCTGGTGGGGCAGACGTAAACTTGATCAGCTTATAGATGAATTGGAAATTTTGCGTGATGAATGTGAAAATTGTGATTTTTACGGTGATGATATAACTAAAATACTTGTAAAAATTCAGGGTTTAAACGGCAATGAGCTTTCCGAAATTTTGTTTGACGACTACGGTATTGAAGATGAAAAAACTAATGAAAAATCTACAATGCTGCTTTGCGGAATAGGAACTGACAAAAAGAAATTAAAAATATTAAAAAATGCATTAAAATCAATCAGCACAGATGTTTAAGGACTTTCTTTATAAAGATATAAAGATTATGTAAGGAAATCAAAGTTGAAACAAATTTTGAATTATAATAATAACATAAGGAACATGGAGAAAGTTATGCAAACAGTTGATGAAATTTTAAACAAATTAGAAAATGCTGATAATTCAACAAAAAACGAAATTGAAAACATATTGGTAAACATAGGGAAAAATGCAGTACCGCAATTAGTTGATCAATTACAGGTTGTACGTGGTATAAAAAGAGGTGTTGTTGCAATGACACTGATTAGAATCGGCGATGCTGCTGTTGATTATTTAAAGAAAGCTGCAAACGGAAACAAAGATTTTGAATGGATTGCGGAATATTTAATTCGTGAAATAAAAGGCACAATTGCAGCATAAATGAATAATACCGCATTAAAATATTCATGTTTATTCGGCGGCGGAGCAATCCGTGGTATTGCTTATGTAGGTGCGATTAAAGCAATGGAAGAAATCGGCATAAATTTAGGTACTCTCGCCGGTTCCTCTGTAGGTTCAATTGTTGCAGCACTGCTTGCAGTCGGATATAATGCAGAAGATTTAAAACGCATCTTTTTAGATGTAAATTTTGATTTATTCAAAGATTTTCAATTTGGTTTAGGTCCCCAATTTGCTCTCAGCAAAGGGGAACTTTTTTTGGAGTGGGTAAGAGATTTAATAGAACAAAAATTTTACGGTGATAAATTTGTCAAAGGTAAAAATAAAGCTGTAACTTTTAAAGACATTGAACACAACTTGATAATAATTACAACAGATTTATCAAATTTTCAATGCAAAGAATTTTCAAAGTATGATACACCTGATTTTGAAATAGCCTCAGCAGTTCGAATTTCCTGCAGTATGCCGGGGCTTATGAAACCGGTTGAATATAATAATACTCTTTTAGTAGACGGTGATTTACAAAAAAGCATGCCCATGTGGCAATTGTCTGATAATTTTATAACTAATGATGAAAGAGTTTTAGAATTCAGACTGGAAGGTGATTTTGACGGTTCGGACAAAAATGCCTTAGATTATATGAATACAATATATACGTGTATTACAGCGATGAGTACGTCTTTTATTGTAAAAACTTTTGGTAATAAAGATAAATTTGATTATATAGTTTTAAACACGGGTGATGTTATTGTTGTAGACTTTAATTACCCGAGAGAAAAACGTGAAGACTTAATTAACAGCGGCTACAGGCAAACGCTTGATTACTTTACAAAATCTCTCCCCTGCAAAAAACAAAAATTGCTTGAAACATACTATCGTATTAATAAAAAACTTAAATTTATTGACAATTTAATAACTAACAGACAAATTATGAAGTCAAAAAACATGATTTGTGAATTATTTGTTGACCTGTGCGAAGATAAGGAATGTATTGATTTAACAATATACAACAACATAAAAGATTTCTATACAGAATTTAGCAAAAACATAAAATATCCTGCATTATTCGGCAAAATAACCTTGAAAAATGAAGCCGAAATAAAAGATATGTTAAAAGATATTTTGCAAAAATTATACGACAAAATATATGAATTAGAATCATATATAGTAAAATTCCCATTTGACAATTAATTATATTTAAAGTATTATAATACCGTTGCTCCAGTGGCGGAATCGGTAGACGCGTTGGACTTAAAATCCAATTGGGCGAATAACTCAGTGCCAGTTCAAGTCTGGCCTGGAGCAAACTTTAAAAGAGGCTATCAGCCTCTTTTTTTATTAGATATAGCTTCATCAAATCCATGCCAATCAAAATATTTGCTCATTGCAAAATCAAACAATTTATTCTCATTTAGACATTTTAAATTTTCAAAAATTAAATCAAAATCTTCATCCGCCTCCATGGAAATAAGCGGTATACCGGCTTCAAAAGCTAATTTTTCGACTTTAACATCATAATTAACCGCAACGGTTCTAATGCCCATTTTAACAGCCAAAAGAACAGCATGAAATCTCATTGCAATCATATATTCCAGTTGAGAAATTTCCTGAATAGTATTTTGCAGATTACCGGAAGAAATAATTTGAGTAGAAATTGACGGATTTAATTTTTGTAAAATAGTTTGAAATTTTTTACACACATCAAGATCAAAAGTATCTTGAAAAGAGAATATTTTAATTTTTTTATCAAAAAAATCTTTGACAATTTGGCGTGCAAGCTTATTCAACAAAGCGTCATTAAGAGTTTTAAAACCTCTGAGTTGTACACCTATTACACCTTTATTATTAGACTTTTTAACATTTAAAGAGAAAATAGGATCACACAACAAATCCGATTGAATACCCCATTTAGCCAGCAAATCATGACTTTTGGCATCACGGACAGAAATATAATTACATTTTTTCAATAACATAGCAGTAAAGAATTTAGCTAAAATATTTTTAATAGGTCCGATACCTTGAGCAAAAATAATAACATTTTTTTTATATCGTAAAGCCGTAAAAATTACCCAAAGGTAATAAATTAAGGACTTTATGCTTGTTACATCCTGCAAAAGACTGCCGCCACCTGAGATTAATAAATCAGACTGCTTAATAACACCTGAAACCTGATGAAAATCAAAAGAATTAACAGAATTTACAAAATAATTCATTGAAGTAGTTCTAGGATCAGCAGATAAAACAACAACTTCAAATCCGTTTTTTTTCAATCTGTCGGTCAAAAGAGCTAGAATAGCCTCATCACCGAAATTTCCAAAGCCGTAATAACCTGATACAACCGCCCTCATTTAAGCTCCTTTAAAAACAGAATAAACCTGATCATGATAAGGAATTGATTTAATAGCACCTATACCTTGAGCCTGCATACCTGCAACAATTGATGCAAGCCGTGCTGCTTCGACAGCCGTACAGCCGTGCGTAATTCCGTGCAAAAATCCGCCGTTAAAAGCATCCCCAGAACAGGTTGTATCACACACATCCAACGTATAAAACTCGATAAAATTAACAGAACCTTTATAACCCAAATAGTACCCTTTATCCGCACCGGATTTAACAACAACAATACTGACACCTTTATCCCATAAATACTTTATTGCCGCATCAACAGATTCAATTCCCAAAATTTCAAGGTCGTGTTTTGCACTTAAAAACAATATATCAACTTCCGCAACAATATCATCAAAAAATTCACGGGCATCATCTAAAGAAAATACCGTAGATGTAAAATTAGGGTCATAAGCCGTCAAAATATTAGCAGAATGAGCGATTTCAAAGCTTTTTTTGACAACTTCCCTTGCCGAAATAGAAAGCGATTGAGTTATACCAGTAGAATATACGATTTTTGAATTTTTAATATATTCCGGATCAATATCTGCCAAAGAAAGTTTCGAAGGGGCAGTTTTTTTACGGTAATAAGCAAATTCTTTGTGATTAATATCAGTCCTCGCAATCAAATACAAACCGTTTTTTTCATCGGCTGATGACACATGCGAAACCTCTAATCCTTCAGCTTTCCAACCGTCAAATAAAAAATCTTTAAACGCATCATTGCCTAATTTCGTAACAAAACCGACTTTTGAACCGAGTCGAACAGCAGCAACCGCCGTAGACAAAACATCACCGCCAAAATATTTATAAAGACAGCTGGCATTTTTTAACGTTTCATCGGCAGATAATTCTACCAAGCCCTCACCGATTGCAATAATATCAAGTTTATTGTTTTCCATAAAATACCTTACAGTTCAGATAAAGTTTTTTCAATACGCTCCCGGACAGCCGAAAGAGAATAACCTTCAAATAAATCTCTGCCAATGCCGACAGCAACTGCACCTGTTTGAATATATTTTTTCACCTCAGATAATTTAACATTGCCTTGAGGAATAATATTTAAAAAAGGCATGGGTCTTAACAAATCTTCAACATACAAAGGTCCGCCAATAGCAGTAATCGGATATATTTTTACCAACGGAATACGTGCTTTCCATGCGTTATAAGCTTCATTTGCAGAAGACGTGCCGGCAATAAAAGGAATACGCTTATCCTTTGAAAGTTTAACCAAATTCATGTGAAATATCGGTGAAGAAAGATAACTTGCACCGGATAAAATTGCCGCTTCCGCCTGCATTGAAGTAATAATCCCTCCTGCACATATTTTGGCATGCTTGGAAACTTCTTTTATAGCACTATAAATAGAAGAATTCACCACATTAACTTCCATAATTTCAAGTCCGCTTTTAACTGCTGTTTCAACTGTTTCAACTACAGTTTCGGGATCTGAGCTTCTTATAATAGGAAATATTTTTTGTTTAGATAATTCTTTAATTAAATTTTCGTTCATACACTATCCCTTTTTCAAAATTTATTATATCATAAAAATTATAGGGAAATTAAATGAAAGTATTTAAACAAAAAACATTTTTTATAAAGTCACTATTAATACATATATTTTTATCAGTAATAATAGTGCTGTTGTCATGGCAATTTTTTGAGCCGGCTGTTTACAACTTAATGCAAGAGTGGTTTGTAGCAAGAAATCCGGGCAGTGATGAAATTGTGCTTATAGTAATTGATGACAAATCCACAGAACAATACAGATGGCCCTGGCAGCGATATTTATATGCCGAAATATTTGAGTATTTAAACGACTATTCAAAGCCCAAAATAATAGGATTTGATGCAATACTCGCAACATTAGACAAAGATAATCCAAAATCCGATACATATTTTTTTAATACCGTTAACAGAATAAAAAATTTGGTTGTAGGCTTTAGCCCGCTTATTAGCAGCACAGAGCCTGACAATGAAAAGATTTCTTACTTTAAAAAATTTAATAATAAGTTTGCGGTAAATATAGATGACAGACGGACAAAAGATAAATATGACAGATTTAACGATATATCACCGTTTCCTGATGCATATTTTAACGCAGTGAAATATACGGGTTCGGTTAACACAACCCAAAATTCAAACGGTTACGTAACTCTTTGCGATCAAATTATTACTCTTGATAAAGAACTTTACCCTTCGCTTTCATTAAGAATGTACATGCTTTTGAATAATACGGGCACACTGACCTTGACGGACAAAAATATAATTGTGGATGAAACAAATCTAAAAATTCCTACTATAAATACCTATAGTGCCGTACAAAATTTTGTACATTTTTACAGTCTTTATCCAAATACTGAATACACACATAAAAAATATTCGGCTGTGGACATAATCAACTCGCTGCAAAACATAAAACAAGGTAAAAAGCCCATTATTTCGCCTGAAGAATTTAAAGATAAAATAGTTTTGGTCGGTGCAAATGCAAAATCAGCAGCAATGGGACTGGAAGATGTATTGCCGACACCGATTTTACAAAAGCATCCCGGTGTAGATATTCAGGCAACATATTTAGATAATTTAATAAATAAACAATTCGTAAAACAAACCAGCCTTACCTTCGATTTGTTTATAATAGTTTTATTGACTGCCGTTGTATTTGCACTAATTATAAATTTAACTTTTCTGCAATCAATTATAACTTTAATTTTAATTGCGGCAGTATATTTTATATTCACCATAATATGTTTTATGAATAACATAGCTCCAAACGTAATAACACCGCTTGCAATACAACTTATTACAATGATATTCGGCTACTCATACCGGTTTATCCTGGAGGGCAGAAACAAAGAAAAAATTAAACAGGCAATGGGTAAATACATATCACAAGATATTATGCAAAATGTCGTAAAAAACATTGATGACATTAAATTAGGCGGGAAAAAAGCGGTAGTAACCGTACTATTTGCAGATATAAGAGGTTTTACAAGCATTAGCGAGAAATTGACAGCAGAAGAAGTTTCCGTAATATTAAATGAATATTTCACCGAAATTGAACCTATAATAACAAAATACAACGGTGTAATAAATAAATTTATCGGCGATGCAGTTATGGCAATTTTCGGCGAGCCGATTCAAGATTTAAATCACGCAAAAAATGCTGTTTTATGTGCCAATGAAATATTGAAAAAAGTAGATGAATTGCGTGATAAATGGATTTTTGAAGGAAAACCAAAAATAGAAATCGGTATAGGAATAAATACAGGAGAAGCATTTGTAGGCAACATAGGTTCGGAAAAACGTTTGGAATATACCGTCATAGGCGACATGGTAAATTTGGCAAGCCGTATAGAAAGTTACAACAAAGTTTATAAAACAAACTTTTTAATAAGCAGTTCAACATATTCATACGTTAGTAATATTGCGGACGTAATAAAAATAAGCGAAGTAACAATCCGCGGTAAATCAAAAAAAATGGATATATATGAAGTTTTGAGGCTTACATAATTGGATAATTTAGAAAAAATTAAAAAAGCCATAGATATTGAAATTCAATACCGTTATATAGATATACACGGCAGAAAAGAAACATTTTCGCAATTCATAAAAAAAGAAGCATTAAAAAATTACAGGGCATCTAAAAAAGCCGTTAAATGGGCAATACTGGCAGAAATATTTGATCAATATCCTTATGTTTCCGTACCTGACAGGCAGCTGGCAATAGAAAGACTTATCAAAGCAATACAATCTGAAATAAAGACGCCTGATACACCCAAATTACCGGCAGACCAAACAAATGTAATGTTCATAAAAGGTGTTGGGCCTAAAGTTTCAAATAAATTAAACAAACTCGGGATTTTTACTGCACAAGATTTGATAATGTATTTTCCGAGAAAACACATTGACTATTCTTCAAGAACATTAATAAAAAATTTGAAAGAAGGTGTAAATACAACTATTTTCGGGGTTATCAAATCTGTATCAGCATTTAACTCAAAAAATAATTTAGCCGTAATAAAAGTAACAATTTCAGATGAAAGCGGCAGATTGGAGTTGAGTTTTTTCCAGGCTAATAGTAATCGTTTTATGCTTGAAAGAATAAAAGCAAGGTTTCCGAAAAATGCAGGAATAATGGTTTCAGGCACCGTAAAAATGAACAATTATTCACACAAACTCACAATTGACAGACCTGAATATTCAATAATGACCGGTGAATTTTTCGAAAACCAAAGCCTGAATTTAGGCAGAATAGTTCCGATTTACACGGTATGCGAAGATTTGAATATAAAAGCATTGCGTAAAGCAATTTTCAACGCAATTGAAGTTTATAAAGACGAAATAATAAACGTAATTCCCGATGAGATAGGAACACGGCTCGGACTTTTGGATAAAAAAATTGCAGTTGAACAAATCCATTTTCCAAAAGACATTGAAACACTTGAAAGAGCACGTTTTTCGCTGATTTTTGAAGAATTATTTATTGTACAATTAAAATTATTAAGATTACGTGAAAATACGGCAAAAAACCTGCCCTCCATTGCTTTAAATATAAAAAAAGACGGGCTTGTTCAAAAATTTATTGACAATCTTCCTTTTGAATTAACAAAAGGGCAAAAAGACGCTGTAAATGAAATTTTAAATGACCTGCATTCAACAACCCCGATGCAAAGACTTTTACAGGGAGATGTCGGCAGCGGGAAAACCGTGGTGGCTACGATTATGCTATTAGCCGCAGTAGAAAACGGATATCAAGGAGCCATAATGGCACCAACAGAAATTCTTGCTCAACAGCACTATAACAACATGATACAGTGGCTTACCCCATTAGGATTAAGCGTAGGACTATTTTTGGGAAGCCAAGGGAAAAAAATAAGAACAAAATACGAAACGGAATTAAGAAACGGTCAAATGAATATAGCTGTAGGTACACATGCATTAATTCAAGAGAATATTGAATTTGCAAATCTCGGGGCAATAGTTGTGGATGAACAACACAGGTTCGGAGTAAAACAACGAAACATTTTAAAACAAAAATCACAAAATCCGCAGATGCTTACAATGACAGCAACTCCTATCCCGAGAACGCTTGCATTGACGGTACACGGCGATTTGGATTTAACCGTAATTAACGAATTACCAAAAGGCAGACTGCCTATAAAGACTGTCCTTACAAGCTCGCACAAAGAAGTATGGAATTTAATAAGAAGGGAAGTAAATAACGGCAGACAAGCATACATTGTATACCCACTGATTGATGAAAGTGAAACACTTTCTGCAAAAGCAGCCACTATTGAGGCAGAGAAGCTGCAATCCGATGTTTTTCCCGAATTTAGGATAGGGCTGTTACACGGTAAGCTTAAAAATGATGAAAAAGAGCAGGTAATGGCGGATTTTAAAAATAAAAAATACGATATACTTGTTTCAACAACAGTAGTAGAGGTAGGTGTAGATGTAGCAAATGCAACCGTAATGGTTATAGAAAATGCGGAACGCTTCGGATTATCGCAGTTACACCAATTAAGAGGAAGAGTCGGAAGAAGTGAACTTCAATCTTATTGTGTTTTAGTAAGTTCATCCCGTTCGCAGGAAACACGTGAACGGCTTAATATAATGACACAGACAAATGACGGTTTTGTTATAGCTGAAAAAGATTTGCAATTAAGAGGTCCCGGCGAATTTTTAGGGACACGACAAAGCGGATTGCCTGATTTGATTATTTCAGATATAGTGCGTGATGCAAAAATTTTGGAATTGGCACGCACTGAAGCCTTAGACTTTTTAAAAACACATGACATAAATGATTTCCCTGCACTAAAAAATGCGACATCGCTTGAATTACTAACAGGACTTGATATATAATAAAAGTTTTGTGATTTTTTATGTTTAGGATATAATTAACTTGATAAAAGAAGTGTATAACTATAAAAAGCGTTTAGAAAGAACGCAGGAAAGGACAATTATGACAATGCCAGAAACACACAAAACTCAATTGGAAATCGGCGGTAAAACCGTAACAATTGAAACAGGGAAGTATGCACAGAGTACAAACGGTTCTGTTACCGTAAGATGCGGTGATACAATGTTATTTGTACATTGTGTGGTATCAAAAGAACCAAGAGTCGGGATAGATTTTTTCCCGCTATTGATAGATTATGAAGAAAGAATGTCTGCAATCGGACGTATTCCGGGCGGATACAACCGTTCTGAGGGCAAAGCAAGCGATAAAGCGATTTTGGTATCAAGATTAATCGACAGACCTATAAGACCGCTTTTCCCTAAAGGTTACAGAAACGATATACAAATAGTAGCACAATTATTCAGCTACGACCAGCAAAACCAGCCTGATACACTTGCAATGTTAGGTGCGTCTTTTGCATTAATGTTGTCAGGTGCTCCTTTTGAAGGTCCTATAGGAGCAGTCAGAGTTTCACGTGACGAGAACGGCCAAATGATTGCAAATCCTACCCACCAGCAGGCTGACAAATCAGATCTTGATATTGTCGTTGCAGGTACGCACGACAGCGTTATTATGGTTGAAGCAGGATGCAAATTCGTAACTGAAGACGATATTATGAATGCGGTTGAATTTGCACAAGCTGAGATCAAAAAACAATGTGAAGCTCAAGTTGCTTTTGCAAAAGAATGCGGAATTGAAAAAGAAGAATTTGTAAATCCGTACGATACAACAGAATTAAAGAAAATTATTGACGAAACAGCACGTGATATGATATTTGATGCATATCATAATTTTGACAGAGAATACAGACAGAACAAATTAGAAGAAGCCAAGAAACTTGTTAAAGAAAAAATAGATGCTCTGCCTGAAGACCACTATATCAAACAAATTATTGAAGAAACAGGAATTGACTTTGTTGCAGAAGAATTTAAAAATGCAGAAAAGAAAATTATGCGTACAATGATTTTGGATGAAGGTGTTCGTGCAGACGGCAGAAAACCGCATGATGTGCGTCCGATATGGTGTGAAGTAGGAGTTATTCCAAGGGCACACGGTTCAGCCGTATTTACGAGAGGTCAAACTCAAGTATTGTCTGTTGCGACACTTGCAGGTCCCGGAATGAAGCAGGAACTTGACGGTGTTGATCCCGAAACCGAAAAAACATATATGCACAAATACATATTCCCCGGATTTTCAGTCGGTGAAGTTAAACCTTTAAGAGGTCCCGGAAGACGTGAAGTAGGACACGGAAACTTGGCAGAACGTGCGAATGTTCCGGCATTACCTTCTCAAGAAGAATTTGGCTACACAATCAGAGTAACATCGGATGTTTTAGAATCAAACGGTTCAACTTCAATGGCATCAACCTGCGGTTCTTCTATGGCATTGATGAATGCAGGTGTTCCCGTTAAATGCATGATAGGCGGTGTTGCAATGGGTATGATAACCGAAGAAGGCAAAGAGCCTGTAGTATTAACGGATATTCAAGGTATTGAAGACTTCTTGGGCGATATGGATTTTAAAGTAACCGGAAATGACACTGGTATTACTGCGTTACAAATGGATATGAAGGCAAAAGGGATTGCAAATGACACCTTACGCAGAGCCTTACAGCAAGCAAAAGAAGGAAGACTTCATATTTTAGGTGAAATGAGAAAAGTAATTTCAGCACCTGCAGATCATCTGTCACCTTTTGCTCCGAGCATTACAACTATGACAATCGCAACAGAAGATATAGGAACTGTTATCGGACCTGGAGGAAAACAAATCAGACAAATTATTGATGCATCAGGTGCAGAAATTGACATTCAGGATAACGGTGTTGTAACGATTACATCAAATGATCAAGAAGGTGCAGAAATTGCAAAAAGAATGATAAAAGAACTTACGTTCAAACCCGAAGTCGGCATGGTTATGAAAGGTAAAGTTGTAAGAATAATACCTATCGGAGCATTTGTTGAACTTTGCGGGGGCAAAGACGGTATGGTTCATATATCTCAAGTATGCAATGAAAGAATAGAAAAAATTGAACCGCACTTGAATATCGGTGATGAAGTTGTCGTCAAAATTATTAAAATTGACGACAAAGGCAGGGTTAACCTGACGATTAAAGGTGTTACCGATGAAGAAAAAGCTCAATTAGCTTAAAAAAAAATACCCTTCGGGGTATTTTTTTTATTTATTATTTATAGATTTATTTAATAAAGCACGCCGTATATCGTCAAGACTGCTGTTTTCCGGCAGATTTTTTATTCTGTTGTAAAAATCCGGATTATTTCTGCGTGACATTGCTTCTTGATATAAATGCATCATTCTGTTATAAAGATCTGCATTTATCGGTCGTATATTTTGTTTCATAAGATTTGTATCTAAAAAGCAATAAGCTTCAAATGCACTTCGGCTTCCTTCTTGCGACCATAAATCTGCCATGATTTTTTCAAGTTTCATATTAGTCAATGCTTCAGGTGTATTCTTTTCTAAAAAGTATCTCAAATAACCTTTTTCCGGTTTAACATACTTTTCTCTCAAAAATTCCGTAAATAATTTTCTTGTTTTCGGGTAGCTTCTGAAATAATTCATAGAAGTGTTCATAATCAAATACGCATCTGAATCTTTTTTTATTATTTCAAAATCATTAAAGTTTATAAGCTTGTCAGCTAATATACCGGTTATTTCTAAAACTTCCTTATTCGTCAAAGGATTTTTATAGATTTGCAGCTGATTGTTTATAAAATTTATATGATTTTGAGAAAAAGAAAATCCTAAAGTTTTCAACCTATCTGATATTTCGTCAGGATTCATATAAGATATCAGGCGGCTATCAAGCATATTTAGACTTTCAGTTACACCTTTTTCTATATCTTCTAAATTAATCGGGAAAGAATTATCTTTACGATTTCTTGGCAAAAGATTATTTTCAGCTAACTTATCAAATGCATTTTTAAGATTTGACATTGTATCTTCGTAAAACAACGATAACGGAAAAGCATTCAATGCTTCTATCATTACTTCTTTTACAGTATCAACATAATCCGAATTTTTTTCAACAAAATTTTGAAAAAGTGCATGGCTGATTTTACGGGTTTCATCTTCGCCAAAAAGCTTATCTTTATATGCATCCAATACTTTAATATCATCTTTGTTTAAATACCTGACAATATTATTAGTTAAAAAGCCGGCATGATATATTGTTTGTATATTATTCAGATAACGTTCATTGATTTTATCATCATGGTAAAATGCTGAAACAAGATATTTATCCGTAAAAGCAGGATCTTTTTGTATATTTTTTTCAACCTTATTTACAAAATTTTTAGGCATGTGGCTGTATTTGTCTTCAAGTTTCATATGATAAGCTTCACGCAAATCAGTTTTTAATTCAATTTCAAAATTATCATCTAATTTATAAACATTCTTTTTAACAACAGGTTTTACTTCAGGTTTATTGAAATTATAAACAGGTTTTACAACAGTTTTTTCCTCAATTTTTTGACTGGCTGCTGCTTCCCGTTCAAGTCTTCTCAACTGACGATTTTTCTCATTTTTTTCGCTTATTTCCTGAGCTATTTCAATCAAAAGAGTTAAATCATCGCTTGTTCCGTCTTGACCGTAAGCTTTATCAAATTCACCTATTGTATCAATCATTGCTTTAGAATACTGATTTTTTAACATGTCGTGTTTTTTCCAAAATTTAGTCATAATTTCGGATTGTTTTTCTCTGTGAGATTGCAAAAATTCTTCATAATCAGGTGTACCATAGAGTTTTTCAAAGTAATCAGCCATAATACCTGCTAAATTTACTTTATCCTGAGCAATAGTAACGATTTCACTAAAATATTTATGTAACGGAGTATCTTCTATCGCAAGTTTTTGCTTTTGAATTAATGCAGCTTTTTCTTCAGGGGTAAGATTAGCATGCCAGTTAATCATAAATTCGGACATACGTTTTCTTTGCGTATAGTCCATAGTTTTCCTGGGCGGTTTTGGAGCCAGTTTTTCAACAACAGTTACGGGATGTTCAGTTCTCGGGATAAAAACATAAGGAAAATCTTCACGGGTTGCGGTAAAAGATTTCCAAAAACCGCTGTCAGGGAAATGTATACCGAATGCTTTCAAATCGGAATACTGTATATCGCTTAAGCCTTTATATGCAACGCTTATGTCCGAATGAAAATCTTTATTAATTTCTTTTAATGTTTTACCTTCCACATAGATTTTTTTAACAATATACATGCCCAAATCATTTTTACCGTTTTTAAAGAGTGTTTTATTTTCATAATCTTTATCGGCATTCATAAGTGCAAGTTCACCCAAAACACCTGTTCTTGCATTTTTGGATGGAGTTGAGTGCAAATCTTTAAATAACGGTTCCTCCGGATATGCTTGTTTAACCTGCTCAAGACTTGTCAGATATGCAATAGGACCGAACACTTCTTTCATAGCTTGTGCAGGCGGAATTGTACGTCTGAATTTAAAATTATCGGGGTTATAAATATATTTATGTAAAGTCTTTGGCATGCCGTTTTTATTAAAATCTTGTTCATAAAAATTTTCAGGGCTTCTAAATAATCTTGCTCCGAAAGAAACATTATAATCCTTATAAGCAGCCGGATTATACGAATAATTCACAACATTTTGAGATTTTTGCTTTACATCATTTTTTAAATGAGACTGATAAGAAACAGGGGTAAATTGTATTTTCATAAGCAAACCTTTACTAATTTTTCACACAAAAGATATAAACATCAAAAAAAATTTTTTTGACACAAATTCCTGAAATATTAAAATCTTTTAACATTTTTATGCTAATATAGACATGGAAGGGGAAAAATATGTTTGATGTTATAACAATCGGAAGTGCAACAATGGATGTATTTGTTGAAAGTGATGATGCAAATATAGTTTCAGTGTGTAAAAAGGATAAAAAAACAGAATTTATGAGCTACCCTTACGGGGCAAAACTTGAGATAACAGCATTTGATTCACAAGTCGGAGGAGGCGGGGTTAATACAGCAGTAAACTTTGCAAACTTAGGATTAAAAACAAGTGCGATTTTCAAAGTAGGCGATGACATTTATTCAAAAGGCATATTCAAATCTTTCGAAGATAAAAATGTTGATATTTCAAACTCAATACAAGATCCTGCCATCAGCACCGGATTTTCTATAATATTAACCAGTTTTGAAGGTGACAGAACAGTTTTGGCACATAGAGGTGCAAATGCGTTAATAAAAAAAGAAGAAATTAATTTTGATGCAATAAAAAATGCCAAACTTTTATATATCGCACCTCTAAACGGTGAAAGCAACAAAGTTCTTGATGACATAGTTAACTTTGCAAAAGCAAATAACACTTATGTATGTTTTAATGCAGGAACAACAAGCATTAAAAAAGGATTTAGCTACTTAAAACAAATTATTTCAACTGCACAAATCGTTGTAATGAATAAAGATGAAGCTTCAATGGCAACCGGAATACAAATAAGACCCGATACAAGATTGGAAAAATTTTCGGATAAAATGATACATCCTGATTTACAGGAAATGTTTAAAAAGCTGAGAGTATCAGATTATCAGGTTATAGTTATAACCGACGGAAATAACGGTGCTTATGCCTATGACGGTACAAATTATTATCACTGTCCGATTTTTGACGGTCCCGTTGTATCGACTTTGGGAGCAGGTGATGCATTTGCTTCGACATTCTGTGCAGCACTTCAAAGAACAAATCGAAATTTAGGACGCTCTTTGATGTATGCATCCGTTAATTCTGCAGGTGTTGTTTCAAAATTTGGTGCAACTCAAGGACTTTTGACTTTTGACGAAATTGAAAAAAGATTAGCTGACAATATTGATTACCATTATGAAGTTATTGAAGGCTAGGGATTATTAATACATCGCTTTTTGTATTAACGGTAACACGTTTTGATACCGAATCAAGCAAAAACCTTTCCATTTTAGTTTTGCTGCGTGCTCCCATAATTATTAAATCAATTTCTTTTTCAAAAGCATAGTCCAAAATACTTTGTGCAGGTATTCCGCTCAAAACTTTACTTTCTTTTACCGGTAAATTTTTATTGGTAATTAATGTTTTAGCTGCATTTAAAGATTTTTCGGAATATATTTGCTGCTGTGTTTGAATAGCCATCATCCAATTTGAATCAATAGTTCCGTCTAAAAATAACAAATCAGGTGTTTCCGTAACAGCACAGATATAAATATCTTTATTATCATATTGAATTAATTCACAAGCCTTATTAAAAGTTTTTTCAAAAATTTCAGTATCATCCGCCGTAAAAAGAATATTTTTAGCTTTATTCAAATTTTTTGAAATATATACCGGAATATCAGCAGCCTCCAAAATTTCTCTGGAAACTGATCCCAGCCATCTTTGCAGACCTTTTTTACCGTGTGAACCCATAATGACAATGTCATATGAATTATCACTCAATTGCTCCAAAATACTTTCAACAACAGCACCGCAAAGCTTGATTTTTTCGCCGGCCGTCATTCCGCATTCTTCAATCATTTTAGCTGAATAATCCAATATACTGTCGGCAATATTTCTGCAATTATTAACAAAACCCGCCGCTTCAATAACTGTTTCATCAGGCAAAAAACTCCAATCTATAACGCATATTGTATCAACCGTCGCTTTTGTGTAATGTGAAAAATTTTTTAATGCGTTAAAACTTATTTTTGAACCGTCAGTACAAAATAATGCTCTCATATTTTCTCCTTTTAAAAAAAAGATAAATTATGTTAAGGAAAATTACATCCTCTTGTACGCTATAGTTTTTTCTGCTATTATATGAATATAAGGGATAATTATGCCATCACAACAAAAAGTAAACTTAAAAGAATACAAAGATATAGTAGAAATGATAGCTAAGGTCGAGTACCAAAAATTTTCAGACTCTCACCTTATTGAATTGCCCGAATTAATTAATATCGGAAACCACACACTGTACATTTTATTTAAAAATCATAAACCTGAAAGCTTTAATAATGCTTATCTTTCAACGGCAATAAAATGGGCTATCAGAAATGAAGTCCGAAGACGCTACAAATGGTATTCACTGAAAAATAAAAAAATGTCAGAAACGGAATTTGATAACGAAATTCGTGAAGAAGTTTATAAAACTATATTATCAATAGATGAAATGCAGGATGCGGAAGTTCCGCAGCAAATTAAATCAGAAGAAAGAAATCCCGAAGAATGTATTGAATTTTATGAATTAAAAAATGAAATCTTGGAATCAATGAAAAAACTTTCAGAACGGGAAAGAGAACTTATAGAATATAAATTTTTTAAAGACAAAAAATTACGTGAAATGGCTGATGAATTCAATATATCCCAATCAAGAATTTCAAGAATTATACAGTCAGGACTTGACAAAATAAAAAAAGATTTGGCCAGGCAGGGGATAATATGAAGACTATATTTGAAAAAAGCAATGGTTCTGATGGTATAAACCTTACAGATGAGCCTTGTGATTTATCTTTTATAGATAAAGAATTTATAAGAACAGAAAAAATAGGATTGCCTCAAATTGGAGAGCTTGAAGTTATGAGGCATTATAAAGAGCTTTCTGACAGAAATTTCTGTATAGAAAAAGGCTTTTATCCCTTAGGCTCTTGTACAATGAAATACAATCCGAAAGTAAACGAATTTCTTGCCTCGCTTGAAGGATTTCAAAATCTTCATCCGTTATCCGAAGATTCTCAAGGTACTTTGGAATTAATGTATAATTTGCAAGAATTGCTTAAAAAAATAACAGGTATGGATGCTGTAACCTTGCAGCCGGCAGCGGGTGCACACGGTGAATTAACAGGCATGATGATCATTAAAAAATATTTTGAAGGCAAAAACAGAACAAAAGTTATAATTCCCGACTCTGCACACGGTACTAACCCCGCAAGTGCTAAAATGTGCGGTTTCGATATCATTGAAATTAAATCTAACGAAAAAGGTCAGGTTGATTTAGACGCATTAAAGGCTGTGCTTGATGAATCAGTAGCTGCTATAATGATGACTAATCCGAATACACTGGGCATTTTTGAAGAAAATGTTTTGGAAATTTCAAAACTAATGCATGATAACGGCTCGCTTTTATATTATGACGGAGCTAATTTTAATGCCATAATGGGCTATACAAATCCGAAATTAATGGGCTTTGACGTTGTACACCTGAACTTACATAAAACCATGGCAACGCCTCACGGCGGCGGAGGTCCCGGGGCAGGGCCGGTGTGTGTTACGGAACAACTTAAAAGTTATCTTCCGGCTCCTATTGTTGATTTTGACGGCAAAAAATATTTTAGAAATTATAATATTGAAAATTCTATTGGTGCCGTGAAAAGTTTTTACGGCAATTTCGGCGTACTCATAAAAGCTTATGCATACATTTTAATGATGGGCAAAAATTTGAAATATGCTTCAGAGAATGCTGTTTTAAATGCTAATTATTTAAAAGAAAAACTTAAGCATATACTAAAATTGCCGTATGACGTGCCTTGCATGCACGAATTTGTTCTTTCCGCCGAAGATTTAAAAAAAGAAAAAAATGTTTCCGCATTAAATATTGCAAAAGGCTTAATGGATGAAAATACACATCCGCCCACCATATATTTCCCGCTAATTGTACACGAAGCAATGATGATTGAGCCTACTGAATCGGAAACTAAAGAAAAAATGGATGAATTTATAAATGTAATGACCAAAATTGTACAAGAAACATCGCATGAAAAACTTGCCAATGCACCTTACACAACTCCGGTAAAACGTGTTGATGAAACGCTTGCGGCAAGACATCCCGATTTAAATGGAATTGGATTATGAAAAAAGAAATAAAAGTATCTTTTCCCCATATGGGACTAATATATGTAGCCTGGTCGGCAGCATTACGCAAAGTTGGTGTAGAGCCTTATATACCGCCATATACAAGCAAAAAAACATTATCTTTAGGCACAAAACACTCACCGGAGGCTATTTGTCTGCCGTATAAACTTATTTTAGGCAATTTTGTTGAAGCACTTGAAGGCGGTGCGGATTATGTTGCTATGATTACATCTCCGGGTATATGCAGACTCGGCGAATACGGCAAATGCATTAAAAATGCATTACACGATTTGGGTTATGATGCAAGATACATAGAACTGCAGCTTTATGACGGAATTAACGGGATGTACAGGTTTTTAAAAGAATTAACCGGCAAAAATAAACCGTTTACGTTTATAAACGCAATTATTTTGGCTATCAGAAAAGTATTTTTGGTAGATGATTTGGAAACAAAACTTGCCTATTTGCGAGCAAGAGAAATAAAACAAGGAGATGCGGAAAAAGCGTTTAACAAAGCGTTAAAAATTGTTGAACAGGAAGATTCACAATTCGGGCTGAAACGAGCTAAAAAACTAGCTTTTAAAGAAATGGACAAAGTAAAAATAGATAAAAACAGAGAAGTTTTGAATGTTGATATAACCGGCGAAATTTTTCTTGTTTGTGACCCGTTTTCAAATCAAAATATTGAAAAAGAACTGGGCAGAATGGGAGTTCAAGTCAGAAAAAGCCTTACGGTCAGCAGCTTTTTAAAAGATGCAATTATACCGAAAATGTTTAAAAAAGGCGAAACACACCTGCAGCGTGCAAACAGGCTTGCAAAACCTTATCTTATGCGTGACATAGGCGGCGATGCACTGGAATCAATTTCAGACGTTGCTTATGCAGATGAACGTGGCATTGACGGCATAATTCACATAAGTCCGTTTACATGCATGCCTGAAATTATGTCGCAAAATATCTTTCCGGCAATGAGAGAAAATTGTAAAATACCGATTTTACCTCTGATAATGGACGAACAAACCGGTAAGGCAGGCTATTTAACAAGATTAGAAGCTTTTGTAGACTTAATGAGAAGACGTAAAAGGAAAAAGGCTTTAGAGGAGACGCAGAATTGCTAGAATTATTTAAAAAATCAATTAAAATTACTAATGATAATATAATACTTGCCACACCGCTTGTTCTGTTTATGTGGATTTTAAGCCTGTATTTAGGATTTTCTAAAATGACCGTAAATTCAACGGCTTTATTTCTACTCTCGGGCATTACAGTATTATTTATGCTGGGTGCATTTTTTGCTGCCTGGTTTTATATGGTTAAAAAAGCCGTAAAACTTTCTAAAGAAGTGTTTGTTTTAGATGAAGACAGAGTTAAAGCGACTTTCAATCTTATAAAAACAATGCCGGCGGGGGTTGGAAAATATTTTTTACCGTTTTTAGGCATGATTGTTTTATCTGTTATCATTGTATCAGTTGCCGGACTTGGAATTTTCCATTTAGGTATGACTTTAATAGGACCTTTAGATCTTGACCCCAACCAATTAAAAGATGTTTTGACATCAGCTGCAGATATGAAAGCTTTTTTAGATTCATTATCTTTTGAACAGCTTTTAAAATTAAACAACTGGAATATGTTATTTTTAGCTGCATCATCTTTATTTGCATTTTTATTTATGCTATGGGCTCCTGAAATAGTTTACAAAACAAAAAATCCTTTTGCGGCTCTTTATTTTTCAATTAAAAAACTCTTTGCTAAATTTTGGAAGTCATTGCAGCTGTTTATATTCATTACGGTAATGAACTTTATTCTCACATTTATCAATACTTTTTCACTTATTAATGTAATATTTTACTTTGTAATGCTTGTAATTTACTTTTATTTTATTGTTTATGTTGTTGTGTTAATATTTTCATATTATGACAAAGAATTTGAATAAAGTAATAGCGGTAGTAGGTCCGACAGCAAGCGGCAAAACCGCACACGCAGTCAATTTAGCACAAAAAATAGGCGGAGAAATTATTTCTGCTGATTCAAGGCTTGTTTATAAAGGTTTTGATATTGGAACTGCAAAGCCGACATTAGATGAAAGAATGGGCATACCGCATTACATGATTGATATTGTTGAACCTGAAATTGAATATTCAGCAGGAGCATATATTAAAGAAGCCGACAAAATCATATCAAAGATTTTATCACGGGGAAAAGTACCGATAGTTGCAGGCGGAACAGGATTATATATAAATATGTTATTAATGGACTATAACATGCCGGATGCCGCACCTGATAAAGATTTAAGAGAAAAACTAAAATCACACGAAAACCCTTATCAAATATTATATGAGCTTGATTCCAATTATGCACAGAAAATTGACAAAAATGACAGAAAAAAAATTATACGTGCAATAGAAATTATAAAAGCAACCGGCAAATCAGTTGAGCAGAATATAACAGAGTCAAAAAAATATGACGTTGAATGGATAGGACTTAATTTTCCGAGAAACGAATTATACGACCGGATTAACCTGAGAGTAGACAAAATGATAAAAGACGGTTTGGTTGAAGAAACTGAATATTTGTTAAAAAAACATGGCAGAATTAATAATATATTATATACAATAGGTTATCAAGAAATAACAGGATACCTTGACGGTGTATTGACATTAAATGAAGCAACGGATAAACTAAAACAAAATACGAGAAGATACGCAAAACGCCAGCTAACCTGGTTTAGAAAAAATCCAAAAATCAAATGGAACTTTTATCCTGAAAAGTTGAAAAAATAGCTAAAATTTGATAATATAAATAGGGGATTGTGTAATGGAAAAATTTAAAAAAGCAGGGCTTATAACAGGAATAATAATATTAACGGCATATATAATTTTTTTAATACTGCCATTTATATTATCACCGATATTGAATTCCTATAAAGACGAAATTGCAGTACTTGTTAAAGAATCAACAGGATATGATGTAAAACTGGAAAAGTTAGGTGTTGTCACAGGTTTTAATCTTTCAGCAGGCATAAGTATCGGTAGTGTTGAATTTATGATACCCGGAGGTGAAGAATTTTTATCAGCTGAAAAATTCAAGGCAAAAATCGCATTACTTCCCCTTTTAATCGGTAAAATTGAAGCTGATTCAATAACGGTTGATAACTTATACGCATATCTAAAAATCCGCCCTGACGGTCACTTATTAATAGAAGAATATTTACCGCAGCCTGATCCGGATAAACCTGCACAAAATATGCAGCCAATGCCTTTCAAACTCTCCAATCATCTGCCTGATATTATTGCAAAAAGTTATGATATAACTTTAGCTGATACAAAATCTGAATATACAATTTCGGGACAAGATTTAAAACTTACTGACTTTATTTTGGATAAAAAATTCAAATTTTCGACTAAAGGCTTTATCACACTAAATTCGATAAAACAATTTACCTATGATATAAAACTGTACAATAAAATAATGCCTGAAATATCTTTAAATGATATGGTATCTAATTCTGAAAGCAGCAATAATAATACGACATTTCCTATTTTAGACATTTTTAAAGCTATAAATAAATCACGTCTTAGTGCTGATTTAACAGCTGATTTAACATCATCGGGCAGTTTTGAGTCGCCTGATGTCAATGGTAAATTAAATATTGACAACATATCTTTACTGGTTGACGGCAAGCCTCTGCCAAAAAGTTTTTTTCATATGAATGCTAAAAAAAATAACATTGATTTAGATTTGAATTTATATACGGCAAATAACGAAAAAACTCTCTTAAAAGGTAATTTTAAAACAGGGAAAAATCCTAAAATCGATATGAATTTTGTGTCGGATACACAAATCAATAATATTTTCAGAATAATAAACAGCCTTGCCAAAGCGTTTAACTATAATGATTTGGAAACTCTTACGGCAAATGGCAGTATCAGCTCAAATTTCAACATAAAATCCGACTTAAAACACGTAAAATCATCAGGTTACATAAAAATACCTTCAGCCGATATAAATTACGGACAATACAATTTAGCACTAAACAATATAACTGCAGACATTGATTTAAACAACATGATTAATATTAAAAATGCAGGATTTGAAATAAAAGAACATCCGCTGAGGATTAACGGCACCATAAAAAATGATTCACAAACAGACATACATGTATTTGCCGAAAAATTACCTCTAAAAGGAGTAATAGCCGCTGCAGGACAGGTGCAAATATTAAAAGATAATAAAATCAATTCAGGCACATTATCATTAGATGCCACAGCTACAGGCAAATTAACAAATATTACACCGTCTGTCACACTTTCCGTTAACGACGTAAATATAAAAAATAAACCCGCAAACACACGTATTACTTTGAATAATGCAGACTTTACAGTAATTCCCGAAGATAAAAAATTTAACGGCAATTTAGCGTTAAATAATTTAAAAATAACAAATCCGGCTGCTGTTTTAAATATTCCTGACACAAACGTAGTAATAGGGGACAAAAATATTGATATAAAACAGGCTTATGTGCTTTTAAACAATTCAAGAATAGATATAACCGGCGGAATTAAAAATTACTTGAATGATAAACTTAAAATAGAGCTTACGGCAAACGGATTTTTGCTGGCGGACGATATCAGTAAAATGCTGCCTGAGGAATTTCAGCCTGCATCTAAAGGAAAACTGCCGTTAAATATAACAGTAACAGGGGATAAAAAAGTTCAAGATATCCTATTTAATATAACGGCAACACCTTCAAATTATGCGGCAATACTTGATATTGACCTATTAAAAGGGAAAACCACCGTAATCAATTCCAATATAAGAATTATGGATGATTCCGCTAAATTTACGGATACATACATATCGGGCGGTAATGTTCAGATAGCAACACTGGAAGGCGGAATAAATAGTCTTTCAAAAGATCAAACATTAAATATGAGATTTTCCGTACCCAAAAAAGTTTCATTTGCAATACCGGGTGTTAAAAATTCAAATATTTCGGCACGAGGAGATATTGATATAACAGGCACTATTGCAAACCCCTATCTAAAGGGCTTGGTAAGCATTCCATCAATCACCATGCCTGATATAACAATAACAAATACGGTTGCGAACATTAACGGACCGATATTAAAAGGTAACGGCACAATTCAAACATTACAATCAGGCGGAATTGCAGCACAAAACTTGGCAGCTGAATTTTTGCTGAAAAACTATTCCGTCATATACCTGAACAACATTACCGGCGATGCTTTTGAAGGTAAAATTTCAGGTAACATATCATACGGATTAAATGACGGAAAAATCAAAATAAACATGACAGGCAGCGAAATGAATGCTGTAAAAGCAATAGAAGGCTCAGCCGGAATAAAGAATGCTTTGTCAGGAACATTAGCTTTTAAAGCGGATATTACAACCAAAGGTGCAACCGATGTTGATATAATGAAAAATTTAAAAGGAAGTGCAGCTTTTGATATTAATAACGGTAAATTCTTAAACGTTGGCCGCTTTGACAGCTTATTATATGCACAAAACATATTAGCGAACGCAGTTTTAAAAACAGCAGTAACATCAATTACTTCACTGCCAATAATCCAAAATACAGCCGAATTTAAAACTATTAAAGGTGACTTACTTTTCGATAACAGCTGGGCAAAAATAAATTCAATAACAACCTCCGGTCCTTTGATGGCATATTACATAACAGGACGCTATAACTTATTGAACGGGACAACAAATGCCGTAATTTTAGGCAGATTAGATTCAAAAGTAGTTTCTGTCCTGGGACCGCTCGGTGATCTATCCGTTGAAAAATTAACATCCTACATACCAAAATTCGGTACTCTAACGGGCATGCTGATAAATTCCATGACTACAGATCCCGAAAAAGAAAATACCGCAAACATTCCTTCTATATCATCAGACAGCTATAAAGATTTCAAAGTGGAATTTAACGGCGGAATAGACGGCAAAACGTCTGTTAAATCTTTCAAATGGCTTTCAAAATGTGATACCACGGCGATTGATAATCCTGTAGATACGGTCAAACAAAATATTTCAGATACAAAAGATGCTATCAAAAATTCCATAGAAAATTCTAAGCAGCAGCTTATTGATGCTAAAGAGAATTTAAAAAATTTATTTAAATTTTAAAGAATACAAGCAAGCACCATGAGCAAGATTGTTCCTATTTGGAATGCGGTTGCCATATTTTGCGAGAATTTATTATTATCGTATTTGTCCGCACTTTTTTGGGCACGATAGGCACTTGCAATTCTTTCAGCTCTTGTCTGCGTGTCATCTTGTGAAAACTCCGTACCGAACATTGCACTTTCCAACCTTGAAAGTCTGTTTTCAATAGACTCATTTTTATAAGTTCTGTTTAAAATTGATTTTTCAACAGTAGTAATATTTGCTTTTTTAAACGGTTTTGGATGAGCAGCGTTGTACGCATCATAATCAAATCTGTTCGGAGATTCATATCTGTCTAAATGATAATTTTTATCTAAAGGTATCACATCTTCTTCATAAAAATCATTTGAAGATTGTGCAATTTGATTATCCATAAAACTTGACGGCTTAATTTCAGCTTTTAACCTATCAACTCTCGACGCTAAATCGTCACTAAAACTTTGCCCGAAAGTTTCTTTTTCAAGTTTAGTTAAACGGTCTTTTATATCAATATTCCCGAATTTTTGGTTAAAAACAGCCATTTCAAGTTCATCAACTGCAGGATATTCAACTGTCGGGTCCTGTGCAACTTCTTCAAATGTATCTTCTTTAGGAGTAATTTCATATCCCATCAAATCCGTTGATAAATCACTGCGAAGTTTTGCCAATCTTTGTTCGACAGAACCACTTGATATCCTCCCGTACACACTGTTTTCTATCCTGTCTAAGCGGGTTGAATCATTTTCATTATCATATTGAAATCCGTACAATACATTTTCTATTTTACCCAAAGTAGGGGTGTATGTACTTGCATAAGAAATATTTACAGATAAAATTATTGCCAAAATAATAATTATTTTCCGCATAATTACTCCTTACATTACAGAATAGAATTCTTTATAATCGAATACTATCCTACATTTCAGGAGTTTAAATTTATGCTAAAACAGCAAAAAATACCTAAGCATAAATGACTAAATTATATTTTTAAACAGTACTAAATACTTAGTTTATCTGAAGCCTACAGATTTTCTCATATTAGAAGACTGAAAATCATTTTCCGTAATCTTCAGATTATCATTTTTCGCAATCTCATTAAAGAAATCGTCTTTAGTAATAATTCTTCTGCCGTCTTTTCTAGCGTTGTCAGATGCTTTGTCAGCAATAATAATTATAGCACTGGATGGGAAACCTTCCATTTTTTGGGCAATTTCTTTTAAATCATCCTGAGATTCGGCTAAAGGTATACCTTTCAGACGCGGAGCAAGAGCTTTATATACTATTTTTTCCCTTGTTTCCAAATCAGGCAATGGCACATAAATTTGTTCATCAAATCTTCTTTTGATTGCCGGATCAATAATATCGTATTTATTAGTAGCCGCAATTACAAAAATATTACGATTTCTTGCGGTTTCAATCAAATTCAAAAGCGTACCCATTTGTTTTAAATCTTCCGATGAAGCGTATTGATCACGTGCTTTAGTGAGTCCGTCAATTTCATCAATAAGCATAAAGCACGGCTTGCCGGTTTCTTCTGCAACCATAGCAGCTTTATCAAATGCTGCCTGATAATTTGCGGAAGTTGCGTTTATATAAGGTGAACCGGCTTTACTTATTTTTAATTTAAATAAAGGTAAATCTGCTTCTTGAGAAAGAGCTTCTGCAATAGTTGTTTTACCGCATCCGGGAGGACCGTACAATAAAACTCCTCTAGGCGGTCTTTTTCCGTATTCTTCAAAATCCAAATCCGCTTCTTCAGGATGAGTGACCGGATAAATGATTTTATCATACAGTTCTTCTTTTAATTTTTCCATACCGCCTAAACTGTCAAAACCTTTCGGCGAAAATTCATCAGGTGTAAATTCTTCTATTAATTCATCTTCAACATTACTGTCTTGAGGCATGAATTCAACTCCGAAATCGCCATCTCCCGCTTGTTCTGCAAAGTCATTTAAATCTATCAAAATTTGTGACAAACCATAGCCCATACAATACTGCCATAATGCATCAAAAGTTCTGTTATCTTTTACGGACTTATATGCACCTGTATCATAAGAATATTTTTCCCTGGCAGTATAATTCATTTCAGGGAATATAACTTCAACAGCCGATGCAAGCTTAAATTTTGAATTTAATAATGTATTTACCAACGACATATTTTTAAGGGTATCATCTGAACCTCTTATTTCATCTTCTGTTTTATTGCAAGAATTATTTAGCTGAATTAAAGCATTTGCCTCTCTTGAATTATCACTTTTTAATTTTTTATTCAGTTCGTTACTTAAGGTTTTATTATAACCAAAAGTCGGAGTAAAATAGCTTAAATTTTGTATTCTCATCATTTTTACCTTTCTGATGAAATATAAAATACAAAAATAATTTTTTTTGCTATTTATTTTTCAATTTTTTAAGAGCGGCTAATTCATCCTGATAAGGAGAGATAGCAGTAATTTTTTCAATAATTTCAGGTAATTTATCACAGACAAAATCAATTTCTTTTTCAGTTGTAAACCTGCTTAAAGATAATCTGATACTGCCGTGGATAGCTGTAAACGGAACATTCATAGCTCTTAAGACATGGCTTGGTTCTAAAGAACCTGAAGTACACGCACTGCCTGAGCTTGCACAGATACCCAAATCACTCAAATGCAGTAATATCAGCTCGCCTTCAACATATTCAAATCCGATATTTGTAGTATTCGGAACACGATTAGCAACACCGGTATTTAAACGTGAATTGTAAATACGTTTCAAAATAGTAGTTTCAAGCTTGTCACGCAAGCGTTTGACCTCAGTCATTTCATAATTAAGACTGTCAATAGCAAGTTCAGCTGCCTTAGCCATACCCGCAATATAAGGTACATTTTCGGTACCGGCACGTTTACCGCGTTCTTGATGTCCTCCTATAATCAAAGGGGTTATCATAGTTTTAGAATTCACATACAAAGCCCCGACCCCTTTTGGAGCATGGAACTTATGTCCCGAAATACCGAGCATATCAATGCCCATTTCCTGAACATTCATAGGAATTTTACCGGCGACCTGAACAGCATCAACAAAAAACTTTGTTTCAGGGCTTTTTGATTTTATAATTTCGGATATTTTTTGTATAGGGAAAATAACTCCGGTTTCATTATTAGCCCACATAACAGACACTAATGCGGTATCAGAAGTAATTGCCGCTTCTAATTGTTCCAAATCCAAATCGCCGTTAGAATTTACTCCGATATAATCAACTTTATAACCTTGTTTTTCAAGAGTTTGATATAAATTTAAAACACACGGATGCTCAACTTTTGTAGTAATAATATGTTTTTTAGCCTTGTTATAATTAAGAACACCTCTGATAGCGGTATTAGCACTTTCAGAGCCGCAAGAAGTAAAGATAATTTCTTTTTCATCTTTTGCATTGACAAAATCCTTAATTACACCTCTTGCTTCTTTTAAAGCATTAGAGGCTTTTTTACTAAAATTATACATACTTGAAGGGTTTGCATATTCATCCGTAAAATACGGCATCATAGCGTCCAGTACTCTTTCATCAATTTTTGTTGTAGCATTGTTATCTAAATAAATCATACTTCTATAACCTCAATATTATCATCCATGGCATTTTTCAATGTTTGTTCGACAAATCTTTTTATTGTAAGAGTCGCATTTTTACAGGAAGAACATTTGCCGTGGAGTTTCACAAAGACCTTATTATCTTTAACATCTACAAGATTTATATCACCGCCGTCTTTTTGAAGTTCAGGCGAAATTTGAGTTTCAATAATATTATTAATTTTTAAAATTCTTTGAGTAGGCGACAATTGATTATCGGATTTAACTTTTGCATAATAAGTATCAATTATGTCTTTAATCAAAGATTTACATCTGCCGCAAGCACCGCCTGCTTTAGTGTAATTAGTAACATCTTCGACAGTTTTTAAACCGTTCTGCTTAATAGCATCCCATATAACGTTTTCCGTAACATTAAAGCAGGTACAAACAATTTTTTCGGCTTTTTCAGGTTCTCTTAAATCATCCAAATCCTGATAACCGTAATTTTTCAACGCATCTTCCAAAGCTTCGTAGCCCATAACGGAACAATGCATTTTTTCAGGCGGCAAACCGCCCAATTGATCAGCAATATCTTTGTTTGTAATTTTTTTAACATCCTCCAAAGATTTACCGATAATCATTTCCGTTAAGATACTGGAGCTTGCAACAGCAGATCCGCAGCCAAAAGTTTGAAATTTTGCATCTGTTACAATATTATCTTTAATTTTTAAATATATTTTCAACTGATCACCGCAGGTAAGAGAACCCGCTACACCAACAGCATCCGCATCATTAATTTTACCGACGTTTCTCGGATTTCTGTAATGATCCATAACTTTTTCCGTATAATCCCACATTTGTTTATACTCCTTATAATATTATTTTAACTCAAAAAATTAAAAACGAATATTAATTTAAGATTAATTTTTTATTTTCGCTGTCAGCGTACAACTTTGCATTAACACCATAAGGCAGGGTAATTTTTTCTTTTGCATGGGTAATTTTAAAACCGCCTAAGACCGGAATATTTAATTTATCTCCGATTTCACAAAAAATTTCATCCAGCCACTGATTATTATCCGTATCTAAAAAATCGCCTAAAACAATACCTTTTACATATTTGCAAAATTTATCGATATTAATCAGTTGTGTAAACATTTTATCAATTTTATAAGCAGGTTCGTTTAAGTCCTCGGCAAAAAATATAAAATTTTCATCGGGTAAAAAGTCTAACCCGCACAAAGACACAATGGTAGAAAGGTTTCCGCCGAATAAAATACCTTCTGCGTAACCTCTTTTATATATTTTGTCCTGTTCGGGAGAATACGAAAAACTGTCATTTTCTAAAGCACTAAAAAAAGAATTTACGGTAAATTCATCGGGCACACCAAAATCACTTTGAGCAAGCGGTCCCCAAAAAGTCATAAGATTTGATTTTTTTAACATCATGGCAGAAAGTGCCGACACATCGGAATATCCGCAAAAAATCTTCGGATTATTTTTTATTAATTCGTAATCCAGTTTTTTTATTAACCTTATTGCTCCGTAGCCGCCTCGCATACAAATAATAGCTTTAATTTCAGGATTTTCAAAAAATTTATGAAATTCTTCTGTTTTTTTCTCATCAGAACCCGATAAATATCTGTATTTATCAAAAGCATTTTCACTCAAACAAACTTTAAACCCCAAATTTTCAAAAAATTTTACTGCGTTCAAAACATTTTCTTTACTTTCGACTGCACCTGATGTTGCAAGTATACCGATTGTGTCACCCGGTTTAAGTTTATTTGGTTTAATTAAATTCATATAAGGTGTCCTTTTAAAAAATCTTTTGCTATAATTATATCATGAATGAAAAATACATACCGCTATATCGCAAATACCGTCCGCAAAAATTAGAAGAATTAGTAGGACAGGAACATATAAAAAACGCATTAACAAATGCGATAAATTTGAATAAGATTTCTCACGCATATCTTTTTACAGGTCCGAGAGGCACAGGGAAAACTTCAACCGCACGCATCTTTGCAAAATCATTAAACTGCAAAAACGGACCTACAATCAACCCTTGCGGGGAATGCGAAAGCTGTTTGGATATAGCAAATGCTGTTCCTATGGACGTTATTGAAATTGATGCCGCAAGCAACAGAAAAGTTGAAGATGCTCAAAATATACTGGAAAAAATTCTTTATGCCCCGGTATACGGCAAGTATAAAATATATATTATAGACGAAGTTCATATGTTGTCTAACACAGCCTTCAACTCACTTTTAAAAACACTCGAAGAACCGCCTGAAAATGTTATATTTATACTTGCGACAACAGAAGTTCATAAAGTTTTGGATACAATAAAAAGCCGCTGCCAGCGTTTTGACTTCAGACGTATTACGACTGATGATATAGTAAAACATTTACGTTACATTTCAGATAAAGAACAAATCAATATAACAGACGAAGCACTTTTTGCAATCGCAAAAAACTCCGCAGGCGGAATGCGTGACAGCATTGCTCTTTTA
The DNA here is from genome assembly GCA_944325895.1 of Candidatus Gastranaerophilales bacterium. Taxonomy (GTDB): domain Bacteria; phylum Cyanobacteriota; class Vampirovibrionia; order Gastranaerophilales; family Gastranaerophilaceae; genus SIG32. The sequence goes on from CALVCA010000001.1 coordinate 71,315, forward strand.
GACCAATTAAGCGTATTAAGCGGTGAAATCAGTGTTGATGACATAAACAAACTTTTAGGCAGAATTTCATTTGACACATTAAAATCTTTAGCTGATGCAATCATAACTTCAAACCCGCAAAGTGCACTTCAATTATTAGAAAATATATACAATTCAGGCAATGAACCCGCACAAATTTTGACAAATTTTTTGGATTACTTAAAAAATCTTTTGATAGCAAAAAACTGCAGCGATGATATATCAATTGAACTGACACAGTTAAATGAAGTTCAGCTTAAAGAATTAAAAGAGCAGTCGAAAAACATTGAAACACATCAAATTATCTCAATAACAGATAAATGTTCAGCATATATTAAAGAATTGCGATTGACAAACAATCCTCGGTTATGGCTTGAAGTAGCCATAATTGACATGGCAAATTTGGCTGAAAATACGAAATTGGAAGATTTACAAAAACGTTTAACAGCACTGGAAAGCGGTAAAATCACACCTGCTATTTTACCCCCGTCAGAAACAACCGCAGCAGAAACAAGAGCTGCAGAAAAAGCAGCAGTTGAACAAAACTCAACAGTTATTGAACGGAAACCGGCTGCTGTTGAACAAAAGCCAACTGTTATTGAACAAAAGCCGCAAAAACCGACAGCCACGAATTTGACAGAAGAAGAATTTTCACCGATGCCGAAAGCCCAAGTTGCCGCTTCTGACGACATATCAACCTTATGGGCACAAATTATTGAAAATATATCAAGCCCGCCCACACGTTCACTTTTAAAGCAATGGGCTAATCCCGTTGTATTAACGGCAGAAAAGGTAATTATAAGTATCAGCAGCGAAAATCTTTTAAAACAATTTACAGAAGGCAATAAACGCAAAATTCTTTCAGATGCAATAAACAAAGTATTCGGCACGGAAGGTACAAATTTACTTATACGTCTTCCTCTTCCTGACGATAAAAAAATCGACAAATTACCGGCAGTACAACCGGTAAGACATGAACCGGCCGTAAACCAGCCGCCAAAGCAGCCCGAAGAAATTTCAGATGACGAAAAAATTGAATACGTAAAAGAAGAACCTGTTAAACAAACAAGAGAAATGCATTCGGATATGGTAAATATGGTTGTTGACCTTTTTGACGGTAAATTTATGGAGTAGACAGATACCAGCTTCCGTAACCAACAACACTTGAAGTGTCACCGTTAACATATGCTGAATTAGTTAGGGCAATACGTTTAAATGAACCTTTTGCAAATTTTATTGCAGCACACAGACCGACAGCACCGTCGGCAAGTTCGTTATCCAAATCTTCCGTCTGTTTTCGTTCAATCATACGTGCCGTTTGCTCGTCCAGCTTTTTATTTTCTCTTTCGGGCAAAAATCTGCTTAAATTAGAAACGATAACAACAATATTTTTATCGCTGAAATATTTTGCCAAATTATTGTAATCTTCACAGCCGTAAATTACAGGTGTAACCGAAGCATCAGGAAGAAAATATTTTACAAAAGATAATTGTTGAGTAAAAGCTGTTTCAACCTCAAAAATTTTGTTATTTACAGGCAAATCAGCAGACCGGATTTTAACCTCTCCCAGCGGAGTTACAAAAAAATCCGCACTGGTGCTGATCGAACCATAAATTTTATTATAAAGTGCAGGAGCAATTATAGTAACATTTTTCACCGAATTATCAAGGCAATTATATGCAGCATAAGAAATTTCCGTTATAAAACTATAACCGGCATGCGGAACAATTATAGCTTTTGAGTTATTTGCAACAGCGTGCTTTTTGCAATGTTTAAATAACGTCTGCAAATCAGATGCCTGATAAAACTTCGGACAAATTTTCATAAAAACATTATTACTGATACTTAATTTTTTTATATCGGATAATACGTTAATAAAATATCCGGTCCAAAAAATTCAACATTATCAATTTTAAAATTCAAACATTCATCAATATTGTCAATCGTTTGAAAATCAAAGCAGGAAAACGAATTATTATCGCCGGTAATTTTTGGGGCAATAAAATGGTATATTTTATCGGTGTATTTTAAAGCTCGACCGCCCAGTTTACCGCCGCTTTCTATTAAAACACTCATAATTCCGAGCTTATACAATTTTTCAAATACAAATTCAAGACTAATCTTGCCGTCTTTGACAGGAGTTTTAATAAAGTTTAAATTACCGGCTATATCATCTTTTTCTTCATTAAATATATAAATTTCGCCTTGCTTGTAAATATTAGATTTTAAATCGGTTCTTAAAGTTCTGTCTAAAATAACTTTTTTGCGATGAACCATGTTCGGGTTATCTGCAACGATTGTGGAAGAACTTGTCATAAGAGCGTCATAGCGATTGCGTATAACACGGACTTGCTGACGTGCGATTTCTGATGTAATCCATTTTGAAGAGCCTGATGAAGTTGCAATTTTACCGTCAAGAGTGGCGGCTGTTTTCATAGCAACAAAAACCTTTTTTTGAGTCATATTTTTTACAAAAACTTCATTAAGCTTTTTGCATTCATCCTCCAAAACTCCAGTTATAACATTGATACCAGCAGCTTTAAGCTTATCAATACCTGAAACAACAGGATTTGGGTCAAGCATGCCGATAACTACATTTTTAATACCTTTTTCAATAATTATATCAGTACATGGAGGAGTTTTACCGAAATGCGAACACGGTTCAAGATTAACGTATAACGTGTCACCGTCACCTTTATTAACTTTTAAAAGTGCATCCCTTTCCGCATGATTTTCACCGTATTTGTGATGGTAACCGGTTGCAATTACATTATCAAATTCATCAGTAACAACGCAGCCGACAAGCGGATTTGGCGATGTCATGCCTTCGGCTTTTTTTGCAAGTTCTATACATTTTTTCATATAGTTTTGTTGCATATTTGTATTTTACATTAAAATATGCTAAATTTAAATAGATAAGGAGAATTTATATGGTAGACATCAAATACATAGGACACAGTGCATTTCAAATTACTAATGAAGAAAATGCGGTTTTAATTGACCCTTTAGTAAAAAACAATCCGAAATACGATTGGAAAAAAGAACCTGTCAAAGATATTTTATTAACCCACGCACATGCAGACCACCTGGGACAGGCAATAGAGATAGCAAAAGATTTGGATATCGTAATAACGGCGGTGCCTGAACTGGCAGCATACTGTGCATCACAAGGTGCTAAAACAAAATCTGTATCATTAGGCTGCTGGCTAAACTATTCCTGGGGAAAAGCGGTATTTTTACCGGCATTTCATTCAAGTTCACTTCCTGACGGAAGTTACGGCGGCTGTGCGGCAAGCATATTTATGGATGTTGCCGGTGCAAGAATATACCACGCAGGTGACACCTGCCTTACATCAGAAATGAAAACAATAAAAGAACTTTACGCTCCGCAAATAGCAATGCTTCCGATTGGCGGAACATACACAATGGACGTTGAACACGCAGCAATTGCCGCAAAATGGCTCGGTGTTAAGACCGTTATTCCGATGCACTACAACACGTTTCCTGAAATTGAAGCGGATGTTGAACAATTTATCAAACTGGTTAACTTCAACAATACCGCAGTGGGTGTTTTAAATCCCAACGAAATATAGTATTAAGTGAGGCATTATGAATATCTTATTTGTTATTGACCGAATAGAACTTAAATACTTTGAGTTCAATAATTTGGTGACTAATTTTTGGCTGATAAAAGAATTTTTAGACCGTAAAAACAGCGTTTTTATAACCACAATTGATAAATTATCACTGGATGACGGGATTGCTTACGCCTCAGGCTTTGAAAGCTATACAAAAGAAAATAATATTTTCCTTGGCAAAGAGTACAAACAAAAAATAGAGAATTTTGAACTTGTAATGTTTCGTCCCGACCCGCCTGTTGATTTAGATTACATTAATGCCACATATATCTTTGACTTTGTTGATAGGGAAAAAACTTTTATAATTAATGACCCGAAATCCATCAGAAATTTCAACGAAAAAATGCATTCAGTGCTGTTTAAAGAATATATGCCCGAAAATATAGTAACATCTTCAAGAAACGATATATTAGAATTTTTAAAAGAGAACAATGAAATTATCCTGAAACCGCTCAATAAATGTTTTGGTGCAGGAGTTATGTATTTAAAATCAGGAGATAAAAACACCTCTGTCATAATAAATTCCGCAACTAATAACGGCACAAACCTCGTTATGGTTCAAAAATATCTAGATAATGCAATATACGGCGACAAACGTGTATTAATAGCAAACGGTGAAGTATTTGACTACTGTGTCAGAAAACTTCCAAGCAACAATGACTTTAAATTTAACGAACACAATGACAATTGCATCAAAAAAGAGGTTTTAACAGAAGAAGAAAAATATAATTTCACACAAATAGCACAGAAATTAAATACAATGGGAATATATACAGCAGGGCTTGACGTTATTGACGGTAAAATATTGGAAATAAACGTAACAAGTCCGTGTTATTTCATAAAAGAAATCAATAATGCATTCAATACACAATTCGAAAAAATATTAGCAGACAAACTTTTAAGCCTGATGCCATCTCTATGCTCTTGAAAATACTTCAACATCAACATCATCAAAAGTATTAGTATTAAAATAAGCACAAGAAGCAACCATAGCAGCATTATCCGTACAATATTTCATCAACGGTGCATTAACACGGTAACCGTCTTTTTCAAGTTCAAATATTTTTCTTCTGATTTCCGAATTAGCGGCAACACCGCCTGCAATAACAACCTGTCTGTAACCGCTTGCTTCAAGAGCTTTTTTAACTTTTTTAAATAAAGTAGATGAAACACATTCTTGAAAACTTGCACAAATATCATTTACAGGCAAATCTTTACCGTCAAAAGACTTAACCAGCCGCAAGACAGCCGTTTTTAATCCGCTAAAACTAAAGTTATAACCATCGACTTTTGCTTCGGGGAGTTTGAACGCATAAGGATTACCGTCCTTTGCAAGCTTATCCAAAACAGGACCGCCCGGATAAGGCAGGCCAATCAGCCGTGCAACTTTATCATAAGCTTCTCCGACGGCATCATCAATAGTTTCACCAATAATAGTCTGTTCAGAAAAAGATTTAACGTCAATAATTTGCGTATGACCGCCGCTTACAAGCAATGCAATATAAGGCGGTTCCAAATCCGTATCAATATAATTACCGCAAAGATGAGCATTCAAATGATTTACACCGATAAAAGGTTTATCATAAACCAGTGCAAGCGTTTTTGCTGCGTTTAATCCGACCAAAAGACACCCTACAAGGCCGGGACCGACAGTGCCTGCAAAAGCTGAAATTTTTTCAGGAGCAAGTCCTGATTGTTTAAATGCTTCATCAATAACAGCATTTATAGCTTCCAAATGTTCTCTTGCCGCAATCTCAGGTATAACACCGCCAAATTTGGCATGGGTCTTAATTTGTGAAGCAACTACATTGGCAATTACATCCCTACCGTTTTTAACAATGGCACATGCTGTTTCGTCACAGCTGGATTCAATTGCCATAATATAACAATCTGAGTCAAACACAATCGGTGTTTTCGTAAATAATGTATATTTTGTCATTTTCATAGTAATATTGTAATACAAAGAGGAAAATAAATGCAATTTTTAGATAAAAGTAAAATAAGAATAATATCCGGACGTGGCGGAAACGGAATGGTTGCCTGGCGTCGGGAAAAATACGTAGACAAAGGCGGGCCTGCAGGCGGCGACGGCGGTTCAGGCGGTGACGTTTATCTGATTGCCGATGAAAACATGTCTACACTTATGGATTTTAAATATAAATCCGTATTTAAAGCTGATAGCGGTGAAAACGGCGGAATAAAAAACATGCACGGTAAATGTGCAAAAGATTTAATCATAAAAGTTCCGGTCGGTACAGTCGTAAGAGATATAAAAACAGGAAATGTAATTGCGGATTTGAAAGAAGACGGACAAAAAGTTTTGGCTGCAAAAGGCGGCAGAGGCGGCAGAGGTAATGCCCGATTTGCCACAGCACAAAAACGTGCACCGCAGTTTTGCGAACCTGGTGAACCCGGTATTGAAAGAGAGTTGGAATTAGAATTAAAATTAATCGCTGATGTCGGACTTTTAGGTATGCCTAATGCCGGAAAATCAACTTTAATCAGCAGGATTTCATCGGCAAAACCAAAAATCGCAGACTATCCGTTTACAACGCTTATACCGAATTTGGGAGTTGTAAAAAAACGTTCGGGCGACGGCTACGTTGTGGCTGATATTCCGGGACTAATTGAAGGAGCTTCTGAAGGCGTGGGGCTTGGACACGACTTTTTAAGACACATTGAAAGATGCCGATTTTTAGTACATTTGGTTGACCTGACGGCTGATAACCCGATACAAAATTATAAAATTATTAATTCTGAATTAAAAAAACATTCCGATAAACTTGCAAACCTCTATCAAATTGTTGCACTAAATAAAATTGATGCTGTTCAAAACAGCGAAGAAATACTTGAAGAATTTAATAAGCTTGCACCGGATGTTTTTCTGATATCGGCAGTTACCGGTGAAAATATCGATAAACTTGTGGATTTTATGTCAATTAAGGTTGATGAAATTGAACACCACACATCAGATATTGTCGTAGAAGAAGATTTGGCTGCATATGACAACGACGACAGCTCGTTTGAAATATACAAAGTTTATAAAGACACATATATTGTGCAGGGCGGAAAAATTAAACGTCTTGCTGACGTAACCGATGCAAGAAACACTGAACAAATCATAAGACTGCAAAATATCCTTATTAATATGGGGGTATTTACAGAGTTGAAAAAATATGGTATAAAAGATGGTGATACAGTGATAATCGGGCACTTAGAACTTGAATATTATGATGATCAAATGTATTCATAAAGGAGGTTTGTATGACAAATAAATATTATAGTAAAGCGGATAAGATAGTCGCCCCCCCCCTGAAATTGACGTAGCTGAACTCTTTCCGGCATTTTTTAAGTTTATTGACTTCTTTTTTATTCCAAACTATAATTCTAGTATTACGAATTATAAAAGGGTAAATTGGGTTAAAAAAATAAAGGGTAGCTTTTTTAATAATGTTGTTAGGACATTACACAAAAATAACGTTTTAACGAACTTATTCCCTTATTCCCTTAATCCCTTATTCCCTTCCGAGAGTCATTCTGAGCAGAGCAAAGAATCTCTTAATAAAATCTCTAAGCCGCACGATTGCATACCATTCAACACTGGTAAGATCCTGAAACAAGTTCAGGATGACAGTGCTACGTACGTAGACACATTGGGTTTGCCTTCTACACGTCATCCTGAGCGGAGCGAAGGTGCTACGCACGTAGACACATTAGATTTTGCATTGTCTTCTACACGTCATTCTGAGCGAAGCGAAGAATCTCTTAATGAGATCCTTCGGCTAAAGCCTCAGGGTGCTACGCACGTAGGTATGTTTGACAAAAATCGTCGTGCCGCCTTTACGTTAGCTGAGGTTCTCATCACCCTCGGGATTATAGGAATTGTGGCTGCTATGACTATCCCTACCGTTGTTTCTAAAATTCAGAATATGGTATATAAAACTGCCTACAAAACCGCTTTCAGTGACGTTAATCAGGCATTTAAAATGCTTACCTATGAAGGAACTCAATTCCAAAAAATTGTTTATTTGAAAGATGAAAATGGTAACCCTCGCCCGGGAGTTGCACCCGCTTACGGTGAAAATTTTAAGATTTTGGCACAATATTTTAAAGCGACCAAAACTTGTTTTAACGGTGAACGTGGAGATATATGCTGGAAATGTAAAGACGGTGAACAGGCAAATATAAAAAATATTGACAGTAACTGGAAATGTACAGTTGAATGTCAGGATAAAGTATATTCATTTGTTGATGCTCAAGGCAGAAATTGGGCAATGTATTCTAATAATGAACCGATATTTTTTGTTGATACAAACGGTTTTAAAGGACCGAACAGACTTGGAAAGGATAGATTTGTATTTGCAATGGCAGCGAGCAGTACCGGTGGAAATTACAGGTCTGATGCAATACCTGACAGCGTTATACCCGGCAGAGAAATGGATTATACTTATAAAACCCGCTGGTGCCCTTCAGGTGAATGCTATTATATTTCATGGTTATTTGGAAGAAGCAGGTATTAAAATGTCTTAATACTCTTGCAATTTTTCAAAAATTTTGGTATCCTGAAAAAACGAGGGGTATAAGTATGAAATGTTATAAAGCAAGATGGATAATAACTTCAACGGGAGAAGTGCTGGAAAATAAAGCATTGGTAGTTGATGAAGGGAAATTTATTGATATTATACCCGTTGAAGATGCTGCAAAATTTGAAGAAAAAAATGTTAAAGATCTTGGTAACTGCGTTGTAACCCCCGGTTTTATCGATCTTTTTACACAATATCAATATACAAATGTCGGTAAAATATCTCCAAACGGTATTAAAAATTGTGTTAAAAAATTCTGCCAAACAGTTGCTAAAAAATACACATTTGCAGGTGTAAAACCTGATAACTACAGTTTAAAATGGGCAAATATTTTAAGTGATTATTTTGTTTTAAACAGAAACGAAAAAATTGAATCGTTTAAACAAGGGCTTGAAGCAGCTGTTCGTGCCGGAACCACCTGTATTGCTCAAGTTTCAAAAGAAGATAAATATTTTGAATTAATAAACAGACTTCCAATAAAAAATTACATGTTTTTTGAAGTATTTGCAGACAGTTCAGATAAAAGCAAACGTAAATTCAAAGCTTTACGGGAAAAAGTAGAAAATTATGTATTTCATAAAGGTGAAAATACCCATATTGGCATAATGCTGCACTCTATTCCGGGTGTTCACAAAAAATTATGGGAATTATTTTCCAAATACTGCAGAAAGCACAATATGCTTTTGATGACACGTTTTGCGGAATCCCAAGATGAAATGGAATGGCTTGAACACGGTTTTTCCGATATTGATTTGCTGCATAAATTTATGGGGTTCAGAAAAATTACTCCGTACAAAAAAGATATCAGCCCCGTTACATATTTAGACAATCTTAAAGTTTTAACAAACAAAGTTATTGCGGCAAATGCCAATTATTTGAACGATAATGAGCTGGAAAAACTAGCTGAAACCGGTGTCAAATTTGTTTATCAGCCGCTCTATAGCGAGGAAATATGCAACAAAAAACTTGAATTTGCTAAAGTTTTAAAATATTTTGATAAAAACTTCGGTTTTTCTACTCAAAGCTTCAATCAAAATAAAAATTACAGCCTGCTAAAACTTGCGGTTGAATGCAATAAAGATAATCTGCTGGACGTTGTTGAACTGGTTAAATATCTGACTATTTATCCTGCAAAAATTTTACGGCTTTCCAATGTGACAGGTACAATTGAAATCGGTAAAGATGCTGATTTTAATGTGTTTAAACTTGAAGACGGCGAAGATTATAAAGATTTAGTCAAAAAAGTAAACCCGTATTCAACGTATTCTAAAGGCAGAAAAATCGTTAAACGTGGAGATATCAGATTTAATTTATGACATTAATTTGTGAAAAATTTAGCGTACACACAAAAGGCAACACCGACATTGTAGATATTACAAACGATGTTAAAAATATTGTATACAGACATTCGCTAAGAAATGCCGTTGTATATGTATATGTAGCCGGCAGCACTGTTTCCGTTACAAATATTGAATATGAACCCGGACTTTTGAAAGATTTGCCTGAAGCTCTTGAAAAAATTGCTCCGGTTAATAAAGAATATCATCACGATGAAATGTGGCATGACGGAAACGGTTATTCCCATGTAAGGGCATCCATTGTCGGAAATTCAACCATGGTACCTCTTTTGGAAGGTGCTCTGCATTTAGGTCAATGGCAGCAAATTGTATTAATTGATTTTGATAACAAAGCGAGGACAAGAACCGTTCATGTTCAAATCTTATATTAAAAAATTTTTGGGTTTTACTTTGGCTGAAGTACTGATAACTTTAGGCATTATTGGAGTAGTTGCGGCATTAACGATACCTAATTTAATCTACAATTACAAAAAAACATCCGCAACATCTAAATTAAAAAAGACCTACGCAACTCTGCAAAATGCAATCCAAATGTCTATGGCAGCAAATTTAGGCTACAGTTACGTTAACTTTTCAGACGGTGACACAAACAGCATGATAAACTGGTACAACTATTACCTTAAACCGAATTTAAAAGTTCAAAAAGATTGCATTGATACCCCCGGCTGCTGGCATACAGAAGGTGTCACAAAGCAATTAAACGGTCAAACAGCTGTTTGGGATGAAGGAACAAAAGGTATCGGCGGTAATATAATTGTTTTTGTAACCATTGACGGAGTCATGGTAAACCTTGACGGGGCTGCCGCAGACGATATTTATGACACATTCGGGGTCGAAATAGACGGAACATCCGGTCTTGTCGTACACGTTGATGTAAATGGCGATCCTCCCCCTAATGTTATCGGACAAGACGTATTTGTGTTTGTATTTGACGGAAAAGTTTTTGTACCGGCAGGCACCGACAAAACTTATGAAGAAATAGAAGCAGACTGCTCTAAAGGTGGCAGCGGATATTTTTGTTTTTCATACATTCTAAGAAATAATTGGAAATTAAATGACGATATGCTCTTTTAGGAACTTATATAATAAAACTTGCTATATACGAATATTGTAATTTTTCTGTTTTCTTGTTAACATTTTTATAAGAGGTGATTATAATATGTCAAAAAGAGTATTGTTATGTATCATGGACGGTTGGGGAATAAGCAAAAATCACCCTGAACATGATGCCACAAAATTGGCTCATCCCGTTCACGTTGATAAATTGGAAAAAAATTATTTATATACAAAACTTCACGCAGATGGTGAATATGTCGGACTTCCTGCAGGACAAATGGGAAACAGTGAAGTGGGACACTTAAATTTAGGTGCAGGAAGAATAGTTTATCAAGATCTTTCCCGCATCAATAATGCAATTAAAGACGGTTCCTTTTTCAAAAATGAAAAATTTTTAAAAGCAATTAACCATGCCAAAGAAAATAATTCTTCACTGCATATTTACGGGCTTGTATCAACAGGCGGTGTACATTCTTCACTTGAACACGTTACGGCATTGATAAAACTTGCGGCTGATAACGGACTTAAAAAAGTATATGTTCATGCATTTTTAGACGGACGTGATACTCCTCCGCAAAGTGCCTGTGAATTTTTACAACCTGTTGAAGATGAACTTAAAAAATATAACTTACCGCCGATTGCAACTATTATCGGCCGCTACTACATTATGGACAGAGATAATCGATGGGACAGAGTGGAAAAAGGTTATAATGCCCTCGTTTTAGGTGAAGGTGAGCATGCTCCTTCGGCTTGCGAAGGTGTTAAATTGTCTTATGAAAAAGGTAATACCGATGAATTCGTTCTTCCTACCGTTATCGGCGGCGAGGAGTCAAGAATTAAAGATAATGACGCTATTATATTCTTTAACTTCAGACCTGACAGAGCACGTGAAATTTCTAAAGCAATTAACTTTAAAGATTTTGACGGCTTTAACAGAAAAAAAGTGCTGAAAAACATATGCTATGTCACTATGACACCGTATGATGAAACTTTTACATTCCCTGTTGCATTTGAAAAAGAACATCTTGTAAATATTTTGGGTGATGTATTGGAAGCTAACGGAATTAAACAGTTCAGAACAGCTGAAACCGAAAAATACGCACACGTAACATTCTTTTTTAACGGCGGTATTGAAGAACCTCAGCCGCATGAAACTCGTGTATTAGTTCCGTCGCCGAAAGTCGCAACTTACGATATGCAGCCGGAAATGAGTGCACCTCAAGTTTGTGAAAAAGTTTTGGAAGCTGTAGACAATCCTGAATACGGGTTTATTTTAGTTAACTTTGCAAACCCTGACATGGTAGGTCACACAGGTGTTATTGAAGCTGCTACAAAAGCTTGTCATGTGGTTGATGAATGTGTCGGAAAAATCGCTGATGCATGCATTAAAAATGATGTAATTATGCTTTTAACAGCTGATCACGGCAATTCCGAAGTTATGGTTGATGAATCAACGGGCAAACCGCAAACTGCACACACTACCAATCAAGTGCCTTTTGTATTAATTAATGCTCCTCAAAATGTAAAACTGAAAACATTAGACGGTGCTTTATGCAATATTGCTCCGACTGTACTTGATCTTTTCGGTATTCCAAAACCTGAAGAAATGACCGGTGAATCCCTAATCAGCAGGAGCGTATGAAAGATATAAATTCTCTTGATATTGATTTTTCATTTAAAAAAAACGATGTTGATGAATTGTTTTTTAATTTAAGCGAAAACCCCGATGGCTTTAAAAATAAAGATTTTCGCTACACCTTAAGCATGATTTATCAAATTGTTGAAGATGAATTTGCAGGTATTTTTTTAAGCCCCTATACACCTGTCAGAAATACAAATTTCTATCTTGTCAATGAGAATAATAAATTATCTTTCTTTATCACTCCTACAAATAATTTCCAATACTACTTGAAATCAAAAGGGTCATTATTCAGATTTCATTCACAGGTTTTAGGTAAAGATGTCGGTTATGCTCTTGCTTTAGACGTTGTTTTGGACTATTTCGGCGGGTTCGGTAATATCGCCGAATCTGACTCGCTTACCCCTACGTTTATATACATGAACAAACTTACATATTTTGTTATGAAATTGATTGAAAAACTCTATTTCATACCGACTGTTAAACGTAAAGGGCAAATGTTCCGAATAGTTTATGAACCGATTATTAACAACCAGCAGCTTGCAAGAATTGTTAATATGTTTGAAGAATGCATGCCGGAAGATTTATTTATTAAAGGCGATAAACCGAAAAATTTTGTATATGAATTCATTTATAACTACCTGAATTACGTTATATATAAATTTTTGGGAATAAAAGCATACAGATTTAAAGACGTAAAATCAGGCACATATCTAATCAAAGACCTTGAACAACGCTCTGTTATGAAAGGTCAGGATATTGCAGAAAGTTTTATCCAGTGGTTTGACGAACTGTATTTAGGCAAATATGACGTTATTCCTTTCTTAAAAATAGACAAACTGGAAGATGAATTATTCCGCTTAAAAGTTTACATAAAAAATCGTAAAACCGATGAAAGCGTCTTGATTGATGATTTATACACAAAAGAAGAAGTTTTTGAGGCTAATTCTTCCGATATTGCAAGGATTGTTGAAAAACAATTGAATTACGCAATCAGATACATGCCGGAACTTGAAGATTTATTTGAAGATGAAGAAAAATTGTATCTTGATTTAAATCTGAATGAAGTTTATAAAATCATTACCCAAACAGCATATTACCTGCAAAAAGCTCAAATAGATGTGGTTCTGCCTAAAGAACTTGTAAATGTTGTAGTGCCTCGTGCTTCAATTAACGCTAAAGTAAAAGCCTCCAGATCTGCAGATTTGTCAGAGATTTTAAACAGTAATTCAACAGGCAAAATTTCACTTGACGATATTTTAGATTTTTCTTATGAAATCGCTATAGGTAACGAAAAAATATCGCTTGAAGAATTTAACAAACTCGTTGAAAACAGTACCGGGCTGATAAAATTTAAAAATAAATATGTGCTAATAGATAAAGACGAAAGCAAAAAAATATTTGAACAGGTCGCCAAAGCTAATTTAAAATCTATGTCAAGAATGGAATTAATCCACGCAGCTATGTCGGGACAAATTGATGAATATGATTTTGATTATGATGATGCGTTTGCACGTGTCATAAAAGATTTTACAAAACCTGTTGAAGTTACACCGCCGGAAACTCTTAAAGGAGTTTTACGCCCATATCAGCAGATAGGATTAAAATGGTTATGGACAAATGTTTCCAAAGGCTTTGGTGCTTGTATGGCTGATGATATGGGTCTTGGTAAAACCATTCAGGTAATAAGCCTTATATTAAAACTTAAAGAAGAAAAAACTCTAAACAAACCTGTTTTGGTAATTTGTCCTACAACGTTAATAGGTAACTGGATGAAAGAATTACAAATGTTTGCTCCTTCTTTAAATGCATTTGTATACCACGGAGCCGAACGACAGCTGGATATAAAGCACGATGTCATTTTAACAACTTATGCAATTATGCGTATTGACGTTGAAGAACTTAAAAAACATTCCTGGGGTATGATTATCGTTGACGAAGCTCAAAATATCAAAAACCCCGATACTGCACAAACTCTTGCCATTAAAATGCTTAAATCAGACATTAAAATCGCAATGACCGGTACTCCTGTCGAAAACAGGTTAACAGAGCTTTGGAGTATATTTGACTTTATTAATAAAGGTTATTTGGGTTCATTAAAAGATTTTCAAAAAAGCTACGCAATACCTATTGAACGTTTCAAAGAAACTTCTCGTGCAGCAAAATTAAAAATGTCTGTTTCGCCGTTTGTTTTAAGAAGATTAAAAACAGATAAACATGTTATTACAGATTTACCGGAAAAAATGGTGCTGAACGAATACTGCTATCTTGCAAAACAACAGGCTGTTTTATATGAAAAAACACTTAATGAAATGATGGATAAAATAAGCGGCTTTACCGGAATTAACAGACGGGGCAACATATTTAAACTCATTACGGCACTTAAACAAATCTGTAACCACCCATATCAGTTCCTTAAATCCGGTGAAATAGGCAAAGAACTTTCAGGCAAGCTTGAAAAATGCATTTCTACTGTCCAAACAATATTAGATAATAACGAAAAAACTTTAATATTCACTCAATACAAAGAAATGGGCGACATATTAACAAAGGTTATTACAGAAGAATGCAACACATCACCGCTGTTTTTCCACGGTTCATTAACTGTTCCTCAACGTGAAGAATTGATTAACAAATTCCAAAACGATGATGATACAAAAATCATGATATTATCACTAAAAGCAGGAGGTACGGGTTTAAACCTTACAAGTGCCACAAATGTTATTCATTACGATTTATGGTGGAATCCCGCTGTAGAAGAACAGGCAACTGACAGAACTTACCGTATCGGTCAGGACAAAAACGTAATGGTTCACAGAATGATTACACTCGGAACGTTTGAAGAAAAAATTGACGAAATGCTTAAATCTAAAAAAGAACTTGCTGATTTGGCAGTTTACGAAGGTGAAAAAATCATCACTGAACTTTCGGATGAAGAAATATACAATATATTTACTCTGTCAGCTTAAACGCCGGGCTGATTTGTTCTCTTTATTTTATCCACGGGTAATCATCCGGAATTTTCCAGCCGTTTGCTTCAATAAGAGTTGCACAATAGTGTCTTTTCATCCTCATCGTAACATCTGTTTTTCATGCATTCAGAATAAATTCCGCAAGGAATTTCATCGGCTGTATTGAGCGTGCGGAAAAATCACCAACAATATATACGCTCTACAGAATTGCACATGCACCGGAAATTGATTTGCCTGAATTACTGAAAAATATCAAATAATCTTGATATTTATTTTTATTTATGTTATGCTAAAAACGATAAATTAGTGGAACTCAAATTAAACTCAAGGTGGTGAAAATATAAATGGCAGAAGTTAAAGTCGGAGAAAACGAATCAATTGAAAGTGCATTGAGACGTTTTAAGAAAAAAATTCAAAAAGCCGGCATTCTTTCCGAAGTTAAAAAACGTGAAAGATACGAAAAACCGAGCGTTAAAAGAAAACGTAAATCGGAAGCCGCTCGCAAGAGAAAAGTATAGAGTCCTTTAGGACTCTTTTTTTATGCTAAATATATTTTTACCGGCTATACTTTTTGAATATGCTTCCATATTTTCAACAAACCCATCTGCTGCCGGCATGTCAGGAATTTCCAACTCAATTACGTCAGATGAATGTGATTTTATGAATTCGTCAGTTTCGGATTTATCAGTTTTTGAAGAAAAACTGCTATCATATTTTTTACTTATCAAATAATTTAAAATTTTCAGATATAAAGTCATATCCGACAATGTAATAACTGAGTCTTTCTTTGCGGAACAGCCTTCTATACGATTTTTGAATTCATTAATATCAGCTTTTCGTTTTACGGTTTCAGCTTTTAATGCAAATCTGACCGGCTGCTTTAAAGCTGATTTTATTATTTCATCTTCTGATTTATTAAACAATTCCGCATTTTGTTTAACGTTATTTAATATTGTTTCAGGTTTCATATTAATTAACACGGGCTGAGCCATCACAGATTTTATATATACATCCAAATCAATATTCATCAATTCAGCCGCACGTTTAACGTTATTGAACAGAGTATGCTGATCACGGCAAAGCAATGCAGGATACC
Organism: Candidatus Gastranaerophilales bacterium; assembly: GCA_944325895.1. Taxonomy (GTDB): domain Bacteria; phylum Cyanobacteriota; class Vampirovibrionia; order Gastranaerophilales; family Gastranaerophilaceae; genus SIG32. Next base: position 87,675 of record CALVCA010000001.1, read on the forward strand.
TTAGAACTGTTTTTTTGTATGTCTGAAAATCAACCTTGAATAATTTTGCTCCTTCTTCAGTTTTGGCAAATAAATTCTCGGGAACACGAGTAATTATTCCGGGACATTTTAAAAATATTTTTTTAAACTCTTCAGACGTAATTTTAAACAGCTCACAAAATTCCGCACGATTTTCCAAAAGTGAGTCAGCATTTCGATACATTATGCCGGGTTCTAATTTAATACACTTTCTGAATTGTTCTTCTTTAACATCAAAAGCATTTGCCTTTAAATAAAACTGTTTTGATAAATAATCCGGAGTTACCAAAAAAAGGGTTGGACTCAACAGACCAATTTTAATAAATTCAGATTCAGAAAGTTTTAGTACTTCAGCAGATTTTTTAATTTTTTCAGGTGTTAATTTTACATAGAACAAATTAGGATTTTTTAACGCTGCGGTGATAAATTTTTCTTTTGAAAGTTTTAAAACTTTTGATGAATTGTTAACATTTTTAGAAATAGTTTCAGGTTTAAGGACAAATAATTCGGGAACTTTTAGAGCGGCATTAGTATACAAATCCTGTTCAAAATTTAACGCTTTAGCTGTACCTTCTATATTTGATATAACTGTTTCGGATTTTTGATAAAATAATTGCGGCATTTTAAGAGAAGCTTCTATATACTTTTCTCTCGGGATATTTAAACTTTTACTTACATTACTGATATTGGATATAATAGTTTTCGGATTGGCGGCAAAAGTTGAAGTCTTTCCAAAACAAGCAGTTACATAAACCGCACAATCAATATTAAATTCTTTCGAAATAATATCTGCATTTTCTTTTACTTTATTCAAGTCACACACTCTCAAATTCGGATCATTGATTAATGCTTTTATAATTTGATTAATATCAATATCAGGTTGTAATATTTTCTTAATTTCTGCAGCACGTTTTTCATATTCAGCCGGCAGAACGTTATTACGATTTTGTATTTTAGCTAATGCAATACTTACGTTTTTAGCAGCGTTAACGGGATTACAATCTATAATCTTACTGATTTCTTTATTGGTCAAACATTTTGATTTCAATTCAAATGCCTTCCGCTGTCTCGGGGTTAAACGTGTATTATTTTTTAATTTATTCAATTCTTTTATATAAATTTCTCTTTCTTCGCTGCTGGCATTACTTGCATAAATAGGCAAATCTCCTGCAACAACTTTATTCCAAAATTTATCTTTATAATCATTGTTTACAATAATTTCTTTTCTATAATACTGCGGCAATACAATTTCTTGCCCTGGTTTGAATTTATTTACATCATCAATTATATTTTCCAAAGCACAGGGATTATTTTTATTTTGCTCAAGGCTGTTGAAAAACACAAAATATAAATCTTGCAAAACATCTTCAAAACTAAATATTTTCTTAGCTTTTAAAGAAGCTTCCTTTTTCAAATGCTTATCAAAAATCCGCAGCAAATCATTATTTGCACCGGGATTGTTCTGCCATACCGCAATTGTTTGTTCGGCTTTTTTACGTTCCTTTTGTGACAAACTTATTGCACTAAAATTTATTAAACTGTCAATTTGATTTATCTGCATACTTTTCAATCTTTATTATTTGTTTACCAAAATTTTCTTCACATAAATCATGTGTAAATTTTATCAATTCATCAGCTATATAACCGTCATCAGGGATTTTAAAATTATAGTCATAATCAGGATTAGAATTGATAAATTTTATTAAATTATTTTTGAAATCATTTTGTTTAGAAAGACAGACTTGATTAGCTTTATTTATCAAAATTCTAAGCATTTCGCAGAGCAAATATTCATCACTTTTTCTTGGAATACTTACACTTTCAACAGGTAAACCTTTTAAAGATTTGCAATATTTTTGTAAACTGTATTTATGATATATAGTTTCAGGTTTCAACTGCATTAAAAGCGGGTCTGCCAGTGCTTTTTGCTTAAAATCGTTATCATTAAATAATTTTACTAAATTTTCAACATTATTAATTATAGTTTGAGGTTTCAATATAGCCAAACAAGGTGTTTTCAAAATAATTTTAGCCATTTCCTCTTTTGTTTTTACAAACCAATCCGCTAATTCTGATGTGTTTTTTATCACAGTTTCAGGTTTATACATCAATAATAACGGGTAAGATAAACCTGCATTGATATAATCATCTTTAGATAAACTTAATTCTTTTGTAACAGTATCAATATTAGATTTTATATAATCAACAGAATTAGTAATAAAATCAGGAGCCTTTTTGCAAGCATTCACAATATCAGTTTTTGGTCTGTTTAATTCTTTAGCCAATAAATCAATTTTCGCCTCTAAAGTTTCAAAATTATAACATAACATTTTTGTAGATTTTTTAAGCAGTTTAACTGTTTCTTTATCACTCAACTCCATAATTTCAGAAATACGCTCTTTATTCGATTTTATAGTTTGAATATCACGGGTAAACAAATTAGGATTTAAAACAAAAATTTTGCCAATATTATTAGTTTCCAATATTTCGGAAAAAGCTTTTGCTTTTTTCTCAACTAAATCGGGTGTTAAGGCAAATACATTAGCACAACGTACTCCGGACTTTATAAATTGTTCTCTTGTAATACCTAAAATTTTAGATGCTTCTTCTACATTTTCTAAAATATTTTCAGCAGATGTCGTAAACAATCTGGCAGCATCAAAAGCACATTTTATATAAGTTTTTAACGGTAAATTTAAGACTTTTGCACCATTTTCCACATTGTTGTATAAATAATCTACTGAATTTTCCAGCATTACAGGATTTCTTTCAATTGTCGAAATATATTTTTCCCGTGTAACACCAAATTTTTCAGCACCGTCATTAACCCTTTTATCAATTACCTCAGGCTTAATACACATTAATCTGGGATAAACAAAAAAGACTTTTCTGTTATTTAATAATTTTGCAGATTTTTCAAAATTATATTTAATCCTATCAAACGGCACAGATAAAAGCTTTTGATTTTGAATTAACAAATCAACTATAGTTTCAAGATCCTTATCACACCAAATTACATCCTGAAATTTTTTAGCAATTACATAATATTTTTCAGGCAAAACATCATTTTCTTTCTGAATTTTTGCAACGGCAATTTTAGCTTGCAGATGTTTGCATTGATTATACTTTTCATGAAAAGCCATATACTGCAATGCTTCATATTGACTTGAAGTTAAATTTTTACTTACTCTATCAAGCTTATCTTTGTAATGCAAAACTTTTTCTTCATCAGGAGCTGATGCATACTGCGGCAGATCATCTTCTGTTAATAATTTTAATTTATGCCCCGAAATTAAACATTCGTTTGAATATTTACTATGTACAATATTGGATTTAAAATCCGGCTTGTTTACAAATTCAATTATTCCGTCCAAAGTCATTTTTTGATCTATTGCGTCAAATAATGCAGTATAATACGCTTGAAGATAATCATCTTTTTGCGGAGAAAACGAATATTTTGATTCAACTTCTTTTATTATGTGTTTGTCAAAAATTTGCAGCAGATTATTTTTGGCACTTTCATCAGGATTGCTTTGTAATACGGCAATAGCTTGTTCTGCTTTTTTACGTTCTTTTTGATTCAAACTTATTGCACTGAAATTTATTGAATTTTTAATTGGACTTATCAACATATATTATTTGCTTTCCGAAATTTTCTTCACAAAAATCATGTGTAAATTTTATCAATTCATCAGCTATATAGCCGTCATCAGGGATTTTAAAATTATAATTATAATCAGGATTGGAATTGATAAAACTTATTAAATTACTTTTGCAATCATCGGGTTTTAATTTACTAAGTCTGATATTATTAGCTTTACTTATTAAAAGTCTGAGCATATCTAAATAAAAATATTCATCCTTGTTTTTAGGGATATGCAAACTTTCAAAAGAAAATCCGCTTAACAATTTATAATATTTCTGCAAAGAATATTTATGATATACAGTTTCCGGTTTCATCTGCATAAAAACAGGTTCTCGCAATACTTTTTGTCTAATCTTGTCATCTTTAAACAGTTTTACAAGATTTTCAACATTATTAATTACTGTTTGAGGCTGCAGAGTTGCCACACTCGGCATTGCTAAAAGGATTTTAGCCATTTCTTCCTTTGTTTTCCCAAACCAATCTGCTAATTCCGTTACGTTATTTATAACCTTTTCAGGCTTTAAAACTAATATAGACGGGAACTTCACACCTGATTCAATATAATCTTCCTTTGATAAACTTAACGCATTTACAACAGTATCAATATTTGATTTAATACTTTCGACAGAACAAGAAACTAAATTAGGGCACTTTTTTAAAGCTTTTAAAATATTATTTCTCGGAGTGTTTAATTCTTTTGCCAATAAATCTATTTTAGCATCTATAGTTTTTGAATTAAGAAGTAAAATATTAGTTGATTTTCTTAATAATTTAATTGTTTGCTCAGGGCTGATTTCAAGAATTTCTGAAATATGTTCTTTATTATTTTTTATAGTTTCAATATCCCGAGCAAACAAAATAGGAGTAACCATAAAGACTTTGCCAATATTATTGGTTCCCAATATTTCGGAAAATGCTTTTGCTTTTTTCTCAACTAAATCGGGTGTAAAAGAAAATACTTCAGGAAACTTAACTCCCGCATTAATAAATTGTTCTCTTGTAATACCTAAAATTTCAGATGACGCATCTGCATATTTAGAAAGATTTTCAGCGGATATCATAAACAACCTGGGAGCAACTAAAATACAACCTATATAATTTTTTAAAGGCAAATTCAATACTTTTGCACCGTTTTCAGCCCTATTGTATAAACAATCCGGAGTATATGTCAATATTGATGGATTTCTTTCAATCATAGAAATATATTTTTCTCTTGTAACGCCAAACTTTTCAGCCCCTGTATCAATTTTATTTTCGATAACTTCAGGATTAATACAGATTAATCGGGGATTACTAAAAAAAAGTTTACTGTTATTTAATACTTTGGATGAGTTTTCAATATTATACTTAATTTTTTCAACCGGTAAAGATAAAAGCATTTGATTATGAATTAACAAATCAACTATAGCGTCAATATCCTTGTCACGCCAAATTACATCCTGCAATTTTTTAGCCTTTACGTAATATTTTTCAGGCAAAACATTTTTTTCTTTTTGAATTTTTGCTATAGCGATTTTAGCTTGCTGCTGTTTTGTTTGATTATATTTATCATGAAAAGCCATATACCGCAATGCTTCATATTGACTTGAAGTTAAATTTACACTTACTTTATCAAGCTTATCTTTGTAATGCAAAACTTTTTCTTCATCAGGAGCAGATGCATACTGCGGCAGGTCATCTTCTGTTAATAATTTTAATTTATGCCCCGAAATTAAACATTCGTTTGAATATTTACTATGTACAATATTGGATTTAAAATCCGGCTTGTTTACAAATTCAATTATTCCGTCCAAAGTCATTTTTTGATCTATTGCGTCAAATAATGCAGTATAATACGCTTGAAGATAATCATCTTTTTGCGGAGAAAAAGAATATTTTAATTCAACTTCTTTTATTATGTGTTTGTCAAAAATTTGCAGCAGATTATTTTTGGCAGCTTGAGAATCAGATGAATAAACCTTCTTTAAATTTTTATCGGCTTCAGTCTTTTCTTTATTATTCAAGCTTATTGAGGTAAAATTTACAGGAGTATAGTTTATATTTTTAAGAAACATATTGATTTAAAATATAAACATAGAATATTTTGCTTTATTTTTAAACTTTTGTAACGAACTTTTCGTGTCTTTGCAAAAGCACCATCAAAACGGAAATATCAGCGGGTTTAACTCCGCCAATTCTTGACGCCTGTGCTAAATCCTTAGGTCTGATTTTAGACAATTTATCTTTAGTTTCTGTTGAAATATGTGTTATTTTTGAATAATCGATGTCTGACGGAAGTTTATATTTTTCAAGCTTTGCAGCCTGTTCGACCTGTAATTGCTGACGTTTTAAATAACCGTCGTATTTAATAAGAATTTCAGCCTGTTCATAAACATCACGAGGCAAAGAATCATCAGCTGCACCCAATTCTTTTAAAACTCCGTAATTTATATTAGGACGTTTTAAAAGCTCGCTTAATCTTATTCCTCTGTCAATATGCTCGCCGTATTTTGAAAGTATTGAATTAACCCGCTCGTCAGAAGATAATTTCGTTTGAGAAAGTCTTTCAAACTCTTTTTTAATAGCTTCTTGTTTATCAATAAATCTCTTATATTGAGCATCATCAATAAGTCCTAACTTATGTCCGAGTTCACAAAGCCTTGCATCGGCATTGTCTTGACGCAAAAGCAACCTGTATTCAGAACGTGACGTAAGCATTCTGTAAGGTTCATCAATATCTTTAGTAACAAGATCGTCGATTAATGTTCCGATATAAGAATTACTACGTGATAATTCAAGCATATCTGAAGAATTCAGATAATTAACAGCATTAATACCTGCAACAAGCCCCTGGGCTGCAGCTTCTTCGTAACCGCTTGTTCCGTTTATCTGACCGCCTAAAAATAATCCTTTAATTTTTTTAGACATCAAAGAATGAGTTGTTTGAACAGCCGGAACATAATCATATTCAACAGCATAAGCAGGTTTTATAACATGTGCATTTTCCAAACCCGGCAAAGTCCTCAGCATTTGAATTTGAACGTCAGCCGGAAGACTGCTTGAAAAGCCTTGAATATATACTTCATAAGTTCCAAGCCCTTCAGGTTCAATAAAAATATGATGCGACGGATTTTCAGAAAACCTCACTATCTTGTCCTCTATTGACGGACAGTATCTCGGACCGGTACCATGAATTAAGCCTTGATACATAGGTGATTTATCAAGATTATTTTTTATTATTTCGTGAGTTTTTTCATTGGTACGTGTCAAATAACACGGATATTGTTTTCTAATCGGACGATCAGGTCTAAAAGAATAAAAATTTAAAACCTCATCTCCGGGTTGTATTGTCATTTTGGAATAATCAATTGTACGTTTATCAACTCTCGGAGGAGTACCCGTTTTTAGTTTTTTTATTTCAATGCCGAGTTTCTGCAAACTGCCGCTTAAACCGATAGCGGCTTTTTCACCAAGTCTGCCGGCACTGTAGGATTTTAAGCCGACCCAAATTTTCCCTTCCAAAGATGTGCCGGTCGTCAATACAATTGCATTTGCCCTGTATTCAATTCCGAATTCATCGACCGCACCCGCAACTTTACCGTCTTTAGTCAAAACCTCTGTAATACAGCATTGTTTTAAATAAATATTATCCGTATTTTCAATAATATTACGCATATATGCCATATACTCTTTTTTATCGGATTGAGCTCTCAGAGCTTGAACAGCAGGACCTTTGGAAGAATTAAGCATTTTCATTTGAATATAAGTTGCATCGGCAGCTTCTGCCATAACACCGCCCAAAGCGTCAATTTCTCTCACCAAAGTAGACTTTGCAGGACCTCCTATTGCAGGATTACAAGGCATTAATGCAATATTATCAACATTTAAAGTACATAATAAAACTTTACACCCCAATCTTGCCGCAGCTATTGCGGCTTCACATCCTGCATGTCCCGCTCCTACAACTATTATATCAAATTCATTCTTTAAATAACTCATAAACATATTATAATACAAAAAGCAAAACTTCATTAACTTGATTTATAAAAAAAATTATGAGATAATATGTTGGGAGGAGCAGACATGAGTATAGCCACAAAAATTAGTACCAAAAAGCTGGATGAGATATTACAAATTTATGATTACAAAAAATCCAATCTTATAGCAATATTGCAAAAGGTTCAGGAAGAATACAGATACCTTCCCGAAGAAGCAATGATTTACATCGGAACAAAAATAGAAGGGCTTTCGCCTGCAACAGTGTTAGGGGTTGCGACATTTTATGCACAATTTTCGCTGGAACCTAAAGGAAAATTTGAAATAAAAGTTTGTGATGGTACAGCATGCCATGTTAGAGGTTCTATGCCTGTATTGAACGCAATAAGACAAAAACTTAACATGAAAGAAGGACAATTAACAAGCGAAAACGGGTTATTTTCATTAGAAACCGTAAGTTGCCTTGGAGCCTGCGGTTTAGCACCGGTTGTTGTTATTAATGAAAAAGTATATCCGCAAATGACATCAGATGCAATAAATATAGTGTTGGATACCCTTTTAAAAGAGGAAGAATAATATGGAAAAAACAAGTTTGAATATAGATATAAAAGAAGAACAAAAACAAGCACGGGAAGAAATTAAAAAACAGGGGCTGAGAGTTTTGGTATGTGCCGGGACAGGCTGTGTTGCAAACGGTGCTTTAGGGGTTATTGAAAGATTTAAAGAGCTTGGTGCAGATGTATCTGTTTTAAGCGACTACGATAAAATGACAATAGTTCCGACCGGCTGCCACGGATTTTGCGAACAGGGTGTTTTGGTAAGCATTCCTGACAAACACGTCACATATGTAAAAGTACGTTACAAAGACGTTGAAGAAATATATGAAACCCATATAAGAGGCGGAAAGCCTGTAGAAAGATTACTATACACTGATCCTCAGACTAAAGAACATATTTTTAAAGATGAAGATATAAATTTCTACGCAAAACAGAGTCGTACTGCACTTAAAAATTGCGGGAATATCAATGCGGAAGATATAGACGAAGCAATAGCCGTCAGAGGTTACGAAGCACTATACAATGTATTGGAAGAAAATAATCCCGATGCTGTCATAGAAACAATCGAAAAATCAGGGTTGCGGGGCAGAGGCGGCGGCGGATTTCCGACAGGAAGAAAATGGAGATTTACGGCTGCAAACAGAGGCGGAAAATCATACGTTGTATGTAACGGAGATGAAGGCGATCCTGGAGCTTTTATGGACAGAAGCATTATGGAAGGCGACCCGCATAAATTGCTTGAAGGAATGGCTATAGCAGCTTTTGCAATCGGTGCGGATGAAGGATATATATATGTCAGGGCTGAATACCCGCTGGCAATTAAACGGCTTAAAAAAGCCATAAAAGATGCCGAAGCACGTAATTTTTTAGGCAAAAACATTATGGGATCCGATTTTTCTTTTACAATACACATAAAAGAAGGAGCCGGAGCATTTGTATGCGGTGAAGAAACAGCTTTAATCGCTTCCATAGAAGGTGAAAGAGGAATGCCAAGACCTAAACCGCCGTTTCCAGCAAATAAAGGTTTGTTTGGCAGACCTACGCTCATTAATAACGTTGAAACACTTGCCAATGTACCGGTAATTATGCTTAACGGTGCTGATTGGTTTGCTAAAATGGGTACCGAAACATCAAAAGGTACAAAAACATTTGCTCTAACAGGAGAAGTAAACAATACCGGTTTAATAGAAGTTCCCATGGGAACAACATTAAGACAGATAATTTTTGATATAGGCGGCGGAATACGAGGCGGTAAGAAGTTTAAGGCTGTACAAATCGGAGGACCTTCGGGCGGATGTCTGACTGAAGAACATTTGGATTTACCGATGGATTATGACAGTCTTATAAAAGCAGGTGCTATGGTCGGTTCGGGCGGTTTGGTCGTAATGGCTGAAGATACCTGTATGGTTGAAGTTGCAAGATTTTTCATGAACTTTACCAAAAATGAAAGCTGCGGCAAATGCGTTCCTTGCCGTGAAGGCACAAAAAATATGCTTAAAATCCTTGAAAAAATTGTTCAAGGAAAAGGTGAACTTTCTGATTTGGATTTACTAGAAGAACTGGCAAGAACCGTTAAAGAAGGTTCTCTGTGCGGTTTGGGTAAAACAGCACCAAATCCGGTTCTTTCAACACTAAAATATTTCAAAGACGAATATATTGCCCACATTGTGGACAAAAAATGTCCTGCAGGTGTTTGTACGGCCTTAAAAACTGTTGTTATCAACGAAGAAAAATGCAAAGGCTGCACAAAATGTGCAAGGACATGTCCTGTAGGTGCAATTGAAGGTACTGTAAAACAGCCGCACCACATTAATCAAGACAAATGTATCAAATGCGAAGCATGTTTAAAAAGTTGTCCGTTTAAGGCAATAGAATTAAAATAGAAGGAATAAGAGAATGACAAATACATTATTTATAGACGGTAAAGAAGTTGAATACACTGACGAACCCAATTTGTTGGAAGTAATCAGAAAAGCGGGGATGAACGTACCGACATTCTGTTACAGACCTGACTTAACATCATTTGGAGCATGCAGAATGTGCGTTGTTGAAGTGGAAGGCAGAGGAATACAATCTTCTTGTACTATGCCGCCGGAACCGGGATTAAAAATTCACCTCAACACTGAAAAGACAAGACGTATCAGAAAAACCGTTTTGGAATTGCTTTTAGCAAACCATGACAGAAGCTGCTTAACCTGCGAAAAATCAGGTGATTGCGAACTTCAAAAATATTCTGAAGAATACGGTATTAAAAAAATACGCTATGCAGATAAAGATGAATATTTACCTATAGATGATACATCACCGTCAATAGTAAGAGATCCGAACAAATGCATTCTCTGCGGAGCATGTGTTAGAGCTTGCACGGAATTTCAAGGACATTCGGTTTTGGGTTTTGTAAACAGAGGTTCAAAAACCGTTGTTGAGCCGATAAGACCGCTTGGACAATCAGATTGCGTAAACTGCGGACAGTGTGTTGCTGTATGCCCGACAGGTGCTTTAACGATAAAATCAAATATTGATGACGTATGGTCAAGAATTACGGATCCGACAAAACGGGTAATTGCTCACATAGCACCGTCTGTACGTGTAGCTTTGGGTGAAATGTTCGGTTTGGAACCCGGGGAAAATACTATAGGCAAAATTGATGCAGCTCTTAGAAAAATAGGGTTTGACATGGTATTTGACACAAATTTCGGTGCTGATTTAACAATAATGGAAGAAGCAACCGAATTTTTAGACAGATTAAAAACAGGTAAAAATTTGCCGTTATTTACATCGTGCTGTCCTGCCTGGATAAAATATATTGAAACTATGCATCCTGATATGCTTAATCACTTATCAAGCTGCAAATCACCAATGTCTATGCAGTCGCCTGTTTTAGTTGATTTAGTACCTAAAATGCTCGGTATTGACAGAAAAGATTTAACGGTTGTAGCTATAATGCCTTGTACAGCCAAAAAATTTGAGGCACTTCGTCCTGAAATGTCACAAAACGGCGTTCAAGATACAGATTTTGTCCTGACAACAAAAGAATTAGGAAAAATGATTAAAACAGCCGGAATAGATTTTAATGCACTTGAACCTGAAAAACCCGATTCACCGTTCGGAGAATATTCAGGAGCAGGAACAATTTTCGGTGCTTCCGGCGGTGTTGCCGAAGCTGCTGTCAGAACTGCATATGAATTTGCAACGGGTGAAATTTTAAAAGATGTTGATATAAAAGAACTTAGAGGAACAACCAACAGGTGCCGTGACGTTGAAATTGATATCAAAGGCACAAAAGTTGTTGTCCGGGTTGTATCAACACTAAAAGAAGCTGAAAAATCTTTAAAAGAGATAAAATCAGGCAAGGCACAGTTCCAAATGCTGGAAGTTATGGCATGCCCCGGCGGGTGTATCAATGGCGGCGGGCAGCCGACAAGCTGCAACAATTCAAAAATCAAAGCCGAACGTGCTGCAGGACTCTACAAAGAAGACAGAGAGCTGTCTGAGAGAAAATCTCATATGAATTCATCAGTACAAAAACTTTATCAGGAATTTTTAGAACACCCGAATTCACATAAAGCACATGAATTACTGCATACTGTTTATACAGACAGATTAAAAAATTCTTACAGAAATATAGAGAGTGTCTAGCTCTCTATATTTCATCCAAATAAATGAACAATTAATTCTGAAAATCGTTTTATAATATATAAGGTTAGTTTATTAAAAAAAGGAGACATTATGACAGAAGAACAACACAATTGCGAATGCGTTTGCATGTCAAAAGGGTTTAGAAAATTTTTAATTGTAACTTGCGGATCATTTATCGGGGTATTTTTTGCATTATGCTTATTTGGTTCCATTTACAAACCGCCAATGCCGCCTATGCCGATATATCCCGGATATCATCATGAATGCCACTGCATGGATCATCACGGTGATTTCCATCACAAAAAACATTTCAAAGGTCATAAACCAAGTCCGAAATTCGACAAAGATTAATGAAAATAAAAGAACTTGCAAAAGCAAGTTCTTTTATTTTTTACGATTTAAAGCAGCAAGTTCTTTATAGCGGATTTTGTACTCTTCCGAATTATCAATACTTTCCGCTTCCGAAATATAATCAAAGGCTGTTTTTATATCGCCTTTTAATTTATAAATATTACTCATTTCTGCATAATATTTCGGATTGGAAATATCATATGTAATTGCACGTTTCATACATTCAATAGCTTCTTCATAATCGTTTTCGTTTAATCTGACAAGAGCTAAATAATAATATCCTTCGGAACAATTAATATCAAGTGAAAGTGCATTTTGAGCATATTCTTTTGATTTGTCAAAATCACCTTTTAAATAAGAAATTTTTGCTCCTAAAACATAGCCGTACACATAATTAGGATTAATACCAATAATTTTATCTGCAAGTTCTAATGCTTCATCAAATTTTTTTTCTTTAATATATATATCAGCCAAATCCGAAATTCTATTGAGATTTTCGGATGATTTCACAAGCAAAATCGTCTTTTCTGCTTTTTCAAACATATCAAGACAAACATAGGTTTTAGATAAAGACAACAAGGTAAATTCATCGTCAGGATAATTTTTTAAATTATTTTCAAGAATATTTTTAGCCTGCATAAATTCATTTTGATTATTGAGTAATAATGCTTTTAAAACATTAGCATGACAATAATTTGGATTTAAAGCGAGAATAGCATCCGTTTCTTTTTTACACTTATCAAATGCATTAATTTCATAATAAAGATATGCAAGTGAATATCTGTAATCAATATTATCCGGAGCCAAATAAATAGCTTTGGAATAAGCTTTTTGAGCTTCATCCATCCAGCCGTTAAAAAAATATGCGTTAGCTAAATTATAAAAATACACCGCACAATTTTTGTTAATTGCAGAGGCTTTTGAAAAATACTTAACAGCCTCGGTAAAATTCATATCATCAAGAGCAAAAAGTCCTAAGTAATTTAAGATTTCGGGATTATCCGACATAGAATTGTATTTTTTTAAAATACTTTTTGCCCCGTCAATATTTCCCTCATCAAAATAAATTTTACCAAGCAGAATATTTATATTATCGTTGTTCTCCTGACAGTTTTGCAGCAATTTTTTTGCATCGGAAGATTTATTATTTTCATACAAAGCTTTTGCAATTTCATAAATGACATCCAAATCACAGTAAGGAGAATCAATATATTCAGAAAACTTATCCGTAAGATGGAGTTTTCCTGACAATTTAACAATTTCCTGTAAATTTTTGGAATTTTTATCAAAATCAAAAATCTTTTGAGCAAATTCCAGTGCTTTTTCGTAATTATTTTGTTTTTCAAAAATTTTTTGAATTAAATTAAGACTTTCTCTATGTTCGGGATTCTTTGCAAGAACCTGCTCCAAATAGCCTGCGGCTCTTTGATAATTATGCATAAGGGCATAAATTTCACCAAGCTGAAAAAGCACTTCCGCATTATCGTTATCAAGGGAAAGAGCTTTATAGAGCATTTCAACAGCAGGCTTGTATAAACCTTGTGTTTTTAAAGAAAAAGCTTCTTTTATATAATCGACAATTTCTTGCATAATTACCTCTGATTTTTTTCCGCATTATTAATAATAATAAGCACTTCGTCTTCGCCGGCCATTTTAAGAGTATTACGTGCAATACCTTCAAGATTTTCAGTGGAAGAATAAGCTTTAATCTGCTCTTTTAAATCTTTATTCTTGTTTTCAGCATCATTTAATGTTCTTTTAAGAGTAATAATCTTTGCTTTATAAGCAATAATTTTTGAAACATTCAAAATCGCACTGAAACCGATTTGAATAAGACAAAACAAAAGAACAATAGTTAAAAAAGAATAATAAAACCCTGTTTTACGCAATTCTTTTCGAGATTTATGAGATTGTTTTGATTTATTTTTACTATCATTCATTAAATACATTATAACTTAAATTTTTTCGTGTTACAACAAATGTTACAATTTAAAACGAGTATTAAATTTAAGTTGTTTACGTATTAAAGCATTGGAATCATCATAAGTTTGGCTGGCACCAAATTCAAAATTCAATCTGTTTTCTTTAGTATGAGCAAGCGGTTTTACGGACAAAACAAACTCAGCTTTACGCCGGTTGCGAGTCATATCTGCAGTCAGAACTTCTTTTAGAGAAAGGAATTTATTAATTTTCAATTCAGGAGCGACATAGAGATTATCAAAATAATTGTTATAAGTACTGCCTATAGTTCTTTCATAAGCAGTTTCAAATCCAAATCTGCCTTTATCAAAGCGGGTAAAAAAGTTAGCGGTATGTTCAAGTTCGCCAAAATCGACCTCCTGCTCCATATTAGTACCAAAAGTAAATTTACCGGAGGAGGTAATATCGCTTGCATCTTTAGGGTGAATTTGATATTCCTCAGCACCGTATTTTGAATACAAAACAGGTAATTTAGTAAAAACATCTTCACCTGCAAGACTTTGCGGTTCAATTTTTTGCGGAACTTTCAAATTTAAAACAAACTGGTTATCCTCATCTTTAAGCCTGATAACTTCAGAATCCTCAATGAATTCGGCATAACCTTTTAACGGAATATTTTCAGGCTCTATGTAATCCTGAGCATCAGCAGTATCAGTTAAAAAAATATTTCTGAGCTTAACTTCTTCTTCACAATAGCAAGGATAAGCCGCAAGAACAGATAAAAGTAACGATAAAAAAAACTTTTTCATAATAATATTTTAAACCTTTAGAAATTACGGTCAAATTATTAAGCTAATATTAAATTATTGAGCAATTGAGATGAACAAAATTTTTATGATACAATTTTTTAAAGAGGTAAATGATGAAAATAGCACTCATAAATCACGGTTGTGCAAAAAATTTAGTAGACAGTGAATTAATGCTGGGACTTTTGGCACAAAAAGGGCATCAGGTAACATTAAACGAAGATGAAGCACAGATTGTAATAGTAAATACGTGTTCATTTATACACGATGCGGAAAAAGAATCAGTACAATCCATTTTAAAACTGATACAAAAAGGTAAGAAAATTATAGTAACGGGCTGTCTGCCTCAAAAACACAACAAAGATTTAAAAGAAGCAATTCCTGAAATATCCGCAATGGTCGGCACATCAAACATCCGTGAAATTGTAAACGTAGTTGATAAGGTAGCTGACGAGAAAAATGAAGAATACATATCCTGCATTTCGGAAAAACCCGAATATGTTTATCCTGAAAACGTAGAAAGACAACAGATAACAATGGGGGCAAGTTCATACGTAAAAATAGCTGACGGATGCAATTACCACTGCGGCTATTGCATTATTCCGAATTTACGAGGTATATATCATTCCAGACCCATAGAAAATATTATAGAGGAAGTCAAAAACCTGGCACAAAAAGGTGTAAGTGAAGTAGTTTTAATAGCACAGGATACAACAAGCTACGGAATAGATTTATATAAAAAACAAATGCTTCCGACATTATTAAAAGAATTAAATAAAATAGAAAACTTATCCTGGATAAGAATAATGTATGCATACCCTTCCCAAATGACCGATGAATTAATTGACACAATTGCGGAATGCGAAAAGGTTGTAAAATACATTGATTTACCGCTGCAGCACTCTGATAAAACAATATTGGAAAACATGAGGCGGCCGGTGCTTGATTATGAAAAATTAATAGAAAAAATACGGACAAAAATTCCTGATGTAGCTATAAGAACAGCATTTATTGTGGGATATCCCGGCGAAAGTGATGAACAATTCGAAAATCTTTACAATTTTGTAAAAAAAATGCGTTTTGATAAAATGGGTGTATTTGAATATTCCAGGGAGAAAAATACAGCATCATATTCAATGAAAGATCAAGTTTCAGCATCAGTAAAACATGCCCGCTACAAAAAATTAATGGCTTTACAGCAAGAGATTTCATATGAGATAAACCAATCACGTATAGGTAAAACTTTACCTTGCATAGTTGAAAGCTACACAGATGACGGAATTGTAATTTTACGTTCACAATATGATGCTCCGGAAATTGACGGATTGGTTTACGTAAAATCAAACAAACCTGTCGTGCCAGGAGATATTGAGCGGGTTAAAATAGAAAAATCAGATGAATATGATTTATTCGGAAAATTTGTAGTATAATTAATATGGAATTTTGATTATGGAATATGCAAAGGAAGTAGAAGAACAACAAACACGAGGAATATTTGAGGATATGGCAAAATATGCCCCCTCAAAAATTGTCGGTATGATAGGAAACGCTTTAATAGTACCGGTCTATACGAGCCTTTTGTCAACGGAACAATATGGACTTTATTCTATATCAATAGCTTTACTGTCATTTCTGTGTATAATCTTTTCCGATTGGGTAGGACTTTCGGGACTGAGATTTTTCAGACACCACCAAATTATGGATGACATGCCAAAATACACGACAACGCTTGTGTTTATACTGATTTCAAACATGACTTTAATGTTTTTACTTTCATACATTTTCAGAGAAAAATTTTATTCGTTTTTCCATATTCCAACAGCATATTTTATAGCAATTTTGCTGCTGATAATCCCTGTTGCTATAAGGGCATTGCTCTTTCAATTAATAAGAGCACAGCTAAAGTCTATGTCATTTACTTTATCAACTATAGTAAACCAATTTTTAACAATAGGACTTTCGGTATTTTTTGTAAAATTTTTCAATATGGGAGCAATGGGCATGCTTTTAGGCATGGCTGTTTCAATATCATTAATTGATTTGCTGCTTATATATCAAAGCAATATTACAAAATGGTTTAAGCTGCAAAAAGTAGAGTGGACATTTTTAATTCCAATATTCAAATACGGTGTACCGATTGCTGCGACATCATTAAGTGCCTGGATTATAAACCAAAGTAATAAATTTATTATGAACAGCATAAAAGGCTTTTCGCAAGCCGGTTTAGTCGGCGTAGGATACGGTTTAACACTGCCGCTTTTATTAACGATTTTTGCAATAATAACGGTTGCGGCAGTTCCGAGAATAATAAATATGTATGAAGAAAAAATTGATGTACGTCCGATTATATCAAGATTTGTAGGGTATTATCTTTTGATTTCACTTCCTGTTATTTCAATTATGTCCTTGTATTGTACAGATTATGTAAGCATATTTGCTAATGAAAAATTTTATGATGCTTATAAACTTATACCTTATTTTGCGTTTGGAACATTTTTCCTTGCAATAACCGACTATACAACACTGCAGTACCATTTGGCAAACAAAACTTATATTGAATTTATTCTGAAATTAATTTCGGGAGTTGTGGGTGTTGTATTAAATATTATTCTAATTCCCACACACGGACTTGTAGGTGTCGGGATAGGTACACTCGCTGCGAATTTATTATACTTTATTTTAACTATAATAATAGTTTTACCTAATTTAAGGTTAAAATTCCCGCACCAAACGGTTTTAAAAATGATTTTGGCTGCAATACCGTGTGCTGCATTATATTTTTGTTTCACAAAAATAAATTACGCAATAATTGAAATGGTTTTGCTGCTTATTGCATTTTACGTTTTTTATTTTGCGGTGTCAAAATTATTCAAAAATCTTTATCTTAATAAAAATAATTCTTAATATTTCTTCACAAAGACGCAATATTTTTCAGAATATGACGTTAATGTATATATGAAGTATATTGACATGATGTGCTGATTAATCTTAAAGAAACGTAATAATGCGGGATTTTAAGACATGCTCTTGGTATAATAAGAAGTGTATGAACAGCAAACATTTACAAGAACTGAAAGGACGAATATGAAACTTGATGTTAAACGGCAAAAAAGAGTAATTGCGTCATTGTTGACAACATTTTTCTTAATGCAGCAGTCAATGGTCGTACCGGCTATGGCAACAGAAATAGGCGGCGGAAACGGCGGCTGGGTTCAAGGCAACAACGGTGTATTTGACATTCACCCGACAGCAGTAAATGGAGATGTTGGTTTCAGACAATATGAGAAGTTTAATTTAAGTAAAGGTGACATAGCAAACCTTCTATTCAATTATGGAAACAATATTGAAACATTCATAAACATGGTAGACAGCCAAATCAACATTAACGGTATATTAAATACCATAAAAGACGGCGGTATTGGCGGAAAAGCTGTTTTCATATCGCCTGAAGGTATGGTTGTCGGAGCAAGCGGTGTATTAAACGTAGGTTCATTATCGGTAATGACACCGACACAAAAAGATTACGAAGCATTCAAAGCAGAACCGTATCCGGGGGCATTGTCAAGTATTGAGAACAGTCAGGGTACGGGAGTTGTCAGAATAGACGGCAAGGTATTTACGGAAGGCGGAGTTGATATATCAGCAGCAGCGATTTCCGTAGGAAATACCGGATCTATAATGTCAGGGCTTAAAGATCTTACAAAAATCACATCAGAAGCACAAGCAAACAGATTATTCAATCAATTAGTAAATACAGATAACATAACATCAGGTTCTTCATTAACGAACGAGGATGGCAGAATAGTAATAAGAGCATACGGAGACACACCGGGACTATTACAGCCGACCCAACCGACAAATCCGGGCGGTTCGGTAGTGGTCAAACCGCGTCCAAGCAATTCACAAAGTACAGGAAGTCAATCATCGACAAATGTATTTGTAAGCAAGATTACAGGCGGCAGTGACAATACTGAAGGTGTAAACATTGCAGGTAACATCAAAAACTTCGGTACCGGCGACATTTCAATAGAAAATGAAGATGTTTCAGGTATCAAGCTGGCAAGTACCGGAAATATTTCCAATCAGGGAAGTATAACATTAACAAACTCCGGTGAAGACGGCATAGTAACCGAAGGGACAATTACAGGCGGCAAAGGCACACTTACGATAAACAACACCGGTGAAGGCGGCATTGATATTGCAAGTTCAAGCAAACTTACAAATACCGGTGCAATTAATATTACAAACACCGGCAGCGACGGCATAAATATAAGCGGTGCCGTAAACGGCAAAGGCGGTGCTGTTTCTGTAAATAACAAAGGTACAAAAGGCATAACTATCGGTAACACCGGTAAAATATCAAACAGCGGAAATATAACCGTTACAAATTCAGGTAAAAACGGAATTAATTTAGCCGGCAGAATAACAGGTTCAAACGGAACAGTAACATTAAACAACAGCGGAGCCGGCGGGTTAAATGTAAGCGGCACTGTTTCAAACAGCGGTAATACAAAATTAACCAATACAGCAGGCGGATTATTTGTTTCAGGTACCGTATCAGGCAGCAACGGCAATATGCAATTGACTAACAGAGGCGGAAACGGAACAAATATCAGCGGCACAGTAACTAACAGCGGTGCAATTAATGTTAACAATACATCTGGCGGTATATACGTATCAGGAAACGTTACTGGCAAAGGCGGTGACGTAACATTAACAAATTCCGGAACTTCCGGTATTGATATAGCAAAAGGCGGAATTGTTTCAAATACCGGCAATATAAATATTTTAAACAGCGGTGCTAACGGCATAAATATAGACGGTACCGTAACTGGTAACTCAATCGGTAACTTAATAATTAGCGATTTGGAAGCCGGCGGTATACGTATCGGAAATCTTGGCAGAGTTTCTAATAAAGGACTTGTATCGCTTATCAACCAAGGTAACGGCGGAATAGACGTTGCAGGAAACGTTTCCAGCACTCAAGGTGTTGTCGGAGTAAATAATACCGGCAGTAACGGGATAAATATTTCCGGCAATATAAACGCTTCAGGTGTTGAAATGCAAAATACAGGTGCCGGCGGAATAAATATCCAGGGTCAAGTTTCAGGCAAAAACGTATCTGTTAACAACTCAAATTCAAATATAACATTAGGAAGTGCCGATACTGAAAACAACATTGTTTCAAACGGCGGTGACATTAATATTCAAATTACAAACGGCAGTCTGTTAAATGCAGGTTTTGACACAACACAACTTGCTGCAACAAACGGCGGTAACCTTATTATTAACGTTAAAGACGGCACCATCGGTGAAGAAGTCGGCGGAGGATGCGTTGGCGGTGTATGTACCGGTGTTGATCCTAACTCAAGAGATTTAACAAAATCTATTAACGTAAATGTTTCAGGCAGCGTTACTGCTAATACAGAACAAGTTAATAATTCTAACGATTTAGTTATTAACATGGCTAGTATCGATAATGATTTAAGAGTAAATCGTATCAGTGCTGACGGCAGAGTTATTCTTCTTGCCGATTCAAAAGACAGCGGTGCTAAACCTTTCTCTATTTTGAATGCTAACAGCAACAATGATCAAGCTAATATTGAAGGCAAAGGTATTTCTTTAATAGCTAGCGGCAGTATCGGTGAAGAAAATAACCGTTTAACATTTGACCAAACTGCAAACAGCAATGAATACGGTGTTGATCTCTTAGCTGATCAAGGAAGTATTTATTTGAAAGGATTCAGCGATAACCACGCTCAAACTAATGTTTGCACAATTATATCTAGACACGGAAGCGTTGATTTGGAATTCTCCGGTAATGTCAACATCGAAGAAGTTACTGCTGCTAAAACAATCAAAATTGTTACTAGAGGCAAAGTATTAGAAATCCAAAATTTAGGTACAGCTCCTAATACTCCTGTTGACTACTTCGGTGAAAACAACAGTATAGCCCCTGAAAACGTTGAGTTGACTGCTTTGGACATCAATGATAACACAAGATTAGATCCTAACAGAGCTCAAAGTGAAGTAAGGGTTGTTAATGCTAGAGTTCAGGCGGACAATGATCCTAATACTCAGGAAATAACAATCATAGCTGATGATGTCTATATCGACGGTAAACATTTTATAAATGATGATGAAAATAAAGTTGTTATTAACGGCAAAGAATACATCCAATTCACAGTAGAAGATGATGACAGTACAAACCCTGTCAACAGCACGGATGATAACGAAGTTACGGTCGGTACAAGACCGGTAAGACCGGAAGATGTATTAGAAATCGATCGTGATGAAGACGAAAGAAATTACTATTACGAAGACGAATTACCATTAGACAACGACAGCGATGCTGACGCCGATGCAGATGCAGACGCTGACGCAGACGCCGATGCCGACGCTGATGCCGACGCAGACGCTGATGCTGATGCTGACGCAGACGCCGATGCAGATGCAGATGCTGACGCTGATGCAGACGCAGATGCCGATGCAGATGCCGATGCAGATGCCGACGCTGATGCCGATGCAGATGCTGACGCCGATGCTGATGCTGATGCAGATGCTGACGCTGACGCCGATGCTGACGCTGACGCTGACGCAGACGCTGATGCTGATGCCGACGCAGATGCTGATGCAGACGCAGACGCCGATGCTGACGCTGATGCTGATGCAGATGCTGACGCCGATGCAGATGCTGATGCTGATGCTGACGCTGACGCAGATGCTGATGCTGATGCAGACGCAGACGCAGATGCTGACGCTGACGCCGATGCAGACGCCGACGCAGACGCAGACGCCGACGCTGATGCAGATGCTGATGCAGATGCCGACGCTGATGCAGATGCCGACGCTGACGCAGACGCTGACGCAGATGCTGATGCAGATGCTGACGCTGATGCTGACGCAGATGCAGACGCAGATGCCGACGCTGACGCAGACGCAGACGCCGATGCTGACGCCGACGCAGATGCTGACGCTGATGCTGACGCTGACGCAGACGCTGACGCAGATGCTGATGCAGATGCCGACGCAGACGCCGATGCTGACGCCGACGCCGATGCTGACGCTGATGCTGACGCTGACGCAGACGCTGACGCAGATGCTGATGCAGATGCTGATGCCGATGCAGACGCAGACGCCGACGCAGATGCCGACGCTGACGCTGACGCAGACGCTGACGCTGACGCAGATGCTGATGCTGACGCTGATGCAGATGCTGACGCAGATGCTGATGCTGATGCTGACGCTGATGCTGATGCAGACGCTGACGCTGATGCAGATGCCGACGCTGACTCTGATGATGATGCGGAATATGAAGATGATTTAGGCAAACAAACTTATATACAACGTAAGCTTCTTGACGAAAACATTCCGTCAATAGATAAACGTCAGTATATGAGGTTCGAGGTTGCCGGCAACAGAAACCCTGTTGAATTACAGCAGAATACTCAAATGGATTCATTATTAGACATCTCAAGAGGCGGTATAGCTGTTAAACACCATAATCAATTGAAAGTCGGCGATGTTGTTCCGGTACAAATTACATACGGTGATTTAAATATTAATGCAGATGTAAAAGTTGTAACCGCAACAGATGTCCGGGCAGGTGCAGAATTTGTTAACCTCGACAGGGCAACCGCAAACAAACTTCTCTATATGAACATACTGTTAGAAGAAGCGAACGGTACAATATCAATGAGATAATAATAAGTTAAAAGCCCGGCCAGGCCGGGCTTTTTTTATGCAATTATTAACTATATTAACTATATATTCGGTTATGCAATTGCCTGTAGTTTGCTAATATTTCTTCTGTACGCTGAGAAATCACTGTTGACTGTTCAACAGCTTGTTCAGGATTAAATTGGGCATACATAGCTCCTGCCGTATTTAATGCTCCTGCTATTTTACCGGCAAAAGCCATAAAATCACCATTTGCTTTCTCTTTTTTAGCTTTTTTAGCAGCATCCGCAGCTTCTGTGCCTGCAGCACCGCCTTGTGCAGCTTCGGCACCGTTAGCCGGAACAGGTTTTTCCGTACCTTTAACAGCACTTTCTCTTGCCGATGTTAAACCTTTTTCAAGTTCGTCGCCCGTGACACCTTTTGCCGCAAGATCTGATTGTGCCGCATTAAATGCTGTTTCCGCTTTATTAATATTACTTTGTCCCTGCGTCAGGGCATCGTTCATTAACGGATTATTTCCGCCTGTCTTACGTGCCGTTTTTACCCCTTGACGCATTTCTTTCATAGTTGCACCATCAAGTGTACCTCTTGTTTGATTCATAGACATCTGATTAATTTGGTCTTTACTGAATCCTGCCTCCTGCAGATTTTCCATATTAGATTTCGCAAGTTGTTTTGCGGCACCTTTTTCCAGTCCTTGCTGCATAGCTTGCGTTGCCTGTTCTTTTATTCCTTCAAAACCTTTTGCCATCTGCTGCGTTCCTTTTGCCGCAGACATACCCGTCATCACAGCGGCTCCCGCATTTGTTAATGCACCTGCTATATCTCCGTTTGCTATTGAACAAGCGGATTTTGTAACTGATGCGGCGGTTGAACCGTAATTACCTATTGTTTCAACAGTTGAACCCGTTGCCTCTACAGGTACACTGGCTGATATTAATGCCGTTCCGACTGCAACCGTTGCAGGATATACACTGGCCGCCATTGCTTGACCTAACGCTCGCATTCCTTTACCGACCAATTGGACACCTTGACCTGTCGTTGATGTATATTGCGATATCTCTCCGACTTTATTCGCTACATTCATAACTTTATCCGCAGTCGATTGATTTGCATCAAGTGTCTTCTGCGTCTTATTTACCGTTGAGATATAAACTTTACATGTATGCGACATTGTCCGAATTGATCTGTTGTTCGATACCTGTATTTTATTAACTTTACCTGTATATTTGGCAATTTTTGCCGATGAATCATTCATCTGTGCTCCTAATGAAGAAATAGTCCTTCCTGCACTTGAACCGCCGGTTATCATTGAACCGCCGGGATCACCGTCGCCGAAAAATGAACTCTGAGCTTGTTGCTCTGCCATTATTGATTCTATCTGCGATGCAAATGTTGCCATTCTTGTATTTTCTTGTTCTATTTCACGGGCCATTTTCGCCATTTCTTTGTTATTCAGCTCAACTTCACGCTGTGAACGCAGCATTGTTTTCTTCAGTGCTGACTCACTTTTTTTCGTTGTCCGTGCCAGGCTGCTGCTTTCATCTTGGATTGAATTTACCTGCTTTGTACCTTTTTGTGCCTGCGTTGTTCCCGCTCTTGCACTCGCCGCCTGACTTTGAGCACCTGAAATAGCCCGTTTCCCGTCATCTACCGTGTATTTTTCCTTTTGACTTCCCCTTACACTGTTTGAGTTATTGGCTTTATTGGAGTTTGGGCGTATGTTAAATATTGACCCGTCTTTGGTCATATTTATATTTTGTGCGGAAACGTGACGAACCTGCGTGCCTCGTTGCTGCATGATCTTTTGCAAAGTGACTCTATTTAATTGTCCTAAGCCGTTTATGCCCATAACTCTCTCTTAAGATAATTTATCTCTTAAATATATAAAAACACCGCAGCAACAACAATTTCAGCGATTTTAAATGTTGTTACATTACTTTACATTGTTATAAATTTGCCTTTAATTTTTATTTTTGATAAAATTTATTTGTAAAAAGGAGAAAGAATTTATGAAACTAATGGAAGGTAAAAAGGGGCTTATTTTCGGTGTATCAAACACTCACGGTATTGCATACGGAATTGCCCGACAATTATTTGAAGCAGGAGCTGACATCGCATTCACATATGCAGGTGAAGCTATGGAAAAACGTGTCAGACCTTTAGCTGAAGATATGAATGCTAAAGTTATTATGAGCTGCGATGTCACAAAAGAAGAAGAAATTAAAGCCGTTGTTCAAGAATGTGAACGTGTTTACGGCAAGCTTGATTTTGTCATCCACGCAGTTGCTTTTGCTGCTAAAGAAGATCTGCAAGGCAGATTTATTGATACATCTCTTGAGGGCTGGAATTTAGCAATGGGTGTTAGTGCATACTCTTTAATCTCAATTTGCCGTAATGTTGAACACATTATGAACGAAGGCGGATCTATTTTTGCATTAACTTATTTGGGTTCTGAATATGTTGTTGCAAATTACAATATTATGGGTGTTGCAAAGGCTGCTTTGGAATCTTCCATGAGATATTTGGCAGCAGATTTAGGCAAAAAAGGAATCAGAGTAAACTGCATTTCTGCAGGAGCTGTAAAAACCCTTGCCGCTAAAGGTATTTCAGGATTTGACAAAATGCTTAAAGCCGCTGTTGCAAAATCTCCGCTTAATAGAAATGTTTCTTTGGAAGATGTTGGCAAAGCCGGTCTGTATTTAGCATCAGACCTTTCTACCGGCACTACCGGACATATTCTCTACGTAGATTGCGGATGCCATTCGGTTTATGCTTCTCTTGATGAGATGGAAATTATTGCCAATTCTTTGGCTACTTCTAACCTATAGGACTTTGTCCTATAGGTTTCTTAACATTTATTTGACTTTTTGTTTTGTTTAGTTTAATATTATATTTGCAGCCGCAGACAATTAGCGGAAGTCAATCTTCCTTAATAAGCCAGCTAATCGAGGTTACATGTAGTCGAAGTGTAAGATTTTGCGGTTGTGTTGCAAAATCTTTTTTTATTAGTAAAGGAGCGAAAAATGGCAACAAAAGCATTTAAATCAGAAAAAATTGATGCGTTAAAAGCAAAAATTGAAAAAGCCCAGGTCGCTATTGTTACTGAGTATAAAGGTTATACCGTTGAAGAAATTACTAATCTCAGACGTGCTATCCAAAAAGACGGCGGAGATTATATGGTTGTTAAAAATACCCTCGCTAAAATTGCGGTAAAAGATACTCCATATGAAATTTTGACGGAAAAATTGACAGGTCCCGTTGCTTTGGCTTTCGGTTTTAATGACCCTGTCAGCCCTGCAAAAGCTGTTTCTAAATTTATTAAAGACTCTAAAAAAGGTGTTATTATCGGAGCAGCTTTAGACGGTAAACTTTTATCTGAATCTGAAACAAAAGCTCTGGCTAATCTTCCTTCAAAAGAAGAACTTTACGCCAAAATGCTTGGTTGTATCAACTCACCTGCTACAGGTATTGTCGGTTCAATCAATGCTGTTATGGCACAGCTTACAAGAGCTATGGCTGCTGTTAGAGATCAAAAAGCAGCATAATGTACTAAATTTTTAAAAGGAGAAAAACAATGAGTGTAGAAGCTATTTTAGAATCAATCGAAAAATTAACATTATTAGAAGCAGCTGAATTAGTTAAAGCTATGGAAGAAAAATTCGGCGTATCTGCAGCAGCTCCAGTTGCTGTTGCTGCAGCAGCTCCCGCAGCAGCAGGTGATGCAGCCGGTGCTGAAGAAGCTTCTGAAGTTTCTGTTATTTTGGCATCAGCTGGTGCTAATAAAATTGCCGTGTTGAAAGAAGTTCGTGCTATCACTGGTCTTGGCTTGAAAGAAGCTAAAGATTTGGTTGACGCTGCTCCGAAACCGGTTAAAGAAAACATCAAAAAAGAAGACGCCGAAGCTATCAAAAAACAATTGGAAGCTGCCGGTGCATCTGTTGAAATCAAATAGTTCTTCAAGGGAGGCTAAAACCTCCCTTTTTTAAGGAGTTTATATGAAAAAAATTTTTTTATTATTCGTTATTTTAATCGGTTCTTTAGCTTTTGCCGATGATATTGAAAAATATTCTAAAGGTTTTTCCGTAAGATTTTTGCATTGTCTGCCAACAAATCAAGAGTTAACCTACTCAACTTCTGCCGGTGATGTAACTTTACAAAGATCTTTGCACGGATGGAAAGATCATAAATGTGCTTATAATGAAATAATTACAACCGGTGAAACAACTGTTTCAAGAAGCTGTAATTTTTCTAAAGATCAAGTGAATGAAATTGTCCAGGCTATGAAAGCTGATCCTAAAGGAGAGTCTGTTGCAGAACAAGTTTGGGAAAGATACAGAAATCTCTCTGATGTCTGCCTGACAAATTAATAACCGCAAAGCTTTTTGTATTCACAAAATCTGCAGGCTTCACAATTTTGAATAAATCTTTTGGCATTTACGATTTCGGTAATTATCCTGATTAATTCTGTTTTGTAGATGGCTTCTAGATTTTTATCAAAACCGATTTTATATTGACTTTGATTTTTTAAGTCAATATAAACAAAAGATAAATCATTTGTTTTCAAAAAATCTGATAAACATAAAAGATATACCATTGTTTGAAAATCTTTTTCGGGATTTTTTGGAACTGAACCTGTTTTGTAATCTAAAATATAATAAGAAACAGCATCTTTTACAACTGCATCCAAACGACCGCCGATCCAAAAATCAGATATCTTGCAAGAAAGGTTGTATTCTGAGTTTACAAAAGTTTTATTGAAATATTCATTTGATTTTAATACATTCCAAACAGATAATTCTTCAGGTTTTAAAACTTTTTCCATCTTCTCTACATCAAAACCTTTAAGATAATAGTTTGCAAGTGCATGGATTTTTTTCCCTTTTTCGAACAGTGTTAATTTTTGCGGCACGGAAACTTTTTGAATATATTTATATTCAAATTTTTTAGGGCATTCAACATATACTTTTAACATATTTGGTGAATATATTGTCATAAAGCCTCCGTAAAAATAATACTTGGTTCTTGCTCAACGATTTTGCCAAACGAGGTGATTTTTCTGCTTGCGGTTATATATAAATTCCTTTTAGCCCTTGTGATGGCTACGTATAACAATCTGAAATTTTCTGCTAAGATGTCTTGTTTCAACAAATTTTCCGTTTTAGGTTTATAATTAGGATTTGAACGTCTTACATTTTCCGTAAAATCAGATGATTTCAATTTCACTTCGTTAAAATCAAGCGTTAGATTTTTTTCGGACATCTCCGGTAAAAATACTGCATCAAACTCATCACCTTTTGATTTATGTAAAGTCATTATTTGAACTTTGCCCTGCAAAAATTCACGGCTGCTCTCCTCTTCTTCAGAGAAAAATTTAAATCCGCTCAAAGACGGTTTTTTAGCCAATTCGCCCAACCTTGTAACCACATATGATAAATCTTTATTTACAGTACTCAAACGTTTTACAAGGGTTGATATAAGATATACATTTGATTTTTCAATTTCACTGTTAAAATACGTAAGCCCGATTTTTATAACCAATTCTTCCGGCTGCAAATACGGCATCGAAAGCCAATAATTTACATCCCAATAAAATTGCACCAGGCTTTGTTCTGAAAATTCATCAATATCTGACGTTATAAACGGTATCTTAAAATTTCTTATCTCTGTACCCAAACGCTGTTTATAAATACCGAATTCCGCCAATATTTCATAATTATCCGCCAAAACAT
Source organism: Candidatus Gastranaerophilales bacterium (assembly GCA_944325895.1). GTDB lineage: Bacteria > Cyanobacteriota > Vampirovibrionia > Gastranaerophilales > Gastranaerophilaceae > SIG32. Next base: position 115,999 of record CALVCA010000001.1, read on the forward strand.
TATTATCAAACGGGTTTAAAATAATATTTAGTACTGCAAAAATTACCTTAAAAATCGTTTTCTGCTCAAGACTCTCGCTCCTGGTGATACTTTTTAAACCGCTGTCATTTATAAAGCTCAGCCAACGTGAAACCTGATAATTATTTCTCAAAAGAATGCCTACTGTAGATTTGGGATTTTTTTTAAATATGTTTTGTATTGTTTTTAGAACATAATTTTTTTCTTCCAATGCATTATTAAATATCTCAAATTTAACCGCATTATCCTGAACAGGATTTTTACCTTCTACGGGCTGCATATAAATTTTATAAAATGCGTTTTGTGTTTCAGGTTTTGTATCTGCAAAATTAATCAAATGATTTGCAAGTGTCCAAACATCTTTTGTACATCTCTGCGAACAATTCATGGTTATGTCATTGTTAGAAGTTATAAATTTTCTAAATCCTTCTACATCAGCATTCGAAAAAGTCGTTGTTATTGCTTGATTTATATCTCCGCAGCGTATTAAATTTTTATGTTTGCCGCTCAACAGTTTTATCAATTCCTGCTGGATTGAAGAAGAATCTTGTGCTTCGTCCTCAATTATATATTCGCAAATATTTTGATAATGTTCCAAAATATCAAAATTGTTCCGCAATAATTTTACGGAAGAAATCAGCATATCATCATAATCTATCAAATTTTGCAGAGCTAAAGATTTTTGATATTCATTAAAAAATTCTGCAAATTTCATGATTTTTTTATCGGTTATATTATCTTCAAAAAGTCCCTCACCAAGCTTGAATATTGAAACAGCTTTGTCAAATTCCTCAGTTTCAGTTTTTTTCAGCTTCAATTGTTCTGATATAGTTTGAATAATACGCATTCGCTGAGTATCATCACAAATTTCAAAATCAGGATTTAAATTTAAACGTTCAAAATTCCCGTTTTCTTTCAAAATTCTTAAAGCCAAACCATGAATTGTACTAATATTCGGCAATTGAGAAGAATTCTGTCTGATATTTTTTATTCGTTCACGGAAATTTCTTGCAGCTGATTCCATATATGTCAAAACAAAAATATTTTCCGCCTTGACTCCGTTATCAAGCAGCTTCAAAATTAAAGCCAGTAATATTGTAGTTTTACCGGCACCCGGTACTGCTGAAATCGCCATTGTGCCGTTTGTATATTCTAATACAGGTTTTTGATCTGACCTCGGAATAATAGGTGAAGCCTGAGTTGAAACCGCTTCCGCCTCAAAATTCAAATATTTTTCTATCCCGCCGAAATTTTCTGCTCCGTTACCGTCAAATAAACTTGAAAACGCAAAAACATGCTTATTTACGCACAATAAAAGCTTTCTGAGTATTCTCGCCGTTTTATCCCTGCTTAATGCTATATTATCTTCTATAGTATAAGAATCCTTTTCCCAGTCTTTTTGAAATACCCACGCATTATACAATGGTCCCGTATCACTTTTTATCCACTCATCACTCGATATATCAAGCCATATCTGATATTGACTTTTTATTTGATTATCTATTATTTTTTGAGGTGTTGCTATTATAATTTCACGTTCACCTGTCTCCAAAGTTGAATACGGATTATCCGAAATTATTGAATTTTCTATCTGAACTATAATGTCATTCTTCCTGTCATTAAAATCCGAAATATTCTCAAATTCTCTAAGCTGCTTTACGAAAAAATTAAATCTGCTGAGTTCTTTTATATCTTTTACCTTTATAATTGAATTATATATTTCACAAACCTGCTCGGACATCTTAATATCAGAATTTGCAAGATTATCAATTAAATCAAGCAGGATATTATATCTTTCATTAAAATTTTCATCCCCGAAATCAAACACAGGTAATTTCCCTGTTTCCGAAAATGTTTGCAAAATATTTTGACAATATTTTACAGGGATTTCTAAAAATTCACTCAAAAGTACTCTTATTTCAAATTCAGTAACCGGCAATTCAGTATTAAGCTTCAAAACAGTCAATGCCGCTTGAACAAACTTATTTTGTATTAACTTTTCGCTGCCTGAAATAAATGTCAAATCAACATTCAAATTTTCTTTTAAAGAAAATTTCAACATATCATCTATTATCGGAGTTATAATTGCTATATCATGCGGTAATACATTATTTTTCAAAAGCTCATTTATTTTCTGCACTGCCAAATCAATCATCTGTGCCCGTTTTGAAGGTGATTTAACCGTGAAATTTTTCAATTTATCAGTTTTATCGTTAATAATATTACCGAATAAAATTTCCGCATCCTCCGCTAATCCGCCAATCATATCAATCGGAACAGCAGTTTCTTTAAATAAATTCTGTAATTCGGCAAAAGAATTTTTATCGGCACTCAAATACCCTGCCCTGCTTCCGCCTTTGCTATCTGCTGCAATATAGCATGACTTTATCTGAGGTGCTAAATACTTTATAAAATCCAAACAAACAGGAGTAATTTCATCAGCATCATCTAATATTAAATATTTTATGTCCGAAAAATATTCAGTATTTTTATATATAAAATTAAACAAAAGCGTTTGTCGTAAATAATCAAAATCTCTATATTCAAGCGTTTTGGCAAGCAGTTTTTTCAAAGCGGAACGTGCATCGTCCGCAAATGTTTCTCCTAAAATTTGCGAACGCTCTTCTATCTCTTTATCTGATAAATTATTTTGCACAATGAGAGAATAACGACGAAATAATTGGTTTAACAAAGATTTCTTTGAATTATATCCCTTAAATTTAACATCCTTTAATATGTCTTTCAAAATAAATTGTGAAATTTCAAGTCCCGCCAAATTAGGTACAATGACAGTGTTTTCATATGGATTTCTGCTTTCTAAAAAAGCCCAGTTGTCAATAACTGTGTTATATACCAATGATGAAAACGAATACACACAAAGCTTTTCAATTGAGGTTATAGTTAATTTTTTTAAAACGTTTTCAATAAACTGATTACGCAAATTGGAATTCTGCACCAAAACCAGTATTTCAGAAGCTTTTATACCTGAATTTACCAGCTCAGCGTATTTATTTATTAAAATATTAGTCTTGTCGGAATTAATTGCACCGTCAATTATCAAAAGCAATACCCCCTATAATGTATTTTACCATAAAATTACTTTCAAAATCTAATTCCGATATACTATTGCTTTTTATTGAAAATTATTCTATTATTATACATATAAGTTGAAATGCATGAACAAAATAATTGGAGGTAAAAAATGCAAGAATTACAAGAACAAATCGGCTATTCAGCAGGTCAAATTTATGATTACTTAAACAACAACGGCGAATCTACATTTTCTAAAATGAAAAAAGAATTAGATTTGAAAGGCAATTTTGCTGATTTAGGCCTTGGATGGTTAGCAAGAGAAGACAAAGTTGAAATTTCTAAAAAAGGAACTTCTGTAAGCGTAAGACTTAAATAACTTTTATTAAGTATCACAAAAAAGGCACCTTAAAAAGGTGTCTTTTTTTGTAAATTATTTTTAATAAACTAGCAAAAAAAATATTGCTGTTTTTTTATACATAGTGTATTATTAAGTGTATGCAAAAATTATTACAAAAAAATGATTTAAAAACAATTAAAATGTCGGATATCAGCATAGCATATCCTGATTTAAAAAATTCAGGAGCAACAAAATCCGACATAATAGGCAACTGGCTGATAGATTGGATAAAACAAGGTCTTAATTCCAAAAAGCTGGTGCCGAATACCCTGCTGCCATCAAAAGCCGAATTTGCATATGCATTCGGAGTAAGTGTCGGAACAATACAGAATGCTTTAAGGTACATTGAAGATAGGGGTTATGTTGAATCAAAGCAACGTATCGGAACAATCATTAAAGATAAAAACTCTCAAGTATTCAAAAAATTAACTTCAAAACGAGAAATAGCCATTGAAAAAATAAAAAAATATATCATATCAAACAACCTTAAACCAAATGATTCATTACCGTCATCACGGGTATTAGCTGAAATAACGAATTGTTCGGCTAATACGACAAGACTTGCTTTAGAATATCTTTGTAAAGAAAAATATCTTAAACACAAAAAAACAAATGAAACAGGCTGGTTTATACAAAGCACTGATTTTAGCATAGATGAAGAAAGCAAAAACGAAACACTTGTAAAAAAGACAGAAAATGATTTAAAAGAATATATAACGCAAAATTTAAAAATAGGCGACAGAATGCCGTCACACGAAGAATTGACCAAGAAAATGCAAGTAAGTATAAAAACAGTACACGATGCGTTGCAGAATTTGGTCAACGAAGGTATACTTCTAACACGCAGAGGGCGATACGGAACATCCGTCATCAAAATGCCGGATCAATCAGCCGATGAAACATCAATTTTTGCACCTGCACAAGACGCTGCATTCTATTACTATGAAAAAACACAAAACACCATTAGAAAAATGATTTCTGAAAACTATGAAATAGGATCTAAACTTCCGTCAATCAGTGAACTTTCAACAAAGCTGGATTTAAGCCACAACACAATAAGAAAAGCACTGCAAAATTTGGCCAAAGAAGGTTATTTAGCATTTTCAAGAGGTCGTTACGGCGGAACATTTGTAATAGATATTCCGGAAGAACAAAGCTTCAAATGGATAGCAGTCAATCCGAAATATGCCCAGTTATACAAAACCCCTTAAATTTCATGCCTGCCTTCAATAGCACGTGCAAGAGTAATTTCATCGGCATATTCCAAATCAGCACCGACCGGTAATCCGAAGGCAATTCTTGAAACCTTTATTCCAAAAGGTTTTATAAGCTTTGTCAAATAAAGACTTGTAGCTTCACCTTCTACAGAAGGCGGCAGAGCTAAAATAATTTCTTGAACATCATTATTAGTCAACCGATTAAGGAGTTCTCTAATCCTGATATCATCAGCACCAATACCATCCATAGGAGAAATAAGCCCCTGCAAAACATGATATAACCCCTTATACTCATTAGTTTTTTCAATAGCAATTAAATCTTTAGTTTCTGCCGTAACACAAATTACAGACCTGTCACGAGAAGAAGACTTACATATATCGCAAGGACTGTCCGATGAAATATTGAAACAAATTTCGCAAGTTTTGGTATTTTCTTTAGCGTCAATCATAACCTGAGCAAATTTTTTCACTTCACTGACTGGCATTCTCAAAAGATATAAAGCCATGCGTTGTGCAGATTTCGGACCGATAGACGGAAATTTTTGAAAATACTCAATTAAAGCGGCAACGGATTTTGGATAAATCATTATTGAAAAAGTCCCGGTATACTTATTCCGCCTGTAACACTTTTCATTTTAGCTTCCATCACATCGGTAGCTTTCATGCTTGCATCCAATATAGCAGTTGTTACGATATCTTCAACCATTTCAACAACTTCAGGATCAACAGTTTCCGGAGCTTCAGGATTTAAAGCTTCTGCCGTAAGCTTAATTGATTTAAATTTTCCCTGACCGTCACAGGTAACTTTTACTGCACCGCCGGCAGCTTCTCCTACAACATTAGTTTTAGCAAGTTCATCTTGAGCTTCTTTTAATTTTTTTTGCAGATTTTGTGCTTGTTTCATCATTTGCATAATATTCATAAATATAATCTCCCTTTATACAATTTTTATTATACAATAAAAATATGCAGAAGAAAACTTATGTGCAAGAGTCATTAAGAAACGGCAAAATAATGCGTTGGACGTGCAAAATGCCTTTAAAAGTGTATATAGCACCTATGAACTTTTATTCAAAACAGGGACAGGATGCAAGATACCGAGCCATGGTAAAAAAAGCACTGGAGGCATGGCAAAGTGCAACAAAAGGAAAAGTATCATTCACTGTTGTAAACACTCTTTTGGAATCTCAAATCAATGTAGATTGGAAACGTGTGGAAAGAAAAGCTTTAGGGCACTGTTATTTTGATTATGACGCATCAAATCGATTATACAGTGCTGAAGTAAGCATAGGGTTAACAGACGGATTAATCCACCGTGACTATATGGATGACGGAGAAGTATATCATACAATATTGCATGAAATAGGGCATTCGGTAGGTTTGGGGCACAGCCCTTTTATGCAGGATATAATGTACACCCCGCATCAAAAAGGTATTTTAAGTGTTTCGCAATGTGATGTTTTAACTTTGTCCTGGCTTTATACATTCCCCCAAGGGGCGACTGTTGCGGATATTGCTGCAAAATATTCGGTTTCAGGATGTGATATTGATGAACTTATAGTAAAAATAATGGACAAAAAATCCGGCAAAACAGTTCCGCAAATTTCGCAGCCCAAAAAGCGTCGGGATTTATTGGATGAACAGGAATCTATTGCAAATTTAAGAAAATACCATCTGGCAATACAAAATGTCAAAATTTCGGAAGAAATGAAGAGATTTTTTATGAAGCCGGATAAATAAATTTCTTATTTAACAAATTTTATTTCATCATTATCAACGTCAATAATTATCTTATCACCACGTTTGAACTTTTGCTCAAGAATTAATTTAGACAAAGGATTTTCAACCAGCTGTCTTATAACTCTTTTCAACGGTCTTGCACCGTAAACCGGATTAAAACCGCGGGTTGCCAAAAACTCTTTGGCTTCTTCCGTGATATCAAGTTCAATTTCCTGATCGGCAAGAAGTTTTCTTAAATAATCAGTTTGAATATCAACAATTGAACTTAATTGCTGCAGAGTCAGAGCTTTAAAGAAAATTATTTCGTCAATTCTGTTCAAAAATTCAGGTTTAAATTTTGTTCTCAAAAGAGCCAAAACTTCTTCTTTGGTTTTATCAAAATCACTTTGATTAACCATTGAATCAAGCGTTTTTTCAAGAATAATATCACTTCCCAAATTGCTTGTCATAATAATTAAAGTGTTTTTAAAATCGACGACTCTGCCTTTGGAATCAGTCAAACGACCGTCATCAAAAATTTGGAGCATAATATTAAAGACATCCGGATGAGCCTTTTCAATTTCATCAAATAATACGACGGAATAAGGTTTTCTTCTGACAGCTTCAGTTAACTGACCGCCTTCTTCATATCCGACGTATCCCGGAGGAGCACCGACAAGTCTTGCCACATTATGTTTTTCCATATATTCAGACATATCAATTCTGATAAGAGCATCTTCATCATTAAACATGAATTCAGCCAAAGCTTTAGCAAGCTCAGTTTTACCAACGCCGGTAGGTCCTAAGAATAAAAAGGTACCGATAGGACGTTTTGGATCTTTTAAGCCTGATCTTGCACGACGGATTGCATCGGAAACTGTCATTACAGCCTCATCCTGTCCTATTAAACGTTTATGCAAAATATCTTCCATATTAATTAACTTTTGCATTTCACTTTCAACAAGTTTTGTAACGGGAATACCTGTCCATTTGCTGACAACTTCTGCAATATCGCCTTCATCAATTTGCTCTTTTAACAACTGATTATCTTTTTTATCACGATTTTCACAGGCTTTTAACTGTTTTTCCAAGTCCAGCAATCTGCCGTATTTAAGTTCTGCTGCAAGCTGCAAATCCGTATTACGTTCAGCTTCTTCTATTTGTTTTTTAACTTTATCTATTTCATCTTTAATTGCGGCTTCGCCGATTATTGAAGATTTTTCCTGTTCCCACTGAACTTTCATTTTATTAATTTTTTCTTCAAGTTCGGTAATTTGTTTTGTCAAATCATCAACTTTAGCTTTTGCCTCATCACTGTCTTCTTTTTTTAAGGCTTCACGTTCAATCTCAAATTGAATTTTCTGCCGCATCATGGTATCTATTTCTTCCGGCATGGAATCAATTTCAATACGCAAAGAAGACGCTGCCTCATCAATCAAATCAATAGCTTTATCCGGTAAAAATCTGTCTGTAATGTATCTGTCAGAAAGTTTTGCAGCTGCTATCAGTGCACTGTCTAAAATTCTGACACCGTGGTGAACCTCATATTTTTCTTTTAAACCTCTTAAAATACTTATAGTATCTTCAACACTCGGTTCATCAACCATAACAGGCTGGAAACGACGTTCCAAAGCCGGATCTTTTTCAATATATTTTCTGTATTCATTAATAGTTGTAGCACCAATAGTTCTCAAGACACCTCTTGCAAGCATTGGCTTTAAAAGGTTACCCGCATCCATAGAACCTTCTGTTGCACCTGCACCGACAACAGTATGAAGTTCATCAATAAACATTACTATTTCACCGTTTGATTCTTCAACTTCTTTCAAAACAGCTTTCAAACGTTCTTCAAATTCGCCTCTGTATTTTGCACCGGCAACAAGAGCACCCATATCCAGCGATATTAATTTTACATCTTTCAAACTTTCAGGAACATCGCCACGGACAATACGCTGAGCCAAACCTTCAACAATCGCCGTTTTACCGACACCAGGTTCCCCTATCAATACAGGATTATTTTTTGTACGTCTGTTCAATACCTGTATAATTCGTCTGACTTCTTCGTCACGACCGATTACGGGGTCTAGCTTTCCTTTCCTGGCAAGGGCCGTTAAATCTGTTGAATATTTTTCCAAAGCTTTCATATTTTCTTCTGCATTCTTATTATCCACTTTTTTATTACCTCTTATTTTTTTCATTGCATTCAATACAGTATTCGGAGTTACTCTAAAATCATTCAATATCTTTTGAATATTAGAATTATCAAGCCTTGTCATGGCAAGAAGAATATCTTCAACACTTATAAATTCATCCTTCAATTCATCAGCAATATCGCCTGATAAATCAAGCAGTCTGTTTGTTTCCTGCGACAAAAATAACTGCTGCGAATTTTGCAGTCCTGAAATTGTCGGAAAAGATTTTATTGTTGAAACAATTCTGTCAATAAAAGATTGAGTCAAAAGTCTTAATTCACCGAGATAATCCTTGATTATTCCGTTATCTTTTATCATTGCCAGCATAATATGTTCAGGCTGCATTTCCGTATTTTTATTGGAATTTACAAGAGCATTAGCACTAGACAAAAGCTCCTGCGAATAATTTGTAAAACGATTGATGTCTACCATTAAAATCAACTCCTTTTAATTTTATTTTAACAATATTTTTTTAAAAAGAAAATATTTTTAATGATTAATTAACAATTACGCTAATAATAATCGCAAATCATACAACGGTTTTTAATCCACCGAGAAAATTTCTTTCAAATCGTCCATGGTAAGCGATTTTGTAATATTTCTGTCGACTGATATGACACTGTCTACAAGGTTGCGTTTAACGGTTTTGAGCTTTTGAATTTTTTCTTCAACAGTATTTTTTGTAATAAGTCTGTATACAAAAACTTTTTTAGTCTGCCCGATACGATAAGCACGGTCTGTTGCCTGATCTTCAACAGCCGGATTCCACCACGGGTCATAATGAATAACATAATCAGCACCGGTTAAATTCAAGCCCGTACCGCCTGCTTTTAAACTTATTAAGAAAATCGGAATTGAAGGTGTAGAATTAAACCTTTCAACAGCAGCCTGACGGTCTTTTGTCTTACCTGTTAAATATTCATAATTAATTCCTTCACGTTCAAGCCATGCTTTTACTATATCGAGCATGTCGACAAACTGGCTGAATAAAAGCACCCTGTGACCTTCGGAAATAATTTCTTCAAGCATGGATTTAAGTTTTTCAAATTTACCGGAAGACAATATGTTTTTAACGTTTTCCTTGTCATAAAGCCGTGGATGGCAGCAGATTTGACGCAATCTGAGAAGTGCCGAGAAAATAGACAATCTGCTTTTTTCCAAACCGTTTTGCTCAATACTTTTGAACAATTCTTCTTTTGTGCTGTCCAATACCTGAAGATAAAAATCACGCTGCTCATCGGTAAGTTCGCAATATGCGATATTTTCAACCTTATCCGGTAAATCTTTTGCCACATCACGCTTCATACGTCGTAATATAAACGGATATATCTGTAATTTCAAACGTTTTTCAACGGTTTTATCCTGACGTTCCATAATAGGATTAACGTATCTATAGTTAAAATCCGCAACACTAAACAAAAATCCCGGCATCAAAAAGTCGAAAACAGACCACAATTCTTCAAGCTTGTTTTCAATCGGGGTACCGGAAAGTGCAAGTTTGTGCTGTGCCTGCAGCTTTTTGACAGCTTGAGCGGTCTGCGACATTGCATTTTTAATATTTTGAGATTCATCCAAAATAATATATCTGAAATTAATATTTTTTAATTTTTCAATATCACGTCTGATAAGAGCATAACTTGTAATTACAACATCGTAATCCGGAATTTTTTTAAACATCTGTTTACGCTCAACGCCTGCAAGTTTTAAGCAGCTCAATGACGGGGCAAATTTTTGGATTTCGGATTCCCAGTTAAATACAACAGTCGTCGGGCATATAACCAAAACAGGCATAGGTCCGTCTTCTTCTTTGGCTTTTTGAACGGCAGTCAAAGCCTGAAGCGTTTTACCAAGCCCCATATCATCCGCCAAAATCCCGTTAAGACCATATTTATACATAAACCAAAGCCAGCCAAAACCCTTAGTTTGATATTCACGAAAATCTGCATTAATACCTTTTGGAAGCGTTAAATCTTCAGAAGTTGAAAACGTTGACATTTGCTGCCAAAATTTTTCAAAATCTTCACTCAAAATCAACTCAACACCCAAATTTTTCAGCTCATTTATCAAGCCTGCACGGTAAGTTTTTACCGTAAATCTGTTATCGGGAGTCCTGTAAACGTCAAATGAATTAAATGCACGCATCATAGCATAAATGTTTTGTGCCGGATATTCAACAAAACCCAAACTTCTTATTCTTGCATACTTTTCACCGCTTTGGATTGTTTCATATATATCGTCAAAGTTAATAATTTCATCACCGACTTTACCGAAAATATGCACTTCAAAGCTGTCTTGAACTTCCTCACTGAATTTAATTTCAGCACAAAGCCTGAACGGATCGTCCAAAATTTTAAAGAAATTCATATCATCTTTTTCAACAAATTTCCAGCCGTCGCCTGCCTGCTTGATGTAATAATTATAAAAATCAATAGCGTTTTCTTTTTCTAAAGCCAAATTATTTGTCTGCATAGGAACAAATTTACATGCCAATAGCATATTATATGCTTCCACTTCATGTTTATAATTGCGTTTAACCCAGTAAATCAAATCCTCATCAGGCTTTTTGACTGTAATATACGGAGATTTTTCATTAGCGGATTTTGAAAACGGAACTCTTACTCCGTCATATTCAAATTCCAATGATGCTTTAAGTGATTGGTCATAATCAATACCGAGAGTCACAATATTCAAAGGCGGACGTTCTTCCAGCATTAATTTTGAAATATTATCCGCAATCTTAACCTCCATAACTTCTCTGAGCTTAGGCAATTCTTCATAAATAAACTTTCCGCCGTCAGAATCTTTTAAATCTGTAAACGAAGATTTCAAAAGATTTTGCGGTATAGATTGCATAGCAATATTCGTCGGGAAAATAATATTTTTATACCTGCCCCACTTCAAATGACGAGAAAAGTATCTGACTTCTTCAAATGGATACACATCATCCTTATCAGGTCTTTGCCATTCCAAAGAAAGCATTATTGTACCTGCTTGAGAACTGTTTACGTACAAAACCAGCTGCCATTCTTTATCCGTAAATTTCAAGCGTTGTTTTGTTTTTTCGTCCAAAACTTCATCAGCCATAGCTAAAAGCGTAAACATCGGTCCGAATTTTGTAATAGGAATATCATACCAACCGGCTTTTTTGTCCTGACGAGAGATTTTCAAAAGTTCTTTCAAGATATTAATTTCTACCTTTTGAGTATTATTAAGCTCAAAATTTTTATCCTGCTTTTGAGCTTCAATAAGATTACGCAATATAGGCTCTATTTGTCTGACGACCTTGCCGGTTTCCCTGGACATTACGAGTATAGAAAAAAAGTTTGCTTTTCTTTTGGGATTAAAGTGAAAAATATAGTTCCCTTTCGGCTCATCAGTTAAAGCAGTATTTTCATCAGGGAATTCAGTTTCAATACCGAATTTTGTTTCAAGCCAATCTTCATAAGCGTGTTCATCAATCGCTTTTAAGCCGACAGCAACAGCGTGTTTGCACCATTCTTCTTTTAAAGGGCAGCTGCAACGGGCAGTTACACCGTTTTTTTTAAAAATCAAATCGGTGTTGTAATGATCCTGAAAGTTACCCTTAACTTTTCCCATGTAAAAGTTCTTTTCAGGGTATGTATCAAACACCATATCTTTCAGGTGATATTCATAGCCTCTACGCCAGCTTCCGGCACCGGCATGCTCTTTTATATACTTATAATTGAATTCCATATCGGGAGATTAATCCTTTAGCGGATATAGTTAATAAACCCTTAATAATATTAATTATACACAAAGATATATATTATGCAAGTATATGATTTAAAAGAAACGAATGAAACCAAAAAGCATAAAAAATACCAAAAGCAGCACCGGCAACCACCTCTAAAGGAGTGTGCCCCAAAAGCTCTTTTAATTTACCACCGACAGCTTGAAGGTCATGCTTATAAAAATCGTCCATCATACGGTTTAAGCAAGCAGCAGTTTTTCCTGCAGCACGACGCAGACCTGCTGCATCATACATTACTATCAATGCATACCCGAATGCCACCGCAAAAATCAACGAACTAAACCCCGCAATAATTCCGACCGTTGTACTTAAACCCATAACTCCGGCTGAATGAGAGCTTGGCATTCCGCCTGTTGTTGTAAAAATTTTAAAATTAATCTTTCTGTTTCTTAATGTAAATAAACAAAATTTTATAACCTGAGCAAAAAAAGCAGCCATTATGCCGCTCATCAATGCTTCATAGCCGGTGTTTAATATATTCATAACAGTCCTGTCCTCTTTTTTATACCGTTTATAATCTCCGCAAAAACTTGCGACTCTTGAATTTTATCATAACATTCATCCAAAAGGCAAGCAAGTTTACATTTTGCACTGTCCATACCGTATAAACTCACATATGTAAGCTTTTCAGAAGTTTTATCTTTACCTGTTGTTTTCCCGAGTTCTTCAAATGTCGAAATTTCATCCAATATATCATCGGCAATCTGAAATGCAAGACCGAACTGCTGTGCAAATTGTGTCATCTTGTCCAAATCGTTATCGTCAGCTCCTGCTATAATTGCCCCGGTACGCACCGACAATTTAAACAAATCAGAAGTTTTATGAGTATGTATAAAATCCAAAACCGAATTATCCCGGATATTTTTATGTTCACTTTCAATATCCACAACCTGACCTGCTATAACACCATAAGCACCTGCAAAATTAAAATACTCGCTCAAAACTCTTAAAATTGTTGACGAATCAAGATTTGTCGAATATTTTACTATAATCTGCGGAGCAAAAGTCAAAAGTGCATCACCCGCCAAAACCGCAACAGCTTCGCCAAATACTTTGTGATTTGAAGGTTTTCCCCGTCTGAAATCGTCATTATCCATGCACGGCAAATCGTCATGGATTAAAGTTTGTGCGTGAAGCATTTCTATTGCACAGGCTGTCGGCATAGCATCTTCAATATCACCTTTAAGCATACGGCACGTTTCCAAGCACATAACAGGTCTTAGCCGTTTTCCGGGCAGCAATACCGTGTATCTCATAGACTTGAATAAATCCTCAGGATACACAATCTCCATGTACTTTTCCAAATTTTTGTTTACTAAATCAATATAGTTATTCATCATTTTCAATTTCCTTATATACAAGCTGTTTTAAATTATTACGGGCTGATTGACGCTTTTTACCGCTGATTTTTACAATATTACGGTTATGTAAAACCTTTTGAGAGGTTTCTCGTTTTAAGCCTTCATTTTTTACTTTTTCCTTAAATTCCTTTGCCTCGTTAACAAAATCCAAATAACTCTCGTAACGTGTCTTTTCTATCTTATCTATATTTGACAAAACATTACATCCGTCCTCATAAATATGCAAACAGTCCGCATATTTACAACCCTCAGCCAAGTCTTTAATCTCAACAAAAAGCAATCCGACATCTTTTGGCATTAAAAAATCAAACTTTACATTACTGAACCCGGGAGTATCAACTATCTTAGCAGAATCATTTATTTTTATAATCTGACAATGACGGGTTGTATGTGTTCCTCTGCCGCTTTTTTCACTGATACTCTTTGTTTTTAATTTCAAATCAGGGGCTATTGCATTTATAAGACTGGATTTTCCAACGCCTGACGTACCGCATAAAACACTTGTTTTATCTTTCAAAATATCAAAAAATTTATCCAATCCAAAATGTCTTGTTGCCGATGTAAATACTATTTTAAATCCTAAAGGTTCATAAATATCTGAAATCCTGTCAAGCAATACGCTGTCAGAACACAAATCGTCTTTATTAAAACACAATATTGTTTCTAAATTATAAAATCTTGCCAGTGCAATGAAACGATTGAGCTGCTTGAAACTTAAATCAGGTTCTTTTAATGCGGAAACAACTATAACTTGATCCAAATTAGCCACACCGGGACGTAAAATGAAATTTTTTCTCGGATAGCAGCCTGTTATATATCCTGCGTCAAATTCAACAAAATCACCTGTTATAATACTTTGCTTTTGCTTTTTTAAAACTTCTCTCACTTTGCATTCATAAGAATTTACGCCGTCATCAACGTAGTAAAAATCCGAATGAATTTTATAGACCTGTCCCTTTGCCATTACAAAGTTTATAATAACATAAAATCACACTCTTAACAAATTATTTTAACGCTTTGATAACATCATCCGTTATATCATCCGTGCCATATAAAACAAAGCCTTTTGATATTACCAAATCATAGCCTTTTTCTTTTGCTAGTGATTCAATTACTTTTGAAATAGTTTTTTCTATTTCTTCAAATTTTTTATTGTAATCTTTATCCAAATTTTCTTTTTTAGCTAAAAATTCATTATGATATTTCTCGTCCAATTTCTTTTTCTTTTCTATATCAGTTGTTTTAGCGACATCTTTTCTCGCCTTGTCAATAAAAGCCAATATTTCTTTAGCTTTTGCATTTTGTTCTTCTTTAAGCATTTTTACCTGTTTTGACGTATTAACAACCTTTACCAAATCCACAAAAGCAACTTCAGTAGCATTAACACTATTTATCGCAAGTAACAAAGCCAAAAAAATCCCCGAAATTCTTAAAATCTTTTTCATGTTTTCTCCTCTTTCTGAATGAGTTTATATTACAAAATATCTGTTAAAATTACGTTATATTATTTACAAGAAAGAAATAATATTCTATAATAATATCAGGTAAAAAATTTTTGTGCCTGAAAGTGAATTTTTGTAAATAAATTTTGAAAAAGTAGCAAAAAAAATTTGTTCGCACGTTATAGCATGCGAGAAGGAAATTAAATGAAAAAGGTGATCACTAAAAAAATATTAATGAGTACAATTGCAGCAATGACTTTATGCTGTACAAGTGCATATGCAGCCGGGCTTGATTATCAGCAAGTAATAGAATCAGTACCCGGAGCGACAAGGGATGCCGGACAGAATATTAAACACGAATTAGATACGCGTGAATTTGAGCAAAAGCGTCAAGATGCACGAACAGAATATGAGAAGTATCAAGAGCATCGTGAGGATCAAGGTACAGGCGGGAAAAGCACCGTTATTCAGGGAGCACCCGAAGGCAGCGGCGAGGTTATAAGAGCTAAAGTTGAAGAGCTTGAATCTAAAGGTGTTTTTGTTAACACAATTGAAGTTGCCGCATCAGAAATTTTAACAAGAGAAGAAATTGAACCGATTATATCAAAATATGCAGGCAAAAACCTTTTTATAACAGATATTCAACAAATGATTGATGAAATCAATGCTCTGTACGCTAAAAAAGGTTTTGTAACGGCAAGAGCATATCTTCCCGAACAAGAAGTAGCAAACGGGGCAATATATGTCGGCTTAATCGAAAGCCGTATCGGAAAAGTTACAATAGACGGCAACAGATGGACAAAATCCGACTATATTTTAGACAGAATTCCCGATAAAGAACATCAATTATTTGATATTGTAAAACTGGAAAAAGATGTACTTGATTTTAACCGTTACAATGAAGGTGTAAAATTATCAGCAAACCTAAAAGCAGGTGAAAAAGAAGGTACAACAGACATTGAATTGTCAGCGGAAGAAAAATTCCCGTTCCACATAATCGGTATGATGGACAATGCCGGCCGTTATTCAACAGGTAAATTGAGAGGCGGTCCGATGCTTGTTGCAGACAGCTTGTTCGGCTATCGTGACAGAATGCAGTTAGGGTCGTATTTCAGCGGCGGCTCTGTCAGCCCGTTCTTTGATTATAATATTCCCGTTAACAAATATGACGGACGTGTAGGTTTCAGCTACGGGTCAACATTTGCTAATGTTAAATGGGGTCCGTATTCAAATTTAGGACTTAACACCCGCTCTTATATCTATTCATTGTACTATTCACAACCGATTAAAAGAACTCAAGGATTTGAGCTGAAAGGGTACGGGTCATTAAACTACAAACGTGTATTCACAGGCATGGATGCCTTAAGACCGTTTACAGGAAGTTCAGAGCTTGATTTGGATCAGGTAACAAGTGCAGATGTAGGGTTTAACATCAGAAAAGACACTAAACGTGGTATTTGGTACTTGAACCAAAACGCATCAATGGCATTTCCGATATTTGACAGTCAATCAAGCTATTTCAAATATTCAGGCGGATTGTTAAGATTACACGACTTTTCGCACGGTATATACGGACAAATACGTGCTAACTATCAAGTAATACCTAACAGCAAAGATATACCGTACATCGATCAATTCCAAACAGGCGGTTTGGTAACTGTCAGAGGTTACTCAGAAGGTTTGTTAATCGGTAAAAACGGTTACTTTGTAAGTGCTGATTTAATATTCCCGCTTTTACCAAGACAAATTACAAGCCCGAGATCAGGCGAAAAAATTCCGTTTTTGGGTAAATACGTCCAAGGTGTAGTATTTGCGGATCAAGCCGGTGTATTCCCGTCAACAAACCGTGATGTATATGACGGAAGCTACTTTTTGGCATCACTCGGTATGGGGTTAAGAGTACAACTGCCCGGTGATTTGAGTGCAAGACTCTACTGGGGCTATCCGCTAATTAATAACGCATATGAATATGACCGTCAAATGGGGCGTTTCCACTTCGAACTTGTGTTTGAACCCAGTATAGATAAATTGTTAAAAAGAAATTCCGTAGCTGCAAAAGTAGTTCCGCAGGTACAAAAAGAAATTCAGGAAGAATATATTAACAATTACGACGATGTAAGACACTACGACTACTTCTATGACGGTGCATTGTAATGAGTATATTCATTACGGCAACGGGTACTGATGTCGGAAAAACCTATGTAAGCGGGCTTTTGGTAAAAAGTTTGCGTGATAACGGCATAAATTGCGGGTATTACAAACCTGTTTTGAGCGGAGCGGAAAACGGAGTTTTGGGCGATTGTAAATATGTCACGGACATATCCGGGCTTGACGGTAACCCGGCAGATTATGTATCATATGTATTTGAACCTGCCGTATCGCCTCATTTCGCCGCTAAAATGAATAATGTCGGGATATCTTTGGATAAAATAAAAGAAGATTTTAACAAAATTCAATCAAAATTTGATTATGTTGTGGTTGAAGGAGCAGGCGGAATAACTTGTCCCCTAAATTTAAACGGACTTCTAATATCCGATGTTATAAAAGCTTTGAATTTAGAGATAATAATCGTTGCAGAATCAGGATTAGGGACAATAAATTCAACCTTATTAACTGTTGAATACGCAAAACACCGTAATATCGGCATAAAAGGGATAATATTAAACCGTTTTGACAAAACAAATCCAATGCATATTGATAACAAAAAATCAATTGAATATCTGACAGGAATAAAAGTTTTGGCGGAAATAGAGGAGAATCAGACTAAATGGGAAATTGGGCAGAAAAAGATTTAAAATATATTTGGCATCCGTGCTCGCAAATGAAAGATTACGAGGAATTACCGCCAATTGTAATTGACCATGCCAAAGGACTTTATCTATACGATATTGAAGGGAACCGCTATGCAGATGTTGTAAGCTCGTGGTGGTGCAACCTTTTAGGACATTGTAATCCGAGGATAAATAAGGCTGTCAAAACTCAAATAGATAAACTTGAGCATGTAATTTTTGCAAATTTTACACATAAACCGGTTATAACTCTGTGTGAAAAACTCGCAAAAATATTACCGGAAGGTTTATGTAAATTCAATTTTACAGACAACGGATCATCGGCAATTGAAGCAGCAATGAAAGCCAGTTTTCAATACCACTATCAAACCGGTAATCCGCAAAAGAAACGATTTATGGCACTTACAGATGCTTATCACGGCGAAACAATCGGAGCACTTTCCGTTGGCGGAGTTGATTTGTATTCCGAAATATATAAACCCATTTTACTTGATATAATCAGAATACAAGGTCCTGATTGTTTCAGATGTCCATACGGTAAATGCCGTGATAACTGTGAATGCGAATGTTTTGAGCATGCCGAAAAAATGTTTGAACAATTCGGAGATGAAACATCAGCAATACTTGTTGAGCCGCTTTTACAGGGATCTGCGGGGATGAAAATATATCCGCCTTTATATTTAAAAAAACTGCGTAAGTTGTGTGATGAATATAAAGTTCATTTAATAGCAGATGAAATAGCAACCGGCTACGGCAGAACAGGTAAAATGTTTGCCTGTAATCATGCAGAAATTACACCTGATTTTATGTGTCTTTCAAAAGGTTTGACCGGCGGATACATGCCTATGGCAGTATTTGTAACCACACAAAAAATTTACGATGCGTTTTATGCAGATTACAATGAAAACAAAGCCTTCATGCACTCACATACATATAGCGGGAACCCGCTTGCCGCAGCTGCCGCCGTTGAAGTTTTGAATATTTTTGAAGACGAAAATATCTTAAAAAAAGCAAATGAAAAAGCCGTATATTTTAACAAAATAATTAAAGATAAATTTTTGACATTAAAAAACGTAGGCGAAGTACGCTCTATCGGGCTGATTAACGCAATAGAACTGGTAAAACATGATAAAGTCCCGTTTGACAGCAAACTCAGAATAGGTTATCAAATTTACAAAAAAGCACTTAAAAATGGAGTGCTGCTGCGGCCTTTAGGCAACGTAATCTACTTTAATCCGCCCTTGATTATAGATGATATGGATTTTGTGACGGATGTAGCTTTTAAGTGCACTAAAGAAATTTTGCACAACAATTAATACATTTAATAAATGTAACCTTAACACTTTTACCAACCTGAACTGAAGTATACGTCGATTAAATATAGCCCAATCGGGTAAGAAACAAAACCGAATTACAAACGTCTATATAACTATAGAAGTTTTATCCTTCTGTTGTTAATTCTTCCCAAATGCTTGGTACAACAATTAATGCAGTATAAACGATAAAACCAAAGAGGATCAAGTTAATAGCTTCCATGACAACTCTCCTTTCAATAGATATTATACCCATGTTGAAAGAAAAAATAACATAGTAAAAGATTTTTAGTTATAATGAGGAAACAGATATGGAAAAGAAATTAAAAGTATTATTTGAGAATTTATGCTGTTCGCACTGTAAAAACAGTTTTGATGAGGAGTCATTCAAAGTGCAGCGTACGGACATGGGACTGGTTGTGGTAAAGATAGAATGCAGACACTGCGGAAAGAGTTTTGGGATAGCATTATTAGGTGTAATGGGACTGACAATAAAGGAACCGTTGGAAATTCAGCAGGGTCCTGAACCAATAACATACGATGATGTAATAGATGCACACAAATTTATCCAAAATTTGGACGAACACTGGCAGAATTACATACAGAAAGATGAGTAAAAAAAAGTTGACAATAAATTTTTTTCCTGCTAAACTTAGAACATACACTAGCGCTTGTAGCTCAGCAGGTAGAGCACTCCCCTTTTAAGGGATAGGTCGCGCGTTCGAATCGCGCCAAGCGCAAAATAAAAGAGGTCTATTTAGACCTCTTTTATTTTGCTATTTAGCCAAGATGAAAATGCTTGATGCGAAAGCATCATCTGACGTTCGAGCACGGCAGAGGGCAAATGCCTTATCAAAGCGTTCGGCGAAAGTGACACAAATCCAGATAGCGAACGTAACGAGCCGGCTTAGCCCGCAAGGCATTGAGGCAAGCAACAGTGCGGAGAGTCTGTAAAGAACAAATCCTTTGTTTGAAATATTACATATTCAATAAAGATTACTTAGATGTATTATTAATGTTTGAAATTCACATGGGCAGAAATATAAAAGGAATTTTAGAATTTCCGCATTTTACTGAAAAAACGTCAGTTAGAACGATTCTACTGGCAATAAAGGATTTACGACCGGATTTGTTAGATATTGACCCGAATAAAGACGATGAGATGGAATATTTTTATATAGCAACAGTGAATAATATACTTAATAAAACTTTACGATAAAGCAATTTTTAAGGTTTATAATACTTAAGTATAAGAACAAAATAAAAGAGGTCTGATAGTTCTATGAACCGTAAACTACCTGAAATCTGCTTTTGACAAACCACTTGTCTAACTTTATATTTTTTGCATTTAAAGACAAAATATTGCCGTCGACTTTTTCAAGATTTTTCAAATCAATATCTTTTGAATTGCGAAGATCCACATTCAAAGCTGTTTCAAGGTTACTCAAATTAATATTCTTTGCTTCAAAAAGATTAACATTCCAGGCTGATTTAAGGCTGCTTAAATTTACATCCTGAGCATCTCTGAGATTAATATCGCCAACTGATTTAAGTTTACACAAATTTATACCTTTTGATTTTCTGAGAGCAATTTCACAATCAGAATCAAGACTGCTTAAATCTACATTTTCAGCTCTTCTAAGATCTACACTGTCAGCAGTTTTAAGTTTTTTTAAATTAATATTTTTTGCACCGTGAAAGTCAAGATGACCTGCTGTTTCAAGGTTACAAAATTCTAAATTTTGGGCATTGCCGAAATCTCCGTATTCTTCAATACATTTAATTTTTTCTACTAATTTATTTTCATCAATTCCAAAACTCGAAAATTTATATTGTTTATCACCTATTTCAGGCTGCATATAATAAGACAACGTAAAAAATCCGTCTGCATCTTTTCTGTTTTCAATGCCGAAATAATTAAATATTTTTTCAACGTCATTATTTTTCACGGCTTCTTTTAAATCTGATTTAACTTTTTTAATTGTTTTATCAACAGAGCCAAAAGACACTGTATCGCATTTTAACGGGGCTAAATTTTGAGATTTACGGGGATAAATAAACAGAAACCGGGGTAATAGAATTAACCTGCATTTTTTCTACTTTTACCTCACTTAAAACACATAAACATTATTTTTTGCGTTTAAACTAATTTTAGCTTTACAAAAATTTAAAAAAGCCTCTAAAAAAGAGGCTTAATAACATTTTCCTAAAATCTCAAATCTCTTGTGCCGTTTTCAATTTTTGTCAAATCTTCTTTTACGACAGATTTAATTTTTTCGTCTTCAAGCGTTTCAACTTCTTTTGCAATAAGGTCATATCCGACTTTTTTGGTTTCCTCGGACGCATAATCTTCCAAATATTCTTTCAAAGTCAAAATAGCGTTCGGGTGGCAGAAGTTATGAATTTGCTGCTGTTTGCAGATTTCCATAAATCTTTCGCCGGTTCTGCCGCTTCTGTAGCAGGCAGTGCAGAAACTCGGCACATAACCCATCTCCATAAGCCATTTGATAACATCATCCAAAGGACGTCTGTCCGACACATCGAATTGTGCTGAATTTTCGTCTTCGGGCATCGGATTAAAATAACCGCCAACGCTTGTTTTTGAGCCGCCGCTGATTTGAGAAACACCTAAATGCAGCAAACGTTTTCTGCATTCTTCTGATTCTCTTGTTGAAATTATCATGCCGGTGTAAGGAACTGCAATTCTGATACAGGCGACGATTTTTGCAAAAATATCATCATCAATACCATTATCAAAATCTTCGGGGTTAATATCATCGGCTTTTTTTATTCTCGGAACACTTATGGCATGAGGTCCGACACCGTGAACAGCTTCAAGGTGCTCAGCATGCATCAAAAGTCCGGCAAATTCATATTTATAAGATTCCAAACCAAAAAGAACACCCAAACTTACATCGTCAATACCTGCTTCCATGGCTCTGTCCATTGCTTCTGTATGCCACTTATAATTATGTTTAGGTCCTGTAGGATGCAAGGTTTCATAAGATTCTTTATTATAAGTTTCCTGAAACAAAATGTATGTTCCTATTCCTACTTCGTGCAATTTTTTATAATTTTCAACCGTTGTTGCCGCAATATTAACGTTTACACGGCGGATTTCACCATTTTTATGTTTTATACTATAAATTGTTTTTATTGAGTCCAAAATATATTCAATAGGGTTGTTAACCGGATCTTCGCCCGATTCTATGGCTATTCGCTTATGTCCCATATCCTGCAATGCAATAACTTCATTTTTAATTTCTTCCTGCGTAAGTTTTTTTCTCGGAATGTGTTTATTTTTGTAATGATACGGACAGTAAACACAGCCGTTAACACAATAATTAGAAAGATACAAAGGAGCAAACAAAACTATTCTGTTTCCGTAAAAATCTTTTTTTATTTGCTCGGCAAGTTTATAAATTTCATCATTTTTTTCTTTTAATTCACATGCTAAAAGCACTGATGCTTCTCTGTGTGTAAGTCCTTTTTTTTGTCTTGCTTTTTCCAGTATTGAATCAATTAATTGAACATTATTTTTGTTTTTTTCGGCATAATCAAGAGTATCCAAAATTTCTTCATGAGAAATAAACTCTTCAGCGTCCATAGATTTCGGATTATACATTTTTCACACTCCTCAATAAAATAATACATCCAATATTTTACAAGTCAATAATTCCGCCGCCGATTAAATGTTTATCAGATAAATCATAAATAACACCCGATTGTCCCGGGGTAACCGAATTCACGGGTTCTGAAAACTCAATTTCAATAAAATTATCAAAAACCTTTACGTTTGCTTTTTTAAAATCCATATTATATCTAACCTTGACCCAGGCTTCGAATTCTTTTTTTTGAACCGGATATGTTAAATTCAAATTATACAGCACAAGTTTTTTTCTAAAATTATCTTTTTCTTCGCCTAAATAAACAATATTCGATGCCGCATCAATTTTTACGACATACAAAGGATTCGGAGCGGAAATACCTATACCTTTACGCTGCCCTATGGTATATTGATAAAACCCTGAATGTTTTCCTAATATTTTTCCGGTATTTATATCAACAAAACAGCCCTGTTTTTCCCCGAAATTATCAATTAAATACTTTTTAGTTGTAAGCGGTTTTTCAATAAAACAAATGTCCTGACTTTCCTTTGAATCTTTTGCGGGAAGGTCGTATTTCAAAGCAATATTTTTAATCTGTTCTTTTTCATAGTCTGACAGCGGGAAAACAGTTTTAGAAAGCTGTTTTTGACTTAATCTGTATAAAAAATACAACTGATCTTTAAAAGAATCTTTAGCCGGATAGATTTTATAAGCCCCGTCAGTAAACCTTATATCAGCGTAATGACCTGTCGCAAAAATATCCGCATTCAGCTTATCAATTGCATAATCAAACAAAACACCCCATTTAATAAACTGATTGCACATAATACACGGGTTTGGAGTCTTGCCTGATATATAAGAATTTTTAAAATAACTAATAACATTTTCTTTAAATAAATCCCGGACATCTAACACACAAAGTTGAATACCGAGTTTATCAGCAGCCATGGCAGCTTTTTCGGGAGTATCTGAATCAATCATTTTGCCGGTAACTCCGACAACTTCAAACCCTTGTTTTTTTAATAATAATGCGGCAACCGAACTGTCAACACCGCCGCTTAGTGCTACAACCGCCTTTTTCATTTTTTCCTCTTTATAAAATATGCACTTATAATGGCAGTAATAGGAACGCAAACCAAAATAACAATACTGCCGACAAGTGCCGATGTGATTTCCGTTGCAACCTGATTAAGGTTAAAAAACTTTGTTAAATCGATATTATTTGAGAGCAATACCAAAGGCAAAGAGCTGCCTAAATATACAAGGATAAGAGTATTTGACATTGTACCGATTATATCTTTACCTACATTCATGCCTGAAGTAAATAAATCTTTAACAGAAAGTGCATTATCCGTCTGATAGATTTCATTAACAGTACTTGCAATAGAAACCGAAGTATCCATAACAGCACCCAAAGCAGCGAGTATAACGGAAGCTGAAAGTATTCCTTCAAAATCTAAATCAGATCGTGCCGTATACAAAAACATTGATTCTTCTCCCGCAAAACCGGTCAATGAAGCAATCTTCACAGCCAAAAGCGATAATAGAGCCGCCATAGCCACACTTAATATCGTTCCCAAAACTGCAGACGTACTTTTACGGTTAAATCCGCCTACCAAATATACTGTTACAATTGTAGCTAAAACACAAATGATTAATGAAGCCAAGATAGGCGACACACCGTTTAAAATCATCGGAGTCAAAGCAAAAAATATCAGCCCTACGGTTGCGAGTATTGATAAAAAACTCAAAAGACCTTTTTTTCTGCCGATTGCCAAAAGCAAAGCGAAAAATATAAAGGAAAAAACATAAATTCCTCTTTCACGTTCAATATCAGATATAAAAAATTCAACATCATCAACATCCTGAACAAATTCCGAAACCGGTTCAACATGCAAAACAACTCTGTCACCTTTTGACAATAAAATATCATATGCCGGATTTCCTGTGAGCATATTTTCCAAAAAAACAGTTTGACCTCTAAATTCGCCTGTCAAAACTTTGACTGATACATCCTGCTTAACCTGATTATTTTCACCGTCGACATAATTAATCTCCTGAACAACTCCCTTTTGAGCAGGCAATACAACATTTTCCGCACAATACACACACGTTCCTAAAAACAAAATCATTAATACTATAAAAAATTTTTTCATTATTACTCCTTAAAACAAACTCTGCTGTGAATTAATTGTCTTATATCCCAAATGTCTGTAGGCTTCAGGCGAAACTTTTCTTCCTCTCGGTGTTCTTTGTAAAAGTCCTTTTTGAAGTAAAAACGGTTCGCAAACATCTTCTATTGTTCTGACATCTTCACCTATAGCCGCAGCAATTGTTTCAATGCCGACCGGTCCGCCGTCGTATTTTTCTATAATCAATTTTAAAAGCAATCTGTCTGTTGTATCAAGCCCGAATTCGTCTATTTTCAACATATCCAAAGCCTCATCGGCAACATTTTCGGTAATTTTACCGTCATGTTTTACCAGTGCAAAATCACTTACACGCTTTACAAGCCTGTTTGCAATCCTTGGAGTGCCTCTAGAGCGTTTGGCTATTACCAAAGCCCCTTTTTCATCTATATCTATGTTTAAAATTCCGGCTGTTCTTTCTATAACTTTAGCAAGTTCTTCATTATTGTAAAATTCAAGCCTGTGAACAATACCAAATCTGTCACGCAAAGGTCCCGACAGTTCTCCCGCCTTTGTTGTTGCACCTATCAATGTAAATTTCGGAAGCGGTATTCGCATTGTTTTTACCGTCTGACTTTTACCGGTTGTCATATCCAAAACAAAATCTTCCATTGCAGGATACAAAATTTCTTCAGCAACCTTATTCAACCTGTGGATTTCATCAATAAACAAAATTTCTCCGCCTTTTAATGACATTAATATACCGATTATATCTCTCGGTCTTTCTAAAGCAGGGGCGGAGGTTATTTTAATATCAACTCCCATCTGCTCTGCTATTACACCTGCTAACGTTGTTTTGCCTAACCCGGGAGGTCCGTAAAACAATAAATGATCAAGCGGAAGTTCACGTTTTTTTGCTGCTTCAATTGTTATTTTTAAAGTTTCCTTCAAAGCCGTTTGACCTATGTATGCTTCAAACGTTTTCGGACGTATTGAATTTTCAAAATTTTTATCAAATTCAATAGTTTCAGATTTTATATTAGGATTTCGCTTTATTTGTTTGCAGAAATCATTATCATCAGAAATTATACTCATACTCCTTAATATTATCACAAATTTCAGCACATGAACAGTTAATAAAAATATTAATATTGTTAAATAAAATTATGCGTGCTATAATCCGATTATGGAATGTCCAAAGTGCGGTTTAGAAATTGATAATAACGCAATTGTTTGTCCGAATTGCAAAAAGGTATTAAAAGTCGTTTGCCCTGTTTGCAAAACAGTTAATGAATCAAACACGTGCAAAAAATGCGGTTACGTTATTGTAACCAAATGCCACAATTGCGGCAAAATAAACCCCACGGCAAATAAAAAATGCGTCAAATGTAAATTTCCACTTGAAAAAAGTGTTATTTTAAATGAAGCAAATACCGATGATTTTGCAATGCTGACAATAGATTTTCCAAACCTGTCGGAAATGAAAGAAGTCCTTGGTTCAGCCAAATTATTCAATAAATTCAAAATAAATTTGGATAAAATTATAGTTGATTATGCAAAATCCATCGGTATCAGACGTCAAATTATAGATAAAACTTATGTTTTAAGATTTCTAAAAGATTACACTTTTAACGGTTCCGTTAATACCGCAATAAACGCAGCTATTGAAATTCTAAACCTGATAACCACACTGAACTGCAAATTAACAAAAAAACAAAATACCTCCGTCAGATGCAACATGGTTTTAATGAAAAAAACTGTTGAATCTGACCCGAATGATTACAAATCCGGCTTTAATATAAGCATGGTTCACCAAAAAACAAAAGAAGAAGAACAACGTGTTTTAAACTCTTTCCAAATAATAACCGATACGGATTTGTTTGATATTTTGGAAAAAAATTATAAACTTTCACCGTTAAATTCCGTATTGATTGACGGTGAAATGAAAATGTTTTACGAGCTTGACGTAAAAGACTTAATAGAAATAGATAAATCTATTTTTGAAGAAGAGGAAGAAGATGATATAAAAATTCCCAATTTTGTTCAAAATATGCTTATTGAACAAGACAAAGTCGACGGCGAAGTTCTCAGCAAACTCGAAACACCGCAAGATCCCGATGCTATATATGATATAGAAACAATAAATTTCAATGAAATAAATTGTGATTTTATCAGATCCGAAAATATTGATGTGTTTTACCATATAGTAAACAAACTTCAATCCGTACCGATGGGAATTTTGGCAATAAAAACCGCTCAAATGTATGTTCCGTATTCGCTTAAAATAATTAATGAAATTGAGCAGCTTGGCATATACAACAACATCATTTCCATAACTTGCTACGATGAAATGAAATACTCTCCGTATGCATTTTTTAGAAATTTAGTATCTGCAATTTTTGAATATACCGTTTCTCAAAAATTATTTGATCAAAATGATTTTTCCGCATTTTCATCCATTGATCCCGAGCATATGATACGTGATTTGGTAACATTGACAGAACACGAAATTAATGAAGCTATTGATACTAGAAACGAATACTTTGAAATATTTTTAACACTTTTAAAAGTTATTCCTAACACCCTTATTTTTATTGAAAATTTTGAAAAAATTGACCAAAGCTCATACGACATTCTTAAATTTTTATTTGAAGCCTTTGAAGAACTCCAAATAAGCTATTTGATATCTTATGACAAAGAATTTTCTTTACACAAACAATCGCACTTTTTGTTAACAAGACCGTACTATACAGAAATAACACTGAAACCAACACCGTTTGAAAAGATTATTGAAGAAAACAAAAACTTCTACCGCAACATAATGAATGATTTTTACTTTCACAGAATTGCAAAATATGCCTGCGGCAGCATACTGTTTTTAGACATAGCACTTCAATATTTGGTTGAATCGGGAGTATATCAATACACCGAAGACAGTGTTGAAATGATTAACCCCAAAACAATAATAATTCCGTCAAACTTAGACAGGTTAATGCGTCGAAGATTAAATCTTTTAAAAGACGATGCTCCTGCAATGAGGTTTTTAACAACCGTAATTCTTTTAGGTACAAGAATTGATGTTGCTACAATTGAAAGTTTGGGCTATGAAAACACTGAAGAAATAATAAATAAATTATCTGATATGGGATATGTCTACTTCTACAACAACTGCATGTACTTCCCTAACTATAATCTTTTACGTGACAACCTTTTGGAGGTTATTAACAAAGTTGATTTACAAAAAATTGCAAATGAATTATTTGCAAAAGTTTTTGTCGAAGATATGCCCACTCCGGTAAAATCCTACCTGTACAATCTGTTATCCGATGACAGTAAAGCATTTTTAGAATGGGAAAAACTTGCAAAAGTTAACCTGTCATTAGGCGATTTCAGTGCATATTTGAACTGTTCAACGGAAATTTTAAAACTGTTGGAAAACAAAAAAGTTCCCGAAGATGCAATCGAAGATGTTGAAGCTTATAAGCTCAATCTGTACGAAAATATTTCGGAAAATTTATACGATTACGTACCCGAAAAAACACAGGACATAGCCGAATTAACGCTTAAAAATCTTGAGAAAACAACCGATATTGATAAAATTATACTTCTCTGCAATAAAATGATAAGAGGGTCGCTAATTTCTGCAAAATACACACACGCATTATGCCTTACGCACAAAATTTTGTCGCTGATTCCTAATGCTTCGCTGGATCCTGAAGCCCCTAACTTTAATTTATACTTCTTCCTTATGTCCGTAATCCACGTTGAAATTCTGTTTAACACCGGAGCTATGGAAGATTGTCTTGACGTCGGATACAAGATTTTAAACGTTATAAATAATGACAATTTGAACAAATTCATACCACAGGATATGACGGAAGACGGATTTAAAGATTTAATGACAAGCTGTATCGGCTATATAGCACTTGCAAACGTTATTCAGCTGAAAGATAACGTAAATGAATTTTTAAATTTGGCATATAACACCTTAGACTTTTTACCGAGAACTTATGACATATTTATTCAGCTGCAAGAGTTAATTCACGGCAGAGAAGTTCAAGTAACGGAAGAAATGGTCGGAGAAGACAGATTTTCAAATGTAGTATACAACATAATTTTTGCGTTCATAACCTGCAAAGGATCCCCCGAACAATTTGCCGAAGCTATATATCAGGCAAAACTTTCCGCAAAAATTAACGAATTGCCGCAGATTGAAATATTCTGCGATTTATTAATAGGCTATACATATATAAAATTAAATTCATATCAAAAAGCCGCCTCCATAATCTACAAAATAATCCGTTCCGTAAGAAATCAAGGCATGCACCTTCTGCAACATTTGGGCTGGTATTTTTTGAGCGAAATGAATATGAAACAGCGTAAATTTGATGTTGCATACGGTATGCTCAATAACTCAATAATCCAGCTTGAAAGATACGGCAAAGCAAGCGAATTTTTGCTTTTGCTGTTCAAATATAACATGTTTAAAATAATGATATACAAAGGTGACGCTGAAAAAGCTGAAATATGTTTAAATCAAGCTTATTACATAACTCAAAAGAATAAAATAAACTTTAATTTTGATGTTAATCCGCAAAGTTATATTTTAGACGGAAATACCGACATTGAACAAGACGACAATGACAATTTAAACGAAGAAAATAACGAAGAAAATATCGAGCAAAATAAAGGAGAGTCAGAATGAAAATATTATTTGCGGCAGCGGAAGTTGCACCGTTTTCAAAAGCAGGCGGGCTTGCAGATGTAGTCGGGAGTTTGCCTAAATATTTGGAAGATGATGCGGAAATTGCAATTTTTACACCGTTTCACGGCTTAATTGATGCTGACAAATACGGTATAAAAGAACTTGAAAATTCCGAAATGTGGCTGACTTTTTCTAATCAGGGGCATAAGTTCAGGTTATTTATGTGCAAATTGCCAGGAACTAATATAAACGTATTTTTTGTTCACAATGACTGGTATTTTACCTGTTTTAAAGAAGTATACCCTAAATGGCTGGACACACGATACGAACACGAAAGATACATTGCCTTTTCACTTGCGGTTATGGAATATGCCAAGGCTCTAAATTTTAAAGCTGACATAATACATGCAAATGACTGGCATACAGCCATGATACCTGTATATCTTCACAGTAATTACCGATATGATGATTTTTGGAAAAACACCAAATGTGTTTTTGAAATACACAACCTTGCTTATCAAGGAGTATGGTTCGAAGACGTGCTGGATTTTGCCAATATGAGGAAAGACATTGTATACAACGAATGGGGAGTTGAACATTACGGCAAAGTCAACTGGATGAAAGGTGCCATAAACTACAGCGATAAAGTTGTTGCTGTATCGCCGAATTACGCAAAAGAAATTTTAACAGGTGAATACGGCGAAGGCATGGACTATACATTAAGAATGAACCAAAATAAACTAATCGGAATAGTTAACGGGATTGACTACGATGTATTCAACCCGAAAACAGACAAAAATTTGATAAAAAATTATACATACAGGAATTTATCCGCAAAAGAAGACAATAAAAAAGCTGTTTGTGAATATTTCGGACTGAAATATAACCCCGAAAGACCTTTGATAGCACTGATTTCAAGACTGGTAGGTCAAAAGGGCATAGATTTAATCAGAGGTGCTGAAAATGACCTGCAAAATACAGAAGCGGATTACGTATTTTTAGGCAGCGGAAACAGCGATTATGAAAATTTACTGATATGGCTGTCTAATAATACACCTAATATCAGAGCATATATAGGCTACAAGGCTGATTTGGCAAATCTTATATATGCAGGCAGCGACTTTTTCCTTATGCCGTCAAAATTTGAGCCGTGCGGTTTAAGCCAATTAATTGCAATGCATTACGGCTCATTACCGATTGTAAGAGCAACCGGAGGATTGGAAGATACCGTTACAGGCTATCCGCTAAACAATTCAACCGGTTTTAAATTTTGGCGTTATGACAGCTGGGATATGATGGAAGCTATACGCTGTGCTCTTAGAGTTTATAAAGAAAAACCGACACTGGATGCTATGCGTAAAAGTGCAATGAAAGCCGATTTTTCATGGGATGTAAGCTCTAAAAAATATCTTGAATTATATAAGGCTCTATAATAAATATCTTAATATTTATACCCAAATCTGAACTTTTGTTATATAATAAATAAAAAGATTAGGGGGATATTTTTATGCCAATTAAATATGATGCAGGAGAAGTAATAACCGCAATGGTTACTCCGATGAATGCCAAAAGAGAAATCGATTATGATAAAACGGAATCTCTTGTAAAGCATTTGATAAACAACGGAAGTGATTCCATATTAATAGCCGGTACAACCGGAGAATCACCAACGCTGACCCACGAAGAAGAAACCGAATTAATAAGCACGGTAAAACGTGCAGCAGCTAATAAAGTTAAAATAATAGCTAATGCAGGTTCCAATTCAACTGAAACAGCAATAATGTCAGCCCAAAAAGCCGAAAAAGAAGAAGTTGACGCAATATTATCGGTTGTACCATACTATAATAAACCATCGCAAAAAGGCATTATTGAACACTTTTCAGCAGTAGCAAAAGCGGTAAATTTACCGGTAATTTTATACAACATACCGTCAAGAACAGGTGTTACAATGCAGCCAAAAACAATTGCATATTTAGCATCACAATATGAAAATATCATCGGAGTAAAACAAAGCTGTCCTGATTTGGATATGGTAAGTGAATTAAGGATGTATTGTCCTGAAGACTTTGTCATATACTCGGGCGATGACAGTTTGACGCTTCCTATGCTTGCATTGGGAGCACACGGAGTAATATCCGTCGCATCGCATCTGTTCGGATCAGAAATCAAATCAATGATAAGAAATTTCAAAACCGGCAATCCGACAGCCGCAAGAAATATGCATCAAAAATTGTTTAATATATTCAAAAAACTTTTTATGGCACCGAATCCGGTACCTGTAAAGGCGGCTTTGGCACACAAAAATTTGATTGAAGAATTTGTAAGACTGCCGCTGACAGAATTGAGCGAAGACGAAAAGATTGTTCTGTTTTCAGCAATAGACAGTTTTAATTAGCCCGAATCGGCTATAAAAATTTATTTTTGACAATAATAATATTACAGATAAGAGGTAAAAAAAGTGAAAAACAAAATTATTATGTTTTGGGCAATTGTGGTAATTACAATCGTTGCGGCGGCTGTAATCTTAACCCATCAGCCAAAACTCGGACTTGATTTGGTAGGAGGTTCAAGGCTTGTATTACAGGCACAAACAGAAGGAACATCCATTGCAAAAGTTACACCTGAAATTATGGAAAGGCTCAAATTCGCAATAGAAAACCGTGTAAATAAATTAGGTGTATCGGAAACTGTTGTCCAACTGGTAGGTGATGACAAACTGCTTGTTGAAATTCCGGGTCAACAGGATTTAAAACAGGCAAAAGCATTTATTGGCGAAACAGCTAAACTTGAATTTAAAAAAGAAGAAAAAGGACCAAATGGTGAAATTATTTGGGTTCCGACAGGGCTTACAGGAAAAGATCTTTCAAAAGCATCCGTAGGCACTGATAACGTCGGCAAATGGACCATATCATTGGAATTTAACAGTGAAGGTGCACAAAAATTCTATGAATTAACAGAACAGCTTGTCGGAAAACGTATGGCAATATTTTTTGATGAAGACATGCTTTCAGATCCGAGAGTAAACGAACCTATTTACGGGGGAAATGCTCAGATAACCGGTGATTTCACATACGAATATACCGAACGTGTAGTAAACCTTCTTAACGCAGGTGCACTTCCGGTTCCGGCAAAAATTGTTGAAGAAAACACTGTAGGACCAACTCTCGGTGCTGACAGTATTGAAAAATCCAAACTTGCAGGGATTATAGGTTTAGGTGCTGTAATGCTATTTATGCTTTTATATTACAGACTTCCCGGTTTAATTGCCGATGTTGCACTTGTAATATACAGTTTAATTTTATTTGCACTGTTTGAAGCAATACCGGTAACATTAACTCTTGCGGGTATAGCAGGTTATATATTGTCAATTGGTATGGCGGTTGATGCAAATATTCTGATTTTTGAAAGAACAAAAGAAGAACTCCGTGCCGGCAGAAACCTGTTTACGGCTATTAATTCAGGATTTGACAGAGCATTTACAAGTATTTTTGACTCAAACATGACAACAATAATTACATGTACCATCCTGTACTTATTGGGTACAAGTGTTGTAAAAGGATTTGCATTAACATTAGCATTAGGTGTTATAGTATCAATGTTCAGTGCAATAACAATTACAAAAAACTTTATGCACCTGATATTCGGTACGGGTGAATTAAAATACCCGGCACTGTTCGGATTATCAAAAGACGAAATAGGCAAAAGTTACGAAGCAGTTGAAACCACACGTGAAAAAGCACGTTTCGGTATCTTGGATTAGGAAAGGATGAAATAAAATGTTTGCATTAAAAAGGCATTTAGTACATATAGTTAAATACAGAATATTATGGATGGTATTATCGGCAGTGCTTTTAATTCCGGGGATTGTTGCAATGGTTTATTCAACCGTAACATATCATGCCCCGATGAAAGTCGGCATTGATTATACCGGCGGAACGATTTTACAATACGGACTGACTCATAAAATCACAAACGATGATTTAGCAGTAACCCGTAAAAACTTGGAAGAAATCGGGATTGAAAACCCGTATCTGCAAATTTTAAACGTAAATAACGACCAGCAGGAGCATACCAAGCAGGTCATAACTTCAATAATTTCTATCAGAACGAAATTTATTGATGAACATTCAAATGATGCTGAAAAAATAACTTCGGCATTACAAGAACAATTTGAAAATCCTGAGTTAATACAGGTAAGTTCAGTAGGTCCGACAATGGGTAAAGAGTTATTTAAAAACTCATTTATTGCTGTCGGATTAGCATTTTTAGGAATATGTATTTATCTTTCAATCCGTTTTCGGTTCGACTATGCGGTTGCTGCAATTTTGGGGATATTCCATGACGTAATTTTCGTATGCGGAGTATTTTCAATATTAGGAATTGTATATAACGTACAGATTGACGGATTATTTATAACCGCAATTTTGACGGTAATAGGATTTTCCGTACACGATACAATCGTTGTATTTGACAGAATAAGAGAAAATTTAAGATATTATTCAAAGAAAATGTCTTTTGGAGAAATTGTAGATGCCTCGGTTAACCAAACCCTTGCAAGAAGTATAAACACGTCACTAACGACCTTAATCACACTTGGTGCTTTGTATTTCTTCGGAGGCGTAACAACCAAAGACTTTGTTCTTGCAATGATTTTAGGTATTGCAATCGGAACATATTCAAGTATATTCTTCTGCAGTATGTTGATTGACTTTTGGAATGACAAAAAGAATTCACCCAAAACTCCTGCAAAAGAAACTTTAGCAGTATAAGAGGCTCAATTGAGCCTCTTTATTTTAAGAGTTTTAGCGATGCATCAAAATAAGCTTTTTGAGCAGCTCCGGCTTTTCTCAACGTGTCAGAAAAATCAGCTATTTTTTGATATTCTGATTTCCACACCTTAAAATGCTCGCTTTGCGGCAAATTATTAACCGAATCCTCAAGTTGAATATATCTTTGAGGATCAGCTGCTTTTATTTCTGTTTGGTATTTTTTTTGAAGTTTAGCTTGCTGGAAACCTGAATAACCAAGCATTCCGAGTGTTAACAAAGCAAAACCATACATTGCATTTTTAGCGTCCATAAACATATTATATATTTGAAACAACTAAAATAAAGCTAATATAAAAAATAATTTACAAAATAAACTTAAAAATTTTCTAAAAAAAGTATTTATGTTAATATAAAAACCATGAAACGAATAATTTTTTTAATATGTTGTATTATTTTGAACATACAAGCAGCCATGGGTATCACCCTGAACGGTGAAGCGAGCTTTGACTGGGTTGATATGACACAAATTCAAAGGGATTCCACTATTGAATACTATCACGACATCTTATTCAACGAACAAGATAAGATGTCTAAAAATGAACTCAAATTTGAAGAATATAAAAAAGATAAAAATTACAAAGAGCACTATATGCTTGCAAAAGATGACGTAAAAGAAACGGAAGATGCGAATATATGTGCATTTTTTTTCAAAGGTAACATATTAATTATTTATGCTTTGCAATACAAGTCAAACCCGCATAATGTATTTTATTATGACCCGTACGGCAGGCTAAGGTATGTTGATGTAATTTCAGAAAACTACCCTAATTTTCCGTACACATCAAAACAATACAAATCAAACGGTAAACCCGTAAGTGCAATATATTTCAAGTCAAAAGACTGGCAGTACATGTTTAATCCTGACGGCAGTTTTAAAGGTGTGTGGTACAAAGAAAAAATGTACGACAGAAAAGGCAAACAAACCGTCATCAGGACTAATTGGTAATTAAATAGCTTAACAAAGTACGTACTCCGAACCCTGTTGCACCTTTTATAGATTCTTTTTCGGGTTTATCTAAAAACGCAGTGCCGGCGATATCAATATGTGCCCATTTAACGTCTTTGACAAATTCACGTAAAAATACACCGGCAGTCTGAGCACCGCCGTATCTTGAACCTGTATTTTTCATATCAGCGATTTCAGATTTTAAGCTATTGAAATATTCTTTATACATAGGCAGCTGCCAGTATTTTTCGCCCATATTTTTGCCGGCATCGATTATACGGTTAATCATTTCATCGTCATTACCCATAATTCCTGCAGCTGCAGTACCTAAGGCTACCATGCAGGCACCTGTCAAAGTTGCTATATCGATAACTTCATCAACACCTAATTCGCAGGCATAAACAAGAGCGTCAGCCAGTGTCAATCTGCCTTCGGCATCAGTGTTATCAACCTCAATTGTCTTGCCGTTTTTAGCTTTTAATATATCCCCCGGTTTATAAGAATTTCCGCCGGGCATATTTTCACAGGCTGCAATCAAACCGTGAACTTCAATATCAGGCTTTAACTCTTTTAAAGCACTCATAACACCTAAAACACATGCAGCACCTGACATGTCATCTCTCATAGTAAGCATGGATGCAGGCGGTTTAATATCCAATCCGCCGGAATCAAAACATATACCTTTACCGATTAAAGCAACTTTTTTCTTAACATTTTTGCCTGAGTATTTCATATGTATAAATCTCGGAGGCTGTTTACTGCCCTGTGCGACAGCCAAATATGCTCCCATACCCATTCTTTCTATCTCGTCTTTGTCAAAAACTTCCGTTGTAATACCTTCAAGACTTTGTGCAACTTCTGCAAGTTTTTTCGGTGTAGCATAAGCAGCCGGTTCATTTGACAAATCACGTGCTAACTTTATCGAATTACCAAAAATCACACCGGAATTAACACTTTCTTGTGAAACATTTGCAAATGTAATCTCATCAACTCTTTTTGCTTTTTCTGATTTATATTTATCAAATGCATAATCAGCAAGCATAGCTCCAATGACGCCTGATTTTCCGTAATCAAAACCTGCATCAAAATCAAAGGCAGCTGTTTTAGCCTGCATTTGCTGTAATTTTTTAACTGATTTATATACAGCACTGCGAACTTCGTTTTCGCCAAATTCTTCACGTTTTCCGCATCCTGTTACAAGTATTTTTTGTGCCGGAATTTTACCGTAGGTTTGTAATAAATATGTTTGACCGGGCTTGCCTTCAAATTTATCACGTTCTATTGCATATGTATTTGCCAACTCTTGTGATGTCTTTTCACCTTCAAACATATTGAT
Organism: Candidatus Gastranaerophilales bacterium; assembly: GCA_944325895.1. Taxonomy (GTDB): domain Bacteria; phylum Cyanobacteriota; class Vampirovibrionia; order Gastranaerophilales; family Gastranaerophilaceae; genus SIG32. The sequence continues at coordinate 152,805 of CALVCA010000001.1, forward strand.
TACAAGCACATCAACCGGCAGATTTTTTACATCATTTGATACTTTTATTTCCATTTCTCTCTCCTTTTTTCCTTATTATAACACTTTTTTTCTTTTTCGTAAATTAGTTTTATGGTAGTATATAGTTATGCGTTTATCCGAATTTAAATATTATGCAAAAGAACTTTTAAACATAGCCATGCCGATCATTATGGGGAACTTAGGTTTTATAATGATTGGAGCAGGTGATGTATTAATAGCCGGCAGACATTCAACGGACACTTTAGCGGCAATTTCGATAGCAACGGCTATTTCAAACTGCATAATGACTTTCGGAATAGGATTAATAGCAAGCGTATCACCTCTATTATCCAATTACCGAGGGGAAAAACACTCTGCTAAAAAATATTTTTATCCTACAATACGTTTTGCCATGATTTTGGCATTCATTATGATGATAGGTGTGCTATTATGTGTGCCTTTTATTGATTACATGAAATTCGAACCGCAGCTTGTAAAACCGATAAAAGAATACATGATTATAACAGCATTTTCGACATTCGGAGCATATTTGCATTCAGCACTAAAAGAATTTTTACAGGCATTTGAAATAGTATTTCTGCCGAATATAGTAACAGTTTTGTCAGTATTTTTAAATTTAGGGCTGAACGCTCTTTTGGTATTCGGCTGGGGACCTATTCCGTCTTTGGGAGCTATAGGATTGGCGATTGCAAGTTTTACCGTAAGATATTTTATGGGATTTGTGCTCTTATGGTATTGTTTTAAGCTTATGAAATTTCGTAATTATAATAATGACAGAGAATATTTTAAAGGACTTTTAAAAATCGGAATGCCGATATCTGTCGCAATATTGATAGAATTTGTTGCATTTAATTGCGTTGCCGTGATAATGGGCAGAGTATCAGGGGTATATGCAGCAGCACAGAATTTAGTATGCACATTAACGACCGTTTCTTTTATGGTGCCGCTTGCGATATCCAATGCAATAGCGGTAAAAGTAGGATTTGCAAACGGGGCACAGAATTTAACAGAGTTAAGGAGATATGCATACATAGGATTAGGCATGGGAGTCGGATTTATGATATGCAGTTCGGTAATTTTCGCCAGCTTCCCGCACTTTTTGGTAAGTTTATTTACAAAAGACAATATTCTTATAAACATTAGCGTTCCGGTTTTGTATGTATTATCCATGTTCCAAATTTTTGACGGACTGCAGGTTTCGCTTGCCGGAATATTTAAGGGTATGAAAAAAACTAAAATCGTTATGATTGCAAACTTTATCGGATACTGGCTGATATCAATACCGTTAGGATACACATTAGCATTTAAATACAATATGAATATAATGGGTTTTTGGTACGGACTGGTGAGTGCAGCGATTATACTTTGCATAATAATGCTTGTCATTTTACGGAAATATATTAATGATATGAAAAAAAACCTTGATTTTACGAGAGTATTAGATTTTTAAAATTGTTTATGCTAAAATAAAATAAATGGAGGAAATATGGGACATAAGGAAGAGAGAACATTTATAGCAGTAAAGCCTGATGCTGTTTTAAGAGGGCTTACCAGCACAATAATAAAAAGATTTGAGGATAAAGGATATAAAATAATAGGATTAAAAATGCTGATGGTAACTCCGGAACAAGCTGCAAAGCATTATGCCGAGCACTTAGGCAAACCGTTTTATGACAGATTAATAAAATACATTCAAAGCGGACCTATTGTAGCGATGGTATTACAGGGATACAATGTTATAAAAGGTGCACGTCAGCTTATGGGAGCGACAGACCCTGCAGAAGCACAGGTTGGAACAATTCGAGCAGATTTTGCACAATTAAAAGAATACAATTCAGTACACGGTTCTGATTGTGCGGAAAGTGCAGAACGGGAAATAGCCATTTATTTCAAGCCCGAAGAACTCTGCACTGACTGGAAAAATATGACGGAGCTGGTTACGGAAAAGGAAGATATTGAGTAATTTTTTTGATTTTGAACTTATACATGAATGCAAACAGACGGGAGCACGAGCCGGAGTATTAACGACACCGCACGGCAAGATTTTAACACCGATATTTATGCCTGTCGGAACAAATTCTGCTGTCAAAACACTCACCACAGAACAAGTTAATGCCACCGGTGCACAAATTATTTTGGCAAACTCATATCATCTGTATTTAAGAGCGGGAACAAAACTGATAAAACAATTCGGCGGAATACACGGCTGGATGAATTGGAACAAACCCGTTTTAACTGATTCCGGCGGATTTCAGGTATTTTCGCTTTCACATTTAAGAAAAATCACGGAAGACGGTGTTGAATTTCGTGATCCCAAAGACGGCAAAAAACATTTTATATCTCCGGAGATTTCCATGGAAATCCAACAGGACATCGGAGCTGATATAATAATGGCATTTGACGAATGTGCACCTTATCCTTGCGATTATGATACGGCAAAACATGCTATGGAGAGGACACACAGATGGCTGGAAAGATGTTTCAAGGCAAAAACAAATCCAAAACAAGCACTTTTCCCAATAGTACAGGGGGCATTTTTTGACGATTTAAGACGTGAGAGTGCAAAAGTTATTTCATCATATGATGCAGCGGGATATGCAATAGGCGGATTAAGTGTCGGAGAGACAAAAGATATAATGAATCATTTTGTTGAATTAACGGCACCGCTTTTACCTCAAAACAAACCGAGATATCTTATGGGAGTCGGAACACCTGAAGATTTACTTGAAGGTATAAAACGCGGGATAGATATGTTTGATTGTGTTTTACCGACCCGAAATGCCCGACACGGATCATTTTTCACCCCTGAAGGCAAACGAAATATAAAAAACAAAGAGTTTTATGATGATGCTAAACCGCTTGTAAACGGCTGTAACTGCTATGCGTGCCAAAATCATTCCCGTGCATACATAAGACATTTGTGGCGTTGCGGCGAAAGCACTGCTTCTACTCTATTATCCATACATAATATACAATTTTTGATAGAATTCTCGCAAAAATGCCGAGAGGCAATAATAAATGACCGCTTCGGTGATTTTTACAATGAATACAAACCCCAATGTACGTAGCACTGTCATCCTGAATTTATTTCAGGATCTTGCCAGCGTTATATGATGTGCAAACTCTAATATAACTACGGTCTTGGATTTGTACGGCTCGCAAAAGCGTGGTTTTGCTCGCTGGGACGAGTTTCGCTCACTCTTGTACAAATCAGCTGCGTAACATCTCACCTTACTCGATAAAATTCATGCAAAACCCAATGTGTCTACGTGCGTAGCCCAGCGGGATATAAAATTACGAATAAATTTTAAAAGAGCGTTCAATATTTTTGTCAATAACAGACTTAACGGAATCGTATT
>CALVCA010000002.1 GCA_944325895.1 Candidatus Gastranaerophilales bacterium
CAGGATCAAACTCTCCATTGTCAGAAAGTTTATGTCCATCGTTTATATGCGGCTAGCATATAAACTGCTCGACTTTAATTTATCGCTAAGCTTATGCTTTTGCGTGTTTAGAATCATTTTTGTTGAATTAACAAGTATTGTTCTCGCGTTCACAGTACTAAAAGTAATCTGCTCACGCGGGTTTTCAGCTATTCTGTTTTCAATGTTCTGTCAAATCTTTGCCGCCATTTCTTAGGTAGTTTAGATAAATTATTTTGCAGACTACAAGCTAAGTGCTTGGGGCTAGCGGGGACAGGCAGATGTGCAAATCATTTAATGCCTTCCTTATACCAAATACAGATTACAGGTCTGTATTCTCGACCGCTCACTTGCGGTAATTATTATCATATTACTTCAATTTTTTTTGTCAAGTAGTTTTTTAAATTTATTTTTAAATCTCTTAAAACTTCTTAACTTAGCTATTTATTTTAAAAAGTTCATCGTGCACCAGGCACATAAAACATATTATGGCAAATATTTTTAAAAATCAAGACATGGGTTTAAACTTTTTTAAAAGTTTTTATTTATTTTAAAAATTTTAAGCTATAATTGGCTTTTAGACATTTACAAATGTTAATAATCACTTATAATCATGCTGACGCACATATTTTAATTATGTTCCCATGCTTAATATATATTAACAAATTTGTTATTTAAAACATCATGATTTAATATATTATATATATTAAAATGAGGAGAATTGACATGATTAAGACCTTAAAACATACCGCAATTTCATTAGCTGTACTATTGGCATGCTCATCAGCAGTTTTGGCTGATGGAAATGCTTTTACTCCGTTAAACTTTGACGATGCAAGTTACGGAAACACATCAACTGTTACACCGGCACAAGCTGTCAACCCGCAAGAAGTCCCGGGAAATTCTAAAATGCAAAACGCTATTTTGGAACTTGACAATGCTCAGGTTGATGTCAGAAATGAATTATTAAATTACAAAGCTAAATATTCTGACATTGACGCTCAATACAAATTAATCAAAGCTGAAAGAAAGGCTCTTGATCAACAAATTCGAGCTATTGAAAAACGTATTAAACAAATTGACAAAGCTAAAGAAAAAATCAGAAAAAACATGTTATAACAACAAAAGCCGGTTTTAAAACCGGCTTTTGTTATCTTTTACACATTTTTAGTGCCATTAGATAATCCTTAAATTCTTGGATAACAGTCTTACCAGACCCCAATCTCTCACCAAAAAAGAAACTTTTTTTATGCGGTCCACGTACACTCATAAACCGCACATCACCGTTTTTAATAATACTTGAAATTTCATTAATTCCTTTTTGAGCCATACGTGAGCCTTCAGGATAAACAATATGTTTGACAACTCCTTTTGCATTGGTGTCCACATATTTTGTGACTTTTGTACCTGTTGAGGTTACCATCTTGCCGACTAATTTAAACATAATTTAACTCCTTTCATTATTTACCGTAAAATTTATTCAGTTTTTGCAATATATTTATATAATCGCCAAATTCTTTCGGGGTAAAAGATAAAGCACCTTGTTTACCAGCGATTACAATAAGACCATTTTCCCCTCCCATAAATGTACCTTTTGGATAGGAAACAACAGAAGGTTTGCCAAGTAATTTACTCAATCTGTTTCCAGAACCGAAAACTATACTCTTTGTGCCATCTGCTAATTTCGTAAACTGAGTTCCTGTCATATAATTAGTCTTAACCCCTGCTACATCAAGCACCGGTGCCTTTTTTAAATATTTTGCACCCTTTCTGCATACATTTTGCACCGCTTTTGATGATGCCAAACCGTTTGATACCGCTCCTGCAATTTTTCCGATGTTCATAAAAAACTCCTTCCTTTTTAATTTTCCCTTACCCTTTTATAAAAGAAAAAACACGAAAAATATTGCTACACGCATACTTCGGACATAACATAACATAACATACAGCAGTATACCTGGGTTTCAGCCTTTTTAAAATTCTTTTTTACATTTCGTTACATTTGATGTATAAGTCAATTTTTTAGAATTCAAAACATTTTATACACACCCGGGTAATTTATTTTTTATAAATTTATTTGTTTAATATAATTAAATCTTTTTCATACTTCCAGCTATTCTTAATTCCAACGAGCCTTTTGGCTCTTTTTTTTTAGCTTAAAAATTCATAATTTAAAATTAAAACTGCCAAACAGGTTCATGCCGAAATTGTTCGCCTATGTAATTATTCATCAATATAAATTCTCAAATAATTCCAATAGCTTCTGAAAACCTTTTTAACATAATTTTTTGTTTCAGGATATGGAATTTGTTCAACAAACTCATCAGTGTCAGAATAGCTTAAATTTTTCTTCCAATTGCCAATTGAACCGATACCGCCATTATAAGCCGCAACCGCTGAAATATCCAAATTATTTAACATGTCCTTTATCTCAGCATAATAAGAATTTCCTATTTGAATATTCAATTCCGGCTTAAATAAATCATCATTATTAATTAAGCCAAAACCGTTACGTTCGCTGATTTCTTTAGCCGTAGCCGGCATAAGCTGCATCAATCCCCTTGCACCAACCGAACTTTGTGCTTTTGGATTAAAATAACTTTCTTCTCTCATTAACGCAAGCATCAAAACCGTATCATTAGATCCTGCGTATTTTTTTATTTCATCATAAAAATCAATGGGATATACCAGCCGCCATCTCAAATCAGTTCTGTCGGGCTTGGGATTGAGTTTTTCCATTGCATCTCTTGCCACCAGCATCGAATGCGAATAATCACCTTTTTGATAATATATCCAGCTCTTTATAAATTCATCTTCGGTAATTTCATTTAAAACTTCGTAATCTTTTAGTTCAACCAATTTCAATATAATATCGCTTTTTTCTTCATATGGATATTCAACCGGCTTTTCTTTTATATAAGCATTTAATATCGCACCGTTAATGTGTTTCATTGCCAAATAAGACCTATATGCGTAATATGTGTCAGGGAAATTTGCTATGGTATTTCTGTAATAATTCATATACGCATTATAATCATTATTTTTTTCCGCTACTTTACCAAGCCAAAAATTAACCATGGCTATTGAAGAAGAATTCGGGAATTTATTTAAATAATCTTTACCAATTTTTTCAGCATTATCGTAATCTTTTGCTATTATCCTATCAAAAAATATATTTGCCAAAGCCTCTGCAGCATATTGACCTTTTGGATAATTTAAATACAATTGTTTATAGCAGCCTGTTTGATATGCAGCCAAAGCCGCCTCACATTTTAGACTCCAAATATAATCCTTACCTTTTACGGCAGAAATATTAAATATATAATCAATGGCTTCTTTTTTATTTTGTGACATGCTCAAATAAATATTTACAACATCATAAATTTCGGAAATATCTGAATATGCCGCAAAATTTTTCAAGCCGTAAGTCGCTATATACTTTGCACGTTCATAGTTTTTCATAGCATAAGAATTTTTTACATCCAATGTCCAACTGTCTTTTAACTCGGTTTTTGCAAGCAATTCTTTTGTTTTATCATAATTTCCAAATAAATAAAGTGTTTTTGCCATTAATAAATAATCATCTTTTAAGATTTCTTTATTTAAACTTAACCAATTATTTACGGCATTCAATGCATGACGTCCCTGCGGAGCTTTTTCAAGATAATGCCTGAATGCCATTTCCGCATCCTCTTGTTTTGAAATCGGAAATATCTTTTCAGATTTATATTTATTTAATATAATTAATCCCAAATAATATTCAGAAGCAATGGCATAATCAGTTTCAGGAGAATTTTTGATTATTTGTTCAAAATACTTTTTTGCCTGCTGAGGATTTTCTTCCGTCAACATCTGTGCCGCTAAATATTTTGCTCTTATACTAAGTTTATTTTTTGTATAATTATTAAATAAAAGCTGATATTGTTTCATTTCTGATTTTTTGTCGCCAAGCTGTTTTGCACATTGCGATTGATGATATATAGCAAAAGGTTTTAACTTTGACAAAAAACTGACTTTTGAAAATAAATAATAAGAATTTTGATAGTTTTCATGAGCATAATCATCCATTGCATGTCTATATATATTCATAGTTTTTGCCTCAGGCTGATAGACACCTGCAAATAAAAAACCTGCCAAAAAACATATCCCGATTATTAATAAAAACTTCTTATTTAACATTACAACTACAGTTTAACAAAAAACAAACCGCTTTGCAAATTATCCTTTTATTATACTGTTAAATACTTTGCTGGTATTAGTAAAATTAATTGATGAACCGCTTATAAGTTTTGTTTCATCAGATTCTTTTTTAGAAACATTATAAGTTTCTATCGGTCGTTTACCCGTTAATTTACGCATAAAGCTGTAATAACCTTTCAAAAATCCGGTAGCCTTATTTTGTTTATTTTCAATAGCCTCTAATTCTTCCCTTGAATGTGTTCCGACCGGCATACCAACAGACTTTCTCGTTAAAATTTCACCCAAAGTTGTATCTGTTAATGTTACCCAGCTCATGCCGGCTAACGATCCGTTATATTGACTTCTGAATGTCGAATTAAATAAATCTATCAACAATGTCTGATAAAATAATCTTGAAACTTCTTGAACAAAACGTTCTTTAAACTTGGTTTCCGCACCTTCTTCATCATTTCCGTTAGATTTTAACATAACCATATTATAATTATCAGTCATTAAAAACCACATTGTTGCAGCAGCAGAAGCTGTTTTTGCCAAATTTGACAATTCTGCATTTGAAACATTTGACATGGTCGTTACATTAAATGCCTTTAATATATTATCTTCTACATAGGATTCAAATTCTTTGCCGCTAAGACCTTTATTAAGAGCTTTCTTACCTATGCTTTCGATAGTTTTTGCCAAAACTTCAACATCCTTTTTCTTTAAATCTTGTGCTAATTCTTCCGCTGTTTTTGGAGCTAAAGGCGGCTTTTTAATAAATAATTTTACAAATTTATCAGCTAATCTGTACGGCAAAGTTACAGCATTAAATACAAACTTAAACGGAGCTATCACAAAATTAACCGCAGGTTTTACATATTTTTTGTTTTTTGAACCTAAATGTATTAATCCGTTTTCATCAACTAAAGTATCTGCTATTTTGCTGTACTTATCAGCAAGCATATCATATTTATGTTCTCTTAAAACTTTTATTATTTTATCAAATTCATCTGTTGAAATAGCATAATCCGGTATCACCGTTAATTTTTTATATAAATTTTCAAAAGGTTCCCGAACTATTTTAAACATTTTTTCAACGGACGGAGAAAGTTTCCTCAATCCTTTAATTCCAAAACCTGAAGCTATTACTATCAAAGAGCCTTTCATTAAAGTATCAAATGACAACAAAGGTTTTTGCTGAGTTTTTTCAGATTTTTTAACATTTTCTGAACTTGCTTTAAATGATGGTTTAATATTTTTTTCCGGAGCATTATTTTTTTCATTTTCTTTTCTTGCTTCTTCGGGAGTAATACGCTTGATATGCTTACCGTTTGATACACGTGAAAATGCTTCGGTAAATAATACGGTTAAACCTGTCATCAACATTATGCCGATTTTTGAATTATTAATATATTTATTCAAAGCCCCCAAAGTTATCAAAGTTAAATAACCGCTTGTTAAAATACGAGTGACTTCTTGCCTGAACCTGGTTTTCTTTTCTTTATCAGCTTTTTTGGAATCATTATCCATCATTCTTGAAAGATTATATGCATCATTTGCCAAAAATATAGCCGGCGGCAAACCTGAAACAAGCCTGTTTAAAGCCCTTTCATGTTTTGTATCATAGGCACCGTATCTTTCCGTATCAAACATTTTTACAGATTTTTGAAACATTTCCGATGTGACTTCTGATTCAGTAAGTTTTCCGCTTGCCAGTTTATTTAATAAATTTTGTTTAGTTTCTGCCAAACCTATTAATGAATTAACTTTTGCATCAATTTTTGATCTCTGTCTTAGACCCTTTAAAAATTTTGAAGAATATAGTTTGTCAGAAAAATTCTTAAGCGGTTTTATTTTTCCTAAAAACGCAACCGTTCCGTTTAATAAATCACCCGGCAAAATTGTAAATGGATATTTTAAACCATCCCAAATCAACTGAGGAACAGTTTTTTTGAATAATGTAACACTTTCGCCGTCTTCACTAACCTTAACCATCTTAGATGCAAGTTTGGAAGTTTTTAAATGCTCCAGCAAATTCGTTCCAATATTACCGATATATTTTTGAGTAAATTCATTAAACTCTTTAATGTTATAAGTACCGACTTTTTTATAAGCCGGAGCTGCCCTTAAAATCAAACCTGCAGCACCTAATCCGCCCAAAAGCACCAGCGTCGGATTAATAGGTTTGCGTTTTTGTTGAGTATTTTCACCGGTAAAAGAAAGACCTTTAAAAGATAAATCATCTGAATTATTTTTTAAAGGTCTCTCAAAATATCGATTATTCGTCATGGGATAAGAACTTAAAGGAAGTGTCTTTTTAAACAACATCTCTTTCTGTTGTCGTTTGCCTTTATACACTTGAACCTTATCTATGTTCATCGTCCTCCACCCATTAAAGTTATTCTCACTCTAATAAAACATGAAATCAAGAATTTTTGTTAGTTTATTAACTTTTTTTTACAAATAACCAAAAAATTTACAATTCTTTTAATATTTCCAAAATTAATGATTTAAACCGGGATTTAGCCTTATCAGTAGTTTCTATAACTTCAGAATGTGAGAGTTTTAAATCAGAAACGCCGCTTGCGGCATTTGAAATACAGCTTATACCAAGTATTTTTAATCCGCAATAATTTGCGACAATTGCTTCAGGTACCGTAGACATACCAACTGCATCAGCCCCTAAAATTCTTGCCATATTAATTTCGGCAGGGGTTTCATAACTTGGACCCGATGTCGCAAAATACACTCCTTTTTGTATATCAATACACAATTTTTCGGCACATTTTTGAGCCAGCTTTATCAAATCTTTTTTGTATATCTCGCTCATATCAGGGAAACGCTCACCTAAAGTTTCGTCATTTGGACCAATTAAAGGATTTGTTCCCATAAAATTTATATGATCGGTAATTATCATTAAATCAGCCGGCCTGAAACTTTCATTTACAGCTCCTGCTGCATTTGTTAAAATAAGAATTTTAACACCAAGTTTTTTCATAACCTTTACAGGATATGTAATCTCCGCCATAGAATGACCTTCGTAAAAATGATTTCTGCCCTGCATCATTACAACTTTTTTGCCGGCTATCTGAGCAAAAACCAAACGTCCTTTATGACCTTTCACATTAGACTTTATAAAATTCGGGATATCAGAATACGGTAATGCAAAGTCACAGTAATCATCCGCAAATTCTCCCAAACCGGACCCTAATATTATACCTATTTCAGGTACAAAATTATCAGTATTGGTTTTGATATAGTTAATTGTATCTTCCATAAATATCCCTATGGAAATTAACCTACTAAACGATTATCATCAGCTTCGGAGGCTTTTACCATAATAGCATGTTCAACGGGATTTTCTTTTTTATAACCGCTATCATAATTTTCTTCATATCCAAAATCTTCACGAGCTTTTTTAGCTTGATTTTCATCAACAATTTTTTTAGCAAGCTCAGCAATTTCATAAACTAACTGATATCTGTTTTCTGTATTTTCATTTAAATCCCATGCTACTTTAATTATTTGTTCCATTATAAAAACCTCACATTTCTCAATTATAATATTATAATACAAAAAATTTTTTGGCAAGAGGGTAAAATAGCTATTTTCCATGTATAATAAACATATGAAAGAAAACTTAAGATTATATGCGTGGGTAGAATTTTTTATATGGTTTATTGTTTTAGTGTTATGTATATTAGGTTTTCGGCTTTATAAATACGAACAATTTAAGGAGTTACCGAGTTATCAAATATTCATGCCCGATGTTGACGGAATGATTGTAGGCTCACCTGTCAAATACATGGGAGTACAAATTGGTTATATAAAAAATATAAAAATTTTAACTAATAATGTATATGTAAGATTTGTAATAACTAATGATGAAATCAAGCTGCCCAAAGGTGTAATAGCGACCGTTGAATTTAACGGACTCGGCGGATCAAAAAGTTTAGAACTTTATCCGCCTGATAAAAATGAAAACAGCGAACGCTTAATAGTCATAAACAGTCCCAAAAGATTACACGATTCTATAGGTCTATTAAATGATATGTTTGATAAAATAGGCTCCATTACAGGTAAATTATCCCATTTTGCAAACCAAATGGGTGTTATAGATAATTCTACAAAAAGCATTAAAGTTAAACCTGAAGACATAGAAAAAGGTATTAGACAAACTGATGATTTTGTGGATAATATGATACAAAACAGAGATGAATTTCAACATAAATTAAAGGAGTGGAAACATGAAGAAGGTAAGAATAATTGACAATCCGGTAATACTTTTAAATTTATGCACAATGCGTGACAAAAATACTGATAGCCAAGGAGTGAGAATAGCCACAAGAAAAATAACACGATGTCTTTTATATGAAGCTGCAAAAAACCTTCCGCTTGTTGAAACGGAAATAACAACACCGTTAACAACATTTACCACAAGAACCGTAGACCCTGATATAAATTTAATAATTTCACCGATATTACGTGCCGGACTTATATTTACGGATGAGGCAATAGATATACTTCCTCAGGCCTGTATAAGACACATCGGAATGTATAGAGATGAAAAGACATTGAAACCTGTATGGTATTATAATAAAGTTCCTATGGAAGCACCAAATCCTGAAAAATTTTACATATATATAACAGATCCCATGCTTGCGACAGGAAACTCGCTCATTGAAGCCATAAAACTTTATGCAGATAAAGGTATACCTATTGATAACATTAAAGTAATATGCATTATTGCTGCTCCGCAAGGCATTGAAAATATCCACAAGCATTATCCTGATATTGAAATCATTACAGCAGCGGTTGATAAAGGCTTAAACGAAAAAGGTTATATAATACCGGGCATGGGCGATGCCGGCGACAGAATATTTAATACCTAAATCCACGGACGTATTTTATATTTATTATAGCTGTCGGAAAAGTCAGCGGCAATCCCGATAATTCCGAGGAAATGTAAATGTGCTTTGAACAAATCCTATTCTAAGACATCTTTTTTCATGATTAACATTATTCTTCAAATTCAATAACATCTTCGTCTGAAATAATATTTTTACCTACAGCCTTTTCCAAACCTGCTTTTGCGGAATTATACTCATATAAAGCTTGATAATAAGTCAATTGAGCCTGCTCATACAATATTTGAGAATCTTTCAATTCGGTAGGACTTGCCTCACCGACACGATATCTGCCATAAGAGAGCTCATAGTTTTCTTTTGCCTGTTTTACCTGCAAAAGAGCAACCGGCATTTGATTTTTCTTTTCTTCAAGTGTCAAAAAAGCGTTTTGGATTTCCAAATAAATTTGGTTTTGAGTATTTTGAGCATTTGCAAGCTCTTTATCATACAAATACCTGGCTTCTTTAATTTGGTTTCTTATTAACATGCCGTTAATAGTCGGAAAATTCAAATAACCGCCAACATTATAACCATGATTTGAAGTCCATTCTTTACCGCCTAATTGAAATTGTCCCTCAACGGATAATGTAGGATAAAAAGATTTTTTAACTAATTTTACATTTTGATTTGCAGTTTCAACCTTAATTTCAGCAAGCCTCAGCTCCGGCCGTGCTTCACGTGCAATATCAACTACACCGTTGAAAGTCAAATTCAACGGTTGATACTGTAATTTTCCCATAACATTATATTTTTCTATAAACGGAACACCCATAACATTATTAAGCCTTGCAATTGCCAAATTAACAGCATTATCCGCCTGAATAAGCTTCAACTTAGCATTACTCAAATTTGCCTCAGCAATTGTAACGTCAACTTTCGGGTTCATACCTATTTCATAAAAAGCCTTTGCCTGATCGTAGAACAGTTGAAATTTATCAACAGTATCCTGTGCAACACGCCGATTTTCATATGCAAATAAAAGTGCAAAATAAGCATCTTTGGTTTGATAAATAACATCGTTAATAACAGAAACCAAAGTTGCCTTAAAACCTTCGTAATCTAATTTTTTAATGGTTGCTTGATTTTGCGTAACACCAAAGTCATACAACATTTGCTGCAAAGTAACCTGACCTAATATATAGTAGTTAAAAGTCAAATTTTGCCCCAAAGCATCAGACAATTGAAGTTGTCTTATTCTTGTATAACCTGTTTGCCAACCAATCTGCGGGAAATAATTTGACCAAACCTGCTTTATTCTTGAATCTGATGCCAATATATCTTGAAAAGCAGAACTTATTTGAGGATTATTACCCAAAGCAAGTTCAATACAATTTTCTAAAGTTAAATCGATATTTTTTTCTACAGAACCTGAAATAATATAATCCGAAGTACCTTCATGTTTTGGTAAAACTTCCTGTGAATGCGGAAATTCCCTGGCAGAAACCTTATTACCTATATCTTCCGCAAAAGCAGGTATTACCAACATATATAAAATTATATTTATTAATAAAAATCTTTTAATCATTGCTTATCCTTAAATCTTTTTGCAATATTTAACTTCATTTCTTCTATCATGACATAGAACGCAGGCACTAAAAATGTACCTATAAATGCTACAGCCATCATACCGCCAAATACAGTCATACCCACGGAATGTCGGCTTGCAGCACCTGCACCTTTTGCAAATACAAGAGGTAATAATCCTAATATAAATGCAATATTTGTCATCATAACAGCTCTGAAACGCAATTTCGCAGCCTGCATAGCAGCTTCACGTATAGGCATTCCGCTTTGATGTGCATCTTTTGCAAACTCAATAATCAAAATAGCCTGTTTTGTACTCAAACCTAATAACATAACCAAACCGATTTGAGCATACAAATCAAGAGAATAACCTGCAATATATTGAAAGAATAATGCACCTACCAATGCTATAGGTGATACTAACAATACCGCTACAGGAAGCATCCAGCTTTCATAAAGCCCTACAAGGAACAAATAAACAAATACTATTGACATTGCTAAAATAGGTCCGATTTGCCCTTGCGATTCCTGTTCCTGCAAAGAACTTCCCGACCAGGCATAACCCATATCCTTTGGCAAAACTTCATTTGATATCTGCTCCATTAAATTCATTGCCTGACCTGATGAAACACCTGCTCTTGCTGAACCGTTTATTGTGATTGCAGGATACATGTTAAACCTAGTACGGCTGTAAGGACCGACAATATTCTCTATCTTTAAAACAGATGATATCGGAACCATTTTCCCGCTGGAATTTTTAATAAAAATTTTGTCAATATCGCTTGGTCTTGCTCTGAAATCAGAATCAGCCTGCATATATACACGATAAACACGACCGTATTTATTAAAGTCATTTATATAAGATTTACCAAAATATGCTGATAATGCACTGTATATTTCCGAAATCTGTACTCCTTGAGCCATTGCCTTTGCAACATCGACATTAAGCAATAATTGAGGCATATTAGATGTAAATGAAGTATAAACCATGGTAAAATCAGGATGTTGATTAGCTTTTGCCATTAATTTTACAGCTTCATCGTATAATTCCTGAGCATCACGGTTACCTTTATCCAAAAGCTGATATTCAAAGCCGCCGAACATACCTAAACCGGAAATAGCCGGAGGTGAAAAAGATGCTATCGTTGCAGAAGGATAAGTTGAAAACTCGTTTCTCATTATATTCAATATACCTTCTGCTGATTCAGCTTTTGACTTACGCTGTGACCATGGCTTTAATTGTGCAACAATCAAAGCAGTATTTTCACCGTTAAAACCTACCATTGTAATAGTTGTTTTAACTCCTTTTATCTGCAAAATTCGTTCTTCAACTTCAGTTGCGACCATATCTGTTCTAGAAGCGGAAGATCCGTCAGGAAGTTGTATTTGAGTAAAAATCGCACCTCTGTCTTCGTCAGGCAAAAATCCTGTCGGTATCAATTTAAACATAAATAATACAAATATTACGATACCGAGTAAAACTATCAACGTAAATTTAGCTGAATTAACAAAAACTTTAGCACCTTCAAGGTATTTATCACGTATTCCGTTAAACCAATCATCAAATTTTTGTATAAAAACAAAATCAGCCTTTTCATCACCCGATTTTAAAATCATAGAACAAAGTGCCGGTGAAAGAGTCAATGCAACAAGTGTTGATAAACCGATAGAAGTTGCAATACAAAGAGCAAATTGTCTAAACATTTGTCCTGTAATACCGGCCATGAATGAAACCGGAACAAATACAGCCATCAAAACGAGCGATGTAGCCAAAACCGCACCGAATACCTCTTTCATTGTTATTTCGGTTGCTGTTTTTTGATCTTTACCTTCCTGAATATGCCTTTGAGTATTTTCCAAAACAACAATTGCATCGTCAACAACAAGTCCGACCGCTAAAACTAAACCAAATAAAATCAACAGGTTTATAGAAAATCCGAACAGACTCATGAAAATAAAAACACCGATTAAAGAAACCGGAATTGCACAGAAAGGAATGAAAGCAGCTCTTGCACTGCCTAAAAACATATAAGTAACTATTCCTACAAGTATTATCGCCAGGGCAATCGCATTAATAACCTCATGAATTGATTCTCTGACGAACTCCGTTTCATCGTGCTGAACTTCATATTCAATCCCCTGCGGGAAACCTTTGCTTAATTCTTTCATTTTAGCCTGAATTTTATTTGATAAATCAATTGCGTTTGCTTCAGGCAATTGAGTAATAGAAATAACGGCTGAATTTTTACCGCCTATTCTAGAGAAGAAAGAATAGCTTTCAGCACCCAATTCAACTTTTGCCACATCTTTAAGTTTAACTTGAGAGCCGTCTGGTTTTGATCTGATTACAATATCTTCAAACTCTTTAGGATCTTCCAACCTGCCTCTAGTACGCATGGTAAGTTTAACCATCTGCTTATCCTTCATTGGCTCAACACCCAAATCACCTGCCGGGGTTTGAGTATTTTGAGCTTGAACAGCTGCAGCAACTTCACTAGTTGAAACACCTAAACTTGCCATTTTATTGGCGTCCAGCCATATCCTCATAGAATATTCAGACGAACCGAATACCTGAACCTTACCTACACCTTTTATACGTGCAAGTTCATCTTTTATATATATAGAAGCATAGTTTGCTATATACAAATTATCATAAGTACCGGTCGGAGAGTTAACTGAAATCATCAAAATACCCGGGCCGCCTGTTGACTTTCTGACAGTCAAGCCGTAACGTCTAACTTCTTCCGGCAAACGTGGAGTAACAAGCTGCAATTGGTTTTGAACGTTAACTACCGCCATATCAGGATCTGAACCTATTTCAAAATATAAAGTTAACTGATACGATCCGTTTTGAGAAGTTGAAGACATGTATATCATATCTTCAACACCGTTCAATTGAGCTTCAACCGGTGCAGCAATAGTAGACTCGACAACATCCGAGCTTGCACCTGCATAAGTTGCAGTTACAATAACCTGCGGAGGTGTAATAGACGGATATTCTTCCAACGGTAATGTATTCAACATCAAAATTCCGGCAAGCATAATTGCCAAAGAAATTACTATAGCTAATTTTGGACGTTTTATGAATAAATTACCTGAATTATTTGCCATTTTTCACCTGATTAATTTTTTCCATTTCTTCTTTTGAAACGATTGTTACGGGATGCCCCGGTGTAACCTTTTGCAACCCGTTTGTTATAATCATATCACCAGGCTTCAAACCATCGGTTACAACCCAGTAATCACCTGTTTGTTCACCTGTTTTTATATAAACAAGCTGCGGGATATTTTTATCGTCTAGCTTATAGACATATTTACCGGCCTGATTTTCTAAAACAGCCGTTTGATGAACAACAGGAACTTTTACCTTGTTGTTAGAGAAAAGTTTCACCGTCACAAATTCACCATGCAGCAATTGGTTATTTGGGTTTTTAAAAGTAGCTCTAAGTGTAACCGTGCCCGTTGACTGATCAATTTTATTATCCTGAAAATCCTGAACACCGTTAAATTCATATTTTTCACCATTATTGAAATATAATTCAACTTTTCTGTTTTTGTTATTGGACAAATCGGCATTTGACAATGAATTAAAATCATTTGAATCCATAGGGAAAGTAACATATATAGGATCCGTACTGTTTATTGTAGTAAGAGGTCCTGAATTAGGGGAAACATAGTTTCCAACAGTAACCGTAATTATACCGACTTTTCCGTTTACGGGAGATTTAACTCTTGTGTAACTGTAATTTCTTTGACTGTCTGCATATGCAGCTTGAGCAGAAGCAAGTTGAGCTCTTAAAGCATCACGTTGAGATAGCATTTGATCGTAAGAAGCTTTTGCTATATAATCTTTTTTCACCAATTCTTCAGAACGAGCAAGTTGTTTTTCTGCATAAATCAACTGAGCCCTTGTATTTTCAACATTTGCCTTTGCTACATTCATTGTATTTTTAAATTCAGTAGGTTCAATCAAAAATAAAACTTGCCCCTGTTTTACATAATCCCCTTCTTTAAAATAGCTTTTTTGTAAATAACCTGCAATACGAGCAAGTACATTTACCTGATATTTAGAAGCCACACGTCCCGGAGCCTCAAATTTTCTTATAATTTCCTTTTCGCCGATAGATTCAACCTGAACACTCGGAGCAGGTTTGTTTTTCAATGCTCTATTTGATATAAACTGACTTATTATGCCGCTGAAATATCTTAACAAAATAGCTGCAATTATAACTGTCAGTACAATTATAATATTTTTTTTCATGTCTCTCCCCTGAAAATTTATGTTGTTTTTACAACAAAATTTTAACAAAAAAAGCAAAATTTGGCAAGAAATTTTTATTTTACAATAAAAATTTTGTTTTTATAAAAGAAATCATATCTTGAAGTGCTTTTGCTCTATGAGAAATTTTATTTTTTTCGTCTTCAGACATATCAGCCATTGTTAAATCCGTATTTTCCACTATAAATACAGGATCATACCCGAACCCGTTTTTACCGGACTGAGTTTCGGCAATTTTTCCAAAGCATTCGCCTTTTGAAACATGCAAAATATTCCCGTCAGTATCTAAAAGCGTCATTACACAGACGAATTTTGCATCTCTATTTTTAAACGATTTTAATTCTTGTAAAATTTTATCAATTTTTTCCTGCTGAGTACCTGCATAACGTGCGGAGTAAAGCCCGGGAGCACCGTTTAAAGCTTCAACACATAACCCGGAATCGTCAGCCAGTGACATCATTTGAGAAACCCTGTTTGCTTCTTTTGCTTTTTTATAAGAATTCTCTTCAAAAGTACAGCCATCCTCTACAGGACTAAAACCATCAGGAGGCAAAATAAACTCTATACCGCTTCCTTTTGATATTTCATTTATTTCTTTTAATTTATTAACATTTCCTGTTGCAAAAACAATTTTCATTATTTACCGTACCGTCTTTGTCTGTGACCGAATTCAAAAATGGCTTTTGAAAGCAATTCCTCATCAAATTCCGGCCAAAATTCTTTCATTACAATAAATTCCGAATACGCAATCTGCCATAAAAGATAGTTTGAAACCCTCATCTCACCGCCTGTTCTGATTAACAAATCAGGATCAGGAATATTTTTTGTATAAAGTTCTTTGGAAATCAAATCTTCAGTAATATCTTCCGATTTTACACCTTTTTCAATTATATGTTTTACAGCATTGACAATTTCATCACGGGAGCCGTAATTAAAAGCAATCTGCAATTTGACACCCGTATTATCTTTTGTATAGTCCATTGCATCATACAAAATTTTCTGTAATTTAGGGTTCAATTTTGTCAAATCACCGATAAAATTAATGACAACTCCGTTTTCATGAAGTTCTTTTAACTCATTTTTAATGGTATTTGCTAGAAGTTCCATTAAAAAAGCTACTTCTTCGGGTTTTCTGTTCCAATTTTCCGTTGAAAAAGCGTATACTGTCAAATATTTTACCCCGAATTTATGGCATGCTTTTAGAGCTGCTTTCAATGCGTCAACACCTTTTTTGTGTCCCATTGCGGACGGAAGATTTCGTTCTTTTGCCCAGCGGCGGTTTCCATCCATAATTATTGCTATATGTTTTAATCCTGTATTTTTAACTATATCTTCCGTTTTTTCAATTTCAGTTATCATAATTCCTCGCAGAAAAATTATATCATAAAAAAACTCCCTTTATAGGGAGTTTTTTTATGATATACATAATCTACTTAACGTTTTCTACACCGTGGTCTTTAACAAAATGACTATGCCATTTGGAAGAATTATTTGATACAGCTTTTGCTTTTTTGTCAAAACCTTTTGCCATTTCAGAAAATGCTTCTGTTTTTGCTTTTTTAGCTTCGCCACTCAATACAGTATTTTTACTTGTACCTAAATCAAAAACCGTACCGAATTTAGATTGTTTATTTCTATGAAAAACATTTTTTAAACTACTCATTGCTTGTTTTGCTTTATCTGAAATTTTAGTGCCAACGTTAGAAGTTTTCTTAAACACATTAACAAAGAAATCTTTCACTACTTGAAATGCCTTTTTTAATCCGCTTGCAATGTTTGAAAAAACTTTACCGGAAAACTCTTTAACTTTACCGAATAATCCCGACGCAGAATTTTTAACCGCTTGAGCTTTATCAGCTAATTTTGAATTTTTAACTTTATCAACAGCTTTGCCAGCATTTTTGCCGATATTTTTACGGAATACAACACCTGCTGCCAATACAGCTGCAGCTCCAACACCGACTGCTACTTTTTTCAACAGTGAATTATCATGTTTAACAACTCCACCGTTTGCTTTTGCTATCTTTTTCAAATCAGATTTACTAACTAAAGCGGGCTGACCATCCTTAGCTTGTACATAATATTTGTTTCTAGCTACTTTATGTACATTAAAATTCGGTATTGAAACTGTAAGTGACATATTAAAATCCTTTCATTTTTACACTACTCACATTAACATTAATGCTCGTAAAAAAATTTTTTGTTATATGAGGTCAAAAGTTGTTACATATATTTACAAAAAAAGGGCATTAATGCCCCTTTTTTATGAACAACCTGAATAGCCGCATTTTAAACAGATAAAACAACCTTCTGCCATTTGAATTTCGTTACCGCATTCGGGACATTTAACCGTTTTAATTTCGCCGGTCGGTTCTTCTAAAACAGTTTCTGCAGCTTCTTCCGCCTTCTCTTCGGATTTTTTCTTATCATCCAAATTCATAGGTTGGAATTGACGTGAATTATTTCTGTATACGGTAATACCTTTAAGATTATTTTTATATGCAAGAATATATGCTTCTTCAATATCTTTTCTTGTAGCATGTTCTTCAAAGTTAACGGTTTTAGAAACAGCATTATCAGTATGTAATTGGAACGCTGCCTGCATTTTAACATGCCAGTAAGGTGAAACATCATGAGCAGTTACAAAAATATGTTTAACCTCATCTGATATACCGTCAACATGTGCTATAGAACCGTTTTTAGCGATTTTTTGCATTAATTCTTCCGAATAAAGTCCGTGAGAAACCATGTAATCTTTAAAAATCGGATTAACTTCAAGCATTTCGGTACCGTCCATAATCAATCTTGAGAAAACAAGACCAAATAATGGTTCAACACCGCCTGATGCTCCTGCAATCATAGAGATAGTCCCCGTAGGAGCAATACATGTTGTTGTTGCATTTCTAATACCGTATTGTTTTATTTGTTCATCCAAATCTTTCCATTGCTCATCGGAAATTTTTCCGGCAGATTTGCCTTTATATTTATTATATAAATAATAATCGCTGTCATAGACACTGCCTTTAAAATTATTAAATCTGCCTCTTTCTTTAGACAATTCAATAGATTCGCATTTAGATTCGTAATCAATAAATTCCATAACTTGAGCGGCAAGCTTTGTACCTTCTTCCGATGCATAAGATATGCCCATTTTCATAAGCATATCAGCCCAGCCCATAACACCCAAACCGATTTTTCTGTTATTTTGAACCATTTCCGAAATCTGCGGCAATGGATAATTATTAACAGCAATAACATTGTCTAAAAATCTTATTGCAGTTCTTGTTGTTTTAGCCAATAAATCCCAATCAACTTCAAAACCTGCAGAAGTTTCTTTAACCATTCTGCCCAAATTAATGGAACCTAAATTACATGCTTCATAAGCCAGTAAAGGAACTTCACCGCACGGGTTTGTGGATTCAATTTCGCCGATTAAAGGTGTAGGGTTATCGGCATTCATTTTATCAATAAAAATAATACCGGGTTCACCGTTACGCCAAGCTCCGTCGACAATCATATCAAAAACTTTTTTAGCACTCAATTTTCCTGCCACCTGATTATTTTGAGGATTAATCAATTCGTAATCAGTTCCGTTTATATAAGCATCCATAAATTTATCGGTAATCGCAACGGAGATATTGAAATTGTTTAATTTATTATTGTCTGATTTACATTCGATAAAATCTAAAATATCAGGATGATCAACTCTTAAAATACCCATATTGGCACCACGGCGTGTACCACCCTGTTTAACGGCTTCAGTTGCTGCATTAAAGACTTCCATAAATGAAACCGGTCCTGATGAAACACCCATAGTAGATCTGACAACACTGTTTTTAGGTCTTAATCTTGAAAATGAAAAACCTGTTCCTCCGCCTGATTTATGGATTAAAGCAGTATTCTTAACTGTTTCAAAAATACCTTCCAAAGAATCTTCAACAGGCAATACAAAACAAGCTGCCAATTGACCGAGCTCTCTGCCGGCATTCATCAGAGTAGGTGAATTAGGCATAAAATATAAATTTGTAATAGCATCGTAAAATCTTTCTGTAAGCTTATCAACATCAGACTGAGAAGCTCCGAATTTTAAATCACCGGCTGCAATAGAACTTGCAACTCGTTTAAACATATCTGCCGGCTTTTCAATGCAATTACCGTTTTTATCTCTTTTTAAATATCTTTTTTCAAGAACTTTAATAGCATTTTCTGATAAACATACATCTTTTATGCATGTAGAAACATTTTCTGACACATTAACCTCCGTTTAGTTTTAATATCCCGACATGCCAAAACGGCATGATTGTTCTACAATTTTACATCAGTTTTAAACAGCATGCAACTACATGCCAAAACTGTAACACAACGTAATTTTTATAAGAATAACATGATTTGTTTAGCATTTTTTAACAAAAACTTTTCACAAAAACACATCCTGAAAAAATTCAGGATGTATTAAAAACTAAACTGGCAATGCTAAAACAGCTAAATTAATATAAATCAAAAAATGAAATCTCTTTTTCAAAATTACTTTAATTTATATACACACGGGTAATTTATTTTTTATAAATTTATTTGTTTAATAATAGTAAATCTTTTTCATACTTCCAGCTATTCTTAATTCCAACGAGCCTTTTGGCTCTTTTTTTTAGCTTAAAAAAATTTTGGCTGACATTAGTACGTAAACAGTACTAAAATCAGATTTCTTATAGACAATACTTCTCATAATTTTGATCTTGCGGTATTATTATTTTCCGGCTTGAACATGATAAATTCACTATTCCATAAAAAACTTCTTACAAGTAACAATAAAATGTAAATTAATATTTTATAAAGATATGATATTCTTTCATTTATGTTGTATAATTGTTTCAAAGAGGAAATGATGATGCAATCTGAAAAAATAAAGAATATAGATTTTAACTGCGATTTGGCACAGAGTTTCGGAGTTTACAAAAACAGTTCCGAATACAGGCTTTTAGACTATGTCAGTTCTGTAAATATCTCCTGCGGATTTCATGCAGGTGACCCTATGAGCATAAAAGAAGCTTTATTAGCAGCTAAAGACAGAGATATTGTTATAGGTGCTCATATAGGCTTTGATGATATTCAAGGATTTGGATACAGACCGATGGAGCTTTCTGATGATGAACTTGAAGCACTTGTTATATATCAAGTAGGAGCTATGCAATCGTTTGCAAAATCTTTCAAGCTTGAAATAGAATATGTAAGACCGCATGGTGCTATGTATGTTATGGCGGCACAGGATTTTCATTTTGCAACGGTAATAGCTCAAGCTATAAAAAAATGCTCTGATTGGCTTATATACTACGGTGCATCAGGCGATATTACCGCAAAAACGGGTGATTACGTAAATATCCCCGTAGCTCATGAAATCTGCCTTGAAAAATCTTATAATATTGACGGTACTATTGATTTTTCGGCAAAAGATATTGAAAATACAAATGTTTCAATAGGAAGATTAAAAGAATTACTCAACAACTCCCAAGTTATGAATAATGAATGCGGAAAAACAGTTGTTAAAGCAGATACAATACATTTTACCAACAGAATTTCAAATGCTTTAGATTTAATAACACAAGCTAACGAAATAATAAAGCCTGTTCCGGTAAATTACAAAAATGCCTGTGAATCAGGCTGGGTTAGGAACTATTATGAAACGGTTTAAAATAAATTCAGGGATATTAAAAGATGCAGGCTGGCTTGTACCAGGATTACAAGTAAAACGCTGGTTTGCATTAATTTTATTAGGTACAGTCTTAATAACAATAGGTATCTTAATATTAATTGATATAAAGCCTATTTTTTACACAATGGAGTTTATTCGAAAAATAGCAAACACTGTTTCTACGGAATGGCTTGCTTTTGCTATATGTATGTTTGGTGCCGCAATATTTTTTAAAGGCTGGCAAAAAACAAATTTATCAATTTTAGACATAGATAAAGATGATAATTTTCTTTTAGAAAATTTATACAGAAGAAGAAAACTTAACCGTGGCCCTAAAATTGTTGCAGTGGGCGGCGGAACAGGACTTTCCATGTTATTAAAAGGGATTAAACATATAACCAATAATATAACTGCCGTTGTTACTGTAGGCGATGACGGAGGAAGTTCGGGCAGACTACGTGAAGAAATGGGTATTCTACCCCCTGGGGATATAAGAAACTGCATTGCAGCTTTAGCTGATGATGAAGATTTGGTGACTAAACTCTTCCAATATCGTTTCAAAACCGGTGAAGGCTTAGAAGGTCACAGTTTTGGAAATTTATTTTTAACTGCTCTTTGCTCTATTACAGGAGATATGGTACGTGCAGTAAAAGAATCTTCAAATGTATTATCAATCAGAGGACGTGTTTTACCTGCAACACTTGATGATATGAAGCTCGTGGCAGAAATGGAAGACGGACGAATTATAAAAGGTGAATCAAATATTCCGGAAGCACACGGAAGAATAAAACGATTATATACAGACCCTCGTCATTGTAAGGCTTTAGAAGATGTTATTTCTGCAATAAAAACTGCCGATTTAATTATATTAGGACCAGGAAGTCTTTATACAAGCGTCATTCCAAATCTACTGGTTAATGAAATATCAGAAGCCATCGCAAATTCAAACGCTAAAAAAATCTATGTATGCAATATAATGACCCAACCCGGAGAAACAGACGGGTATTCTGTATCAGACCATGTAAAAGCCTTAATACAACATGCTAATAACAAAAAAATCGTTGATGCTGTCTTGGTTAACGATTATTTGCCTAAAAATCTTGCACATAAATACGAAATAGCAGGATCTTTCCCTGTAAAATTGGATTATGAAAATATAAAAAAACTAGGGATTTGCCTATTTACCAAAAAACTTATTGAAGACAGCAAAGAAGGGCTTGTAAGACACAGTTCTCACAGAGTTGCTAGAGCTGTTTATTACTGGTACAGAAAAGTTTTAAAAGATGGTAATTCGTCTTTTAAAGTAAAATATTCGGGAGAAAAAGCCGTATGTTAAAAAAAGTTACTGTTAATACATTACAAAAAATGAAAGATAACGGCGAAAAATTTTCAATGCTGACGGCATATGACTATCCAACAGCAAAATATCTTGATGAAGCAGGGATTGATGTCCTGTTAGTAGGTGACAGCCTGGCTATGGTTATTTTGGGATATGACAATACAGGTAAAATCGGTATTGAAGAAATGTCTGTATTTACAAAAGCCGTTGTACGTGGTGCTAACCGTGCATTTATCGTTGCTGATATGCCTTTTGGAAGCTACCATTCGGGAATTGATAATGCTATGGCTAATATTTGCCATTTGGCTAAATGCGGAGCAAATGCCGTTAAAATAGAAGGCGGCAATGACTATATCTATTCAATTGTAGAAAGAAGTGTCGGTTTAGGTGTTCCTGTTATGGGGCATTTAGGCTTTACACCGCAGTTTTTGAACACAATCGGCGGGTACAATATTCAAGGCAAAACCGTTGAAGCAACTTTGGAAATTTTAAAACAGGCAAAACATTTAGAAGAAGCCGGTGCTTTTGCAGTAGTTTTGGAAATGGTACCTGAAGAAAGTGCCGCATATATTACACAAAACCTCAAAATTCCGACTGTTTCATGCGGTGCCGGAAGATTTTGTGATGCTCAGGTAATTGTTTCTGATGATATGTTAGGTAAATTTTCCGAATTTAAACCAAAATTTGTTCGCAAATATGCAGATTTAAAATCAGTTATTTTGAATTCTGCCAAACAATATGATTTCGATGTTAAAAACGGAAATTTCCCGTCGGAAGATGAAATTTACAAATTAAACGATAGTGAACGAATGCAATTATTAAGCTATCAAAATTAAAAAGCAAAAATTTTTTTCTTTATGTTTTATATGGAAAGGTAAATTATGGATAATATAAGTTTTACATCTTACATAAAACCGACAAAATATTTTGAAAGCGGTGTTAAATATACAAAAATGCTTGCTCAAAAAAAAGACATTGCCGCTGTTGAAAAATTTTGTAATGCTGTTGACGCTATAAAAAATGACGGAAAGAAAGATATTTTTGATATCTCAGTAGAAAAAGGTTTTTCTAACTTTATAAAAAATATTAAACGTGAAAAAATTTTTATGAACGGGAATTTAATGTCAGACAAAGTTTTGCCATATAAAAATGACGGTCAACATTGCTATAACAGTATAATATCTTTTGCTAAAGAATATTTAAATGCTGATGTAGAAAAATTAGGAACCATCCATAAATTAGACGACATTATATAGAGAGAGCATATGATTTTACACAAAATTACCGAAGTACGTGAAAAAATAAAAGAATGGAAAAAAGAAGGCTTAACAATAGGTTTGATACCTACAATGGGGGCATTACATGCCGGACACAAGAGCTTAATTGACAAATCAGTTGAAAAATGTGACAGAACAGTTGTATCAGTTTTTGTTAATCCTATACAATTCTGCCCCGGAGAAGATTTGGACAAATACCCGAGAACTCTTGACAAAGATAATGAATTATGCGAACAATCAAATGTTGATATCGTTTTTGCACCTACACCTAAAGAAATGTACGGTGAAGGACATATATTATCAAACGATTTCTTGACTTATGTTATTCCGCCGTATTTTTATGTCAACAAACTCTGCGGCAAATCCCGTGTAGGGCATTTTGACGGTGTTTGTACCGTAGTAAACAAATTATTTAATATTGTACAGCCTGATTTTGCATTTTTTGGGGAAAAAGATGCACAACAATTGATTATCATAAAAAAAATGGTTAAAGATTTGAATATACCAATAGAAATTATTCCCTGTCCTATTGTCAGAGAGCCATCCGGACTGGCTTTAAGCTCAAGGAATAAATATTTGAAAGAAGAACAAAAAGAATATGCCGTCGCTTTAAGTAAAATTTTATTCAATATAAAATCATGCTACAAAAAAGGGATTACAGATACTAATGCTCTTTTAGAAACAGCATATACATATCTAACACCAAATCATAATTTAGAATATTTAGAATTTTGTGATGAAAACACTTTAGAAGGAAAATCGACAGCAGATGACAACACTAGAGTGTTTATTGCAGTAAAAATAGGTGATGTACGATTAATTGATAATATTCTTTTAAAATAACTTATGTATCAATATTTGTTGCATAAACAGCATTTGCTTCAATAAAATCGCGTCTAGGTTCAACTTTATCACCCATTAACACATCAAATAACTGATCACAAAGCATTGCATCTTCAATATTGACTTTCAAAAGAGTTCTTGTTGCAGGATCCATTGTAGTTTCCCATAACTGCTGAGGCATCATTTCACCTAAGCCTTTAAAACGCTGTATTGTTAAGCCTCTTTGACCTCTATCATCAATAAGTTTTTGTAATTTTTCAAAAGAAGTTATTTCATACTGTTCAGTGTCAGTTTCTAAAATCAAACTTTGTTCTTCTTCAATTAAAAAGTCCCTAATCAAAGGATAAGCGTCTTTTAAACGTTTATATTCAGAACTTTTTACTATACTTTGAGTTATCAAAACATGTTCTTCTTCATTAAAATTCAATTGGATAGCATATTTTGCATTTTCAGGATTATATTTTAAAGAACAAACATAGTTTTCTGCTTCTTTGATATTATAATTTTCAGCATGATCTTGAAGATAATGATTAAGATATTCAATAATCTCATTCATTCTAGATTGATTATCAAAATCATCAGGAATAATATTTGAACGCACAAGCCCTCTTAAGACAACTGCAGGAAACAGATTTAAAATAGGGTTATTGTATGAATTATAAAATGCTGACATATTTTTAATCAACTCTAACAATTCTTCGCCGGTTTTAACTTTTGACTTGGATTTATCTGACAAAGAAAGATTCTTAATGCCTCTTTCTTTAAGCATTTTGTCTAAAGCGTGTTCGTTAAACAAATATTCTGAAGTTTTGCCTTGAGTAACTTTAAACAACGGCGGCTGAGCAATATAAACAAACCCGTTATCAATTAAAGGTTTGGCATATCTGAAGAAAAACGTCAGAAGCAAAGTTCTGATATGTGCACCGTCGACATCAGCATCAGTCATTATAATTATTTTATGATATCTTAGTTTTTCAATATCAACTTCTTCTTCGTTTTTGCTAATATTTATACCGAAAGCTTGAACCATTGACTGAATTTCATTATTGCCATAAATTTTATCAAGCCGTGCTTTTTCAACGTTAAGTATCTTACCTCTCAGCGGCAAAATAGCTTGAAACATTCTGTTTCTTCCCTGCTTAGCAGAACCGCCTGCTGAATCACCCTCAACAATATATATTTCACATTTTTCAGGTTCTCTGTTAGAACAATCGGCGAGTTTACCCGGCAAAGTCGAATTTTCAAGAACAGTTTTTCTTCTTGTCAATTCCCTGGCTTTTCGTGCTGCTTCTCTAGCACGTTGTGCCTGTAAAGTTTTTTCCAAAATAATTTTTGCTGTTTTAGGATTAAATTCAAGCCATTCTTGCAATTTATCTCTGACAGCATCTTGAACGGCACCCATAGCTTCTTGAGAACCCAATTTTTCTTTTGTTTGCCCTTCGAATTCAGGATTAGGAAGTTTAACACTTACGATTGCCGTAAGTCCTTCCCTTACATCTTCGCCTGAAAGGTTTTGATCAGAATCTTTCAAAATATTATTTTTTCTGGCATAATCATTTAAAACACGGGTAATTGAGTTTCTAAAACCGGTTAAATGTGTACCGCCCGAATGAGTATTTATATTGTTTGCAAATGAAAGAACGCTTTCATTATATGCATCTGTATACTGCATTGCAACTTCTACCTGCATATTATCAACAACTTTATCAATATAAATCGGTTTTTCGTGAAGTACATTTTTGTTTTTATTTAAAAATTCGACATAACTGCCGATACCGCCTTCATAGTGGAAAACTTCCTCTTTATTTGTATGCCCGTCAATAAATACAATTTTCAAACCTTTATTCAAAAAAGCCATCTCACGAAGCCTGTTTGCAATAACATCACGATCGATTTCGGTTGTTTCCGTAAATATTTCAGGATCCGGCCAAAAAGTAGTTTTCGTACCGGTTTTATCCGTCGGTTCACATTTTTCAACAGGAGCTACCGGTTCACCTCGCATATATTCCTGACGCCATACATAACCCTGCCTTGAAACTTCAACAATATATTTTTCAGATAAAGCGTTAACAACAGAAGCACCAACACCGTGCAAACCGCCGGAAACCTTATAACCGCCATCTCCAAACTTGCCGCCGGCATGAAGTACGGTATGAACAATTTCCAATGCAGATTTACCCGTTTCAGGCTTAATATCAACAGGTATACCACGACCGTTATCTTCGACTGTAACACTGTTATCCATATTAACGGTAACTTTAATTTCAGTACAAAAGCCTGCTAAAGATTCATCAATGGAATTATCCACAATTTCATAAATACAATGATGAAGTCCACGTTGAGAAGTAGAGCCGATATACATACCCGGTCTCATACGAACAGCTTCTAAACCTTCTAAAACTCTGATATTACTTGCATCGTAATGATCAGATGTTTTAGTTTCAATCTCTTCAATTTGTTCTTCAATCTGTTTATGTTCAACTTCTTTTAAAGCTTCTAATCCCATATCTTGTTCAGCCATGCTTTCCCCCTAGTTATATCAACAATATTAACACAAACACAAAGAAATTGCCAATTTGTTACTATTATTTATAATTTTTTAATACAAATCAAAAAACTTGACAAAATTTGAAAAATAATATTTAATTAAGAAAAAAAGGAGTTAAGAGATGAAAACTATTGAAAAATCAGCGGGTAAGATAGTCGCCCCCCCCCTGCAGAATGCTTAGTTAGTACCTTTCGGGCTGTTTTTGGAGGACTGTTCCACTCTACACACCATTTTGGAAGAAAAAATTATTTTAATAAAATTACCAGGGCATTATGCCAAAATAATTTATTCCACACAACCCGTCATCCTGAGCAAAGGTGCTACGCACGTAGACACATTAGGTTTTGTATAGCATTTAACAGTTGCAAGATCCTGAAACAAGTTCAGGATGACAGTACTACGTACGTAGACACATTAGGTTTGCCTTCTACACGTCATCCTGAGGCTTTAGCCGAAGGATCTACGCACGTAAGTACATTTGACAATAATCGTCGTGCCGCATTCACGTTAGCTGAGGTTCTTATCACCCTCGGGATTATTGGTATTGTTGCGGCAATGACTATTCCGACTTTGATTAGTAATTATAATAAACGACAAACAGTTTCAAAGTTAAAACAAGCATATTCTATTTTATCTCAAACTTTGACAATGGCTCAGGTAAAAGAAGGTGATCCGACAACCTGGGATGTTGCAGGAATTTACGGAACTCCTACAAATGATCCTAACTTCAGCCATAGAAATGCAATAACAAAATTTGCAACAAAATATTTTATTCCATATTTAAAAGTATCAAAAGATTTTGGGTATATACAGGAAGCCTCTATCAATTATGACGGTCCATACAGTCCGGTAACCAATAATTATTCAACCGGCAGAGGTACTTACAAATATAGAATTTTATTACCGAATAATATTTTTATAAGTATAGGCATAGGCACATCCGGTTGTGTTGGTGGTACTAATCCTGATGGTTCTTGTGTTTCAACTGAATTCAGAAATATTACTTTTCATGTCGACATAAACGGATTTAATAAACCCAATACCTTTGGAAAAGATGTTTT
Source organism: Candidatus Gastranaerophilales bacterium (assembly GCA_944325895.1). Classification (GTDB taxonomy): domain Bacteria; phylum Cyanobacteriota; class Vampirovibrionia; order Gastranaerophilales; family Gastranaerophilaceae; genus SIG32. Next base: position 27,662 of record CALVCA010000002.1, read on the forward strand.
TTCTATGAGTTTTAATTTAAATAAACGTACACTCGAATTTACACATTACGACAGCTACGGATATGACAGGGATGACTATAGACGTATTTGTGCACAAAGCACTTCTGACAGTGTATGCGGATATTTAATTTATTTGGACGGCTGGCAGATTAAGGATGATTATCCGTGGTGATTCAAAAAATATATAACTTATGCTAAAAATAACAATTTTTTCAAATAACATCTTAACTTATTTTTACAAATGTACATAAACACTTGACAAAATACAAAAAATGAAATTTAATATAAATATGATGGATGGCATAACCGGAGGTTATTTTTAAATTCCTCCGGTTTTTGCCGTAATTATAGCGGCGGTAAATATCTATAAAAAATGAAAAATTTAAATTTCTTAATTTAAATTTTTTCTTTTATATGTTTATACTATAATATTAACAGAGGAAATTTCTTTGAAACATTCGAAATTAACAGCCTTAATATTTATAGCCTTAATTTTAGGTGTTTTGGTTGGTCATTTTACCCCTGATTTCGCGGTAAAAATGCGTCCTTTTGCCATTATTTTCTTAAGAATGGTAAAAATGATTATTGCACCGTTATTATTTGCGACGCTGGTCGTTGGCATTGCAGGTCATGGTGATATAAAAAGCCTCGGTAAAATAGGTTTAAAAACAATTATTTATTTTGAAGTTGTCACAACGCTTGCACTTGTCATAGGGCTTACAATGGCAAATATTTTTAAGCCGGGAATGGGTTTTGTGCCTGATTCTATAACAAATAATCCGGGTTTAATGAAACAAGCCGGTCTTATGGCAGCAACTAACTCACATACGTCTATATCAGAAATGGTAATGAATATATTTCCGACCAGCATTGTTCAGGCAATGTCTGAAGGAAACTTATTACAAATAGTTGTATTCTCAATATTTTTTGCATTGGCAATATGTACTGTAGGTAAAGCAGCAAAACCCGTTATGGATTTACTAAATTCCGTTTCACAGATAATGTTTAAATTTACGGAATATGTAATGTATTTTGCACCTTTAGGCATTTTTGGAGCAATCGCCGCAACTGTCGGAGAAAACGGGCTTTCTATTTTAAAAAATTATGCAAAAGTAATATTCTCTTTATACACTGCATTAGCATTATTTGTTTTGATTGTACTTTTTATAGCATGCAAATATGCTAAAATATCTTTTAGAAACCTTATTAAGGCAATTCAAGAACCTGCTATTTTAGCATTTACAACAGCAAGCTCCGAAGCTGCTTTTCCAAAAGCTATTGAAATTATGGAAAAATTCGGAGTACCTAAAAACATTGTCGGATTTGTAATGCCTACAGGCTACACCTTCAACCTTGACGGAAGTACCTTGTATTTGGCAATGGCAGTATTATTTTCGTCTCAAATTGTCGGAATACATCTCGATTTAAATCAACAAATAATTTTAATGCTTGCTTTGATGCTTACAAGCAAAGGTGTTGCAGGAGTTCCAAGAGTTTCGTTAATAGTTCTTGCAGGTACTCTAGCCAGCTTAAATATTCCGATTTTAGGTGTTGCAATTCTGTTAGGAATTGATCAAATACTTGATATGGGAAGGACTACCGTAAATTTAATCGGCAACTGTGTAGCCACAGTTGTTATAGCAAAATGGGAAAATACTTTTGATTATAATAAAATGAAAACATTTATGGACGAATCCGATAAAGATAAATTAGAATGGGATTTTTCCAGCATAAAAAATATTTATGAAAAAGTTACGAATAGAGGAATAGAATGAGCGAACAAACAAAAACTGATTACAAAAACACACTTAATTTACCGCAAACGACTTTAGAAATGCGGGCAAATGCAACAGTAAAAGAACTTCAAACCCAAAAATTTTGGGAAGAAAACAATATTTATCAAAAAAATATTGAACAACGCAGCAAAATTAACAGTTTTGTACTACATGACGGTCCGCCCTATTTGAGTTCCGAAAAAATCCATGTCGGAACTGCACTCAATAAAATTCTAAAAGATATTTTGATTAAATATAAATCTCAATCAGGATATTATGCACCATATGTCCCGGGATATGACGGTCATGGATTGCCTATTGAAAATGCAGTTGTTAAAAATATTAAAGGCGGAAGAAGTGCACTATCTCCTTTGGAATTAAGAGAAAAATGCAGAGATTTTGCACATAAAAATTTAAAAGGTCAAGAAAATGAATTTAAACGCCTGGGTGTTTGGGGTGATTGGGAACACCCTTATTTAACAATAGATCCCGATTTTGAAGCAGAACAGGTTAGAGTTTTCGGCGAAATGTACAAAAAAGGCTACATTGAAAAAGGATTGAAACCTGTTTACTGGTGTGCGTCTTGTGAAACAGCACTAGCCGAAGCAGAAGTTGAATATGCAGATCATACATCGACTTCTATCTATGTAAGATTTAAATTTGACGATGAATCAACTGAAAAAATAAGAAAAAATATTATTAATAAAAATGACAAAGACATATATGCAGTGATTTGGACAACAACTCCCTGGACAATACCGTCCAATATGGCTATTTCAATGCATCCAAAATTTGAATATACATTCTTTGAATATAACGACGATATATATGTTGCAGCTCAAGGATTGTTAGAAGCCTTTTTAGCTGATGTCGGATGGGAAGATATTAATGTAATCGGTTCATGTACAGGTGCTGATTTGGAACTTTTGAATACAATCCATCCGCTATATAACAGGAAATCGCCAATAATTTTAGGCGAACACGTAACATTAGAAGCCGGTACAGGTGCAGTTCACACAGCTCCCGGGCACGGTCTTGAAGACTACGAAGTAGGTTTAAAATATGGTATTGAAGTTTATTCGCCGTTGGATTCAAAAGGTATTTGGACAGAAGAAGCAGGCGATTTAGCAGGAATTTCTTATTCAAAAGGTAATTCAATAGTAATTGAAAAACTCCAAAATTGCGGAGCATTACTTGCACAACAAGATATTCAACACAGTTACCCGCACTGCTGGAGATGTAAAAAACCCGTTATTTACCGTGCAACACCTCAATGGTTTGTAAAAGTAGAAAAATTCAGACAACAAACTTTAGATGCTATAAAAAATGTTAAATGGATTCCCGCAAGCGGTGAAGCAAGAATTTCAAATATGGTTGCAAGCCGCTCTGATTGGTGTATTTCAAGACAAAGAGCCTGGGGTGTTCCTATTCCGGTATTTTATTGTAAAGAATGCAATGAAGTAATAGTAACCGATGAAACCATAGAAAATGTTGCTAAAATATTTGAAAAAGAAAGCTCTGATGCCTGGGTAAAATATTCAGCAGAAGAACTTCTGCCTCAAGGTTTTAAATGTCCAAAATGCGGTAAAACTCATTGTTTTACAAAAGAAAATGACATCATGGATGTTTGGTTTGATTCGGGTATAACCTGGCGTGCAGTTGTTGAAAAACGTTTCAACGAATTAGGACACACACCTGTTGATATGTATTTAGAAGGTTCTGATCAACACAGGGGCTGGTTCCAATCTTCTCTTTTAACATCCATAGCAACTCAAGGAAAAGCTCCGTATAAATCCGTTCTTACACACGGTTTTGTATTTGGAGAAGACGGTAGAAAAATGTCTAAATCTTTAGGCAATTACATAAGACCGGACGATATAATAAAAACATATGGTGCCGACATTTTAAGATTATGGGCGGCATCGGTCGACTACAGAAACGATACAAAAATCGGCGACAACATAATTAAACAGCTTGTAGAAATATTCAAAAAAACAAGAAACACTGCAAGATTTTTGCTTGGAAATCTGTTTGATTTTGACCCGGCAGTTGATTATGTTGAATATGACGAATTAAAAGCTTTGGATAAATTTGCATTGTATAAACTTAATCAGCTTATTGAACAAGTAACGGAAGCTTTTGAACATTATGAATTTTATAAATATTTCCAAAGCCTTCAAAACTTTGCAGCTGTTGATTTAAGTTCTTTTTATCTAGATATTGTAAAAGACAGATTATACACAGCAGGAAAAAAATCTGTTTCAAGACGTGCATGCCAAACAGTTTTGTATGAAATATCACAAGCACTTGTACGTCTGCTTGTTCCGGTAATGCCGCATCAGGCAGAAGATATTTGGCAAAATGTTCCTGATTTACAAAAAAACGGATTAGAAAGCATTTTACTTTCAAATTGGCCTAAAACAAATGAAAAATGGAATAATCCACAATTAGAAGAAGATTTTTCAAAAATTTTAAAGGTTCGTGAAGTTGTCACCCGTGCAATAGAACCTTTAAGAGCTGATAAAAAAGTAGGCAGCTCTCTTGAGGTTGCAGTTTGCATAAAAACAGCTGACAATACTGTTTTAAAAGCAAATGAAGATGAACTGGCTAATATATTCATAACTTCTCAAGCTTATGTAACAGATACAAAACCTTCTGATATTTTAAATGAATATACGGAAGACGATTACACCGTATGGGTTATAAAAGCTGAAGGTGAAAAATGCGAACGCTGCTGGAAATACAGAAAGCTTGATGAAAACGGAATTTGTGCAGACTGTAAAGCAGCTATAAAATAAGGAGTCTAAAGACTCCTTATTTTTAATTTAAATTGCAGCATATTAGCAGTTTTTCGACCACCATCACCGCCTTTCCGCTGCATTGTAACTTTGCCTATGTATAATGAACCTTTTGGGCTGATTACAACATCTCCTTCGCTATAATATTGCAAAAACTCATCAATGTTTTTTAACGTCCAATTTATACTGTTTTCTATTTTGTTGATAACAAGAACCCATCCCGCAGAAAATTCTCCGCGTCCTTTTATAATATCAGTCAACACTAAGGTTTTATTTTGCTTAAACCAATTAACTACATTCTCCTGCTCTTCAAAACTCATTTCATCTAAAAACATTCTTCTTGCATCTCTTGTAAACTTTTTATATGGTGCTAATTCGCCTGTAAAATACTGTAATATTTTAAACGTATCTGAAGGGATATTCCATAATTTCTGATAGTTAACCAGCCATCTTTTATCAACTTGATTAAAACCTGTTTTAATAGACACAAGCTTAATTTGAATATTTTCCGTATGAATTGCTTGCTTAAACTTTATTTGTACATTAACATCAGTTTTATACCCGTGAAGAATTTTTGCTTTTACAGATTGTATTTCGGATATATTATATTCCATAATCATTAACCATTGCTGTGCATCAATATCCTCTTTCCAATTATTAAATTTAGCCACAACAAATTTTTCATTTTCAAAACCGCTTTTAGCTGTTTCAGAACCTTTTAAACTATTCATAAAACCTCAATTAAACTCTTACAAATCATTTCTATAACGTTCACGGTCATGGCATTACCAGCCTGAGATAATAACCTGTTGGATGGGAGCTTTTTAACTGCATACTCCTTTGGAAAACCTTGCAATAATAAAGCCTCCATTCCGCTTAATTTATGCAATTTACCATTTTTAGTATACAAAATTCCATGACGCCCTGTTCGTAATGTTGGACATTTTGTCTTATATATCCTTAAATCACTTTGACGTGTATCTAAAATTATATAATCTGTTTTTAGAAGTTCATTTATATTATGCTTTCCTTTATTGTATTTATTCTGTAAATATTTCTGAAATGTAGGATTATCTAAAGGTAACACATTACTTTTTTCATCAATTAAAAAATTTTTCAATGATTTTATTTTAATAGGTTTCGGGAAAACAAATTCTTTGTGCGGTATATCTTTTTTTATACCAACAAAATAAACACGTTCACGCATTTGCGGCACACCGAAATCAGAACTGTCAAGCACAGAGCAATAAACATCATAATCCAAATTTTCCAAAGATTTAATTATAGATTTTAAAGTATTTCCATTTTCATGGTTTACCAAACCCTTTACATTTTCAAGAATAAAACAAGATACGTTTTTTTCTTTTAAAATTCTATAAATCCCGTATATAATTTGCCCTCTTGAATCACTAAATCCTGCTCTTTTTCCAACAATACTAAATGTTTGACAGGGAAATCCGGCTATCAAAATATCAAAATCAGGCAACTCATCAATATTTATACTCATCAAATCCCCTAAATTTTTCTCATTATTACCAAAAAAAAGTTTATAAGTATTATCCGCCGCCTGATCAATTTCACTATAAGCAACACATTTTAGACCATTATGACTTAAGCCTATTCTGCCACCGCCAATGCCGGCACAAAAATCCATAAAAGTTTTAAGCTTTTTTGTATTCTTCGCAATGTTCAAAACAAAATCCCCGCAATTGCAGCTGACATATAACATGTTAATGTCCCGCATATCAAAGCTCTAAGCCCGAGCCGTGCAAGATTTTTACGCTGATTTGGTGCCAATTCGCCAATTCCGCCTAATTGTATTGCAATTGAGCCAAAATTACCGAAACTGCACAATGCAAAACTTGCTATCAAAAAACTCTTATCTGACAAATTCTGCATCATATGAGTTAAATCTACATATGCCACCATTTCGTTTAATACAAGTTTAGTTCCCATTAAACTTCCGACAGACGTTGCTTCACCGATAGGAACACCCATTAAAAATGCAAATATCGCAAAAATTTTGCCCAAAATCATCTTCAATGATAAATGAGCTAAATCCATACCTATAAATGTATTTATATGCAAATATTTTACAACAAGCCCGCCAAAACCGCCTAGAAACCAATCTATTAATGCCACGAGGGCTACAAGAGCCAATATCATTGCCGTAACATTAATTGCTACCTTCATTCCTTCAGAAGCACCAGCAGAAATTGCATCAAACACATTTGCATGAGTCCGTTTTCTTTTACTGTATTTAAATTCAAAATTCTGACCTGTTTCGGTCGTATTAACTTCAGGATAAACTATCTTGGATATTACAAGAGCACCCGGAGCCGCCATAACAGATGAAGCAAGTAAATATTCCGCAGGAATACCCATACCAATATATATAGGCATTATTGCTCCGGAAATACATGCCATACTGCCTGTCATAGATGCTAAAAGTTCCGATCTGGTTAATTTTGCCAAATAAGGTCTTATCATTATTTGGGCTACAATTTGTCCAACAAAAGCACTCGCAACATTTGATAATGCTTCTGCACCCGATACGGACATGATTTTATTCATCCCTTTGCCCAATATCGCTACTAATCTTTGCATTATACCGTAATAATATAATATATTTACCAAAATCATCATGAATATTATTGAACTTATAAGCTGTAATGCAAAAATCTGTCCGCCATTAACAAACTCCCACTTTGTATCCATCAATCCACCGAATACAAATTGTCCGCCTTCTTTTGCAAATTCAAGTATTTTTTGTATGAATAAACCAATTGCCATAAAAAGTTTTTGACCAAGAGGGACTTTAAATACAAACACAGCGAGCAATATCTGTAATAAAAATCCTGCTCCGACAGTCTTATAATTTATAGCTTTACGATTATTTGACATCAAAAAGGCTATAACAAATATAAATATTATCCCGAAAATTCCAAAAAATCTTTCCATCTTAACCCTTCTTTATAAATATTATACAAAAAACAAGGTGTAAGTTATACACCTTGTTTAAAAATGTGATAAAAGTTAACTATAAAGCTTGATACTGCAAAACTTCGGGTTTTAATACATGTAAATCAACCATAACCTTAGCATACTGCAATGCAGCACTATTCTCCTGCAGCCAGCTGTTATCATTTTTGTATGAATTTTCAATCATTTGAGCGAACCTGGGTTTATCATTAAATATATTATAGGCTCTGTCAATTGCATCAGCAAATGCTTTTTTATTAAAATTCAATACTTCTTCATAATTATTACCTAAATTAGGTTTAAATTCAGAGAATATAGCGTTAACATTATCAGTTAATCCTTCAGTCAAGCCGCCTGATTTATTAGGAATAGGAATAGCACCGCTTGTTGCTGCAGATTCTATATGAGCTAAACCTCTCGGTTCAAACCAGCTCGGCATAGCAACAAAATCAGACATTAATTTAACCCCGTCAAACCTGCCCGGTTCCGAAAATAATCCGGCAAAAACCATTCTGTTTGCAGATTCTTGACCGTATTTACGTGCCACTTCACGTTTTACATTAAGAAAACCGTCGATAAGTTGTCTTGAGCCTACACCTTGAACATAAAATACCGGAAGATTTTTTTCGCCATGATGTCTTGATAAGAATTCATCTACAGCTCCGGCAAATATATCCAATCCTTTTTGATTAGTAATACGACCGGAATTTGAGATAACCATAGTATCTTTTGTAACATTTGATAAATCAGTCATTTCCAAAAGTTCAATCTTCATTGGATTACCCTTGCCGGCTTTTGCTATATTCAAATCAGCCTTGACTTTATCCAAATAAACTTCTTTATTATGGTTATGCCAATCTATTACAGACATTGAATCATCATATACCTTTATTGAATTTTTTTCCAAACCGAGTGCATGTTCAATATTTTTTGCTTTTGTATCAGTCAAAATATTATTAACACGGTCACAACCGTTTGGAACAGGTCTGTATGCAAAATTCTCTGCTGTTACTAAATCAGGATTAATATTATTATTTTTAGCAAGAATTTTTAAATACTCTAAATCTCCAAATTCAAAATTTCTGGCACGCATTTTAAATATATCGTGGTTAGCATGTCCGTAATTACCGAAAGAAGCAATTTCTTGCCCGTAGCCTCTTGATACGGGAATTAACACATCAGAATAAACCGCTGCCATAGTCTGCGGATTAAGATTATTGTCATGGAATAAACCGTTAAGCTCATCTGATGGCAAATTAGAGCCTTTTGGCATATATGCATTTCTTGTAATCATTGCTGAATGTTCGCCGAATAATATATTTAATAATTTCGGCTGGCTGTGATAAGATGAGCCGGCAAGTTCTGCATTATGCAATATTGTCATTACGGGTGTATTATATAATTTATCAGCGACTTTCGGATCCATACCGAAATATTTTCTTGCATTTGTCAACAGTTTCATCATCGCACTGATACCGCCCGTTTGCCAATCGTTACCGATTATTAAATCAGCGGACAAATCTTCACTGGAAGTTTCAGCACCTTTTACAAGCCCTTCATAAAAATATTTATCAAAATACATAAACCGTTCTGTTTCACCGGCTTCATGCGTCAAATTATTATAAATATTTTTTGCCGCATTATCAACAACCGGTCCATCCATTATAAATTTATCGTTTTTATAAAATACCGTATCATAATTTACAACAGCTTTAGGTTTTTTAATTATTTCAAAACCTTCGTCTGAGTTTTCAGGATTTTTCAATACTTTAACTTCATTATAATCAATTTTTAAATTATCCGAGATTTGCAGAACTTCACCTTTTTCAACGGCACGGGCAACTTTTTCCTGCGTATCTTTCGTCAGCCATGGCTGCAGCAAATTAAAATCAATTTCTTGTTCTAAATTACGTGCCATATACATATCAACAGTTTCAATAGATTTACCTTTATCCGTATAAATAGGCAACTGCAAAGAATTAACTTTTTCCAATGTAGCTAATTTAGAATTTTTAGCAGAAGAACTTAAATAATCGTAAAGTCCGTCAGCACGTTTTGCAATAGAATAATATGCATTTTCTTCAACCTGACCTAAATATAGCGGGGTATCAACAACAAATCTTACTTTTTGCTTATTATTAATCATACCGGCAAGATTTGCCAACAATTCTTTCGGCACAATCGACATGCCGCCGGTGCTTGTAAAACCTCTGAATTCTGCGGTTGGAATTCTTACTGTAGAAGCATCTTTAGGTAAAATTCCTGATCTGTCAACAAAACCGAATATTCTTTTTGTTGACTCGCTTCTTAACGCATTTTCCAATTCCAAAGTATGTTTTCCATAGCCGTGCATAACAGAAGCCAGTTGTAATTGTTTACCGTTAACAATAACAGGCTGCAATAAAATATCAGTCATTTGAGAAGCTTTTACGCCATAACGAGGCAACTCTCTAAACACATCTTCTTTTACACCGGCTATTTGACCGTCTTGCCATTTACCGAGATCTTTAATTTTCTTGTCAGCATTTTCTAAACCGCTTTGCATCAAATTTTTAATTTCTTTATTTTCTTTTACAGCGGATTTTAATTGCTTGGAGAGTTTACCGTGTTTAAATGCAACAACACCTGTCACGCCTAGTGATGCCAAAGCAACAACCGCACTAACATATGCGAGCTTTTTATTTGCTGCAGGTTTATTTGCCACAGATTGCTCATTAGTTTTAACTTGAATATTAGTCTGTTGAGGTAATAAATTAGTTGATTTAAAAGAAATTTTTTGTACCGACACTTGGAGAACTCCTCTTTTTATCCTATTTAAACATAAAAAACCTAAATAAAATATTTGCTACTTAAACCTAAAAATTTAAACATTTTGTTACATTAGATGCAAACAATATATAGCATACATTTTTTTAACTGTCAATGGATAATTAACAACTGATTTTAACCGAAAACTCTTTATAAAACAGCAAGAATTAATTTTTTTATAAGTTCAAGCTGTTCGGATTTTGCACGGAACGGTTGGGGATATAATCTAGGTTTATTATTACCGATGCATTATCGTGGAATTCATTCATTGCAGGCGAGTTGGTATAATCGTGCCCAGCGCAATCACTTATACCCAACCTACAGGTTATTTTCTAAAAATTTTTAAAAGCTTTTTTAAGAAATTTGCGGATTTTTTACTTATCAAATCAGAAACAAGATTATCTTCTGCCGTATTTTCTATAACTTTAAGTTTCACAAGTTTTCCGTAAAGTTTTCCTACAGATTTTTCCGCAGATTGAAATATGCTTGTGGAGAGTTTATCCTGAGGAATATTTTTCTCTGTAATCAAGCAATCAATTGCATGATAATTCATGTTTGCAACTTTTTTTGACGAAACATTAAAATACACGTCATGTCCCGGTAAATATTTATTATCTTTACATTTAGTTGTGCGAATATCACATTTGGCAACATCAGAGAGAGTATTTAATTCTTTTTCATTATTTAACTTGCCTTTTAAAAGGTCATTGGCCTCCCAGCCCCTGAATGCTGTCTGTTTAATATTTGATACTTTCATTGTATAACCTCTAAAAAACAGAGGGGATGGGATTCGAACCCACGGTGGAACAAGTCCCACACAACCTTTCCAAGATTGCACCTTAAACCTCTCGGACACCCCTCTATTGATTTTACTGGGTTTCAGTTTTTCATGTTCAATTTGTGCTCACATTTTAATTCATCAAGTATATTTAATTTTTCATGTTCAATTTCGTTATAAATATATTAGCACAAACATAATTGACATGATAAAAAAAATTTGATAATCTCACTAATAATATGGATAAAAAAATTTCAAAAATATATTCGGGTTTGAACGGTGAAATTACAATTCCTTCGGACAAGTCAATTTCACATAGAGCTATAATTTTTTCTTGTCTTGCCGAAGGCACTTCTGTTATTAAAAACTTTTCAAACGGCAAAGACCCGCTCACCTCTCTTGACATTTGCAAAAAACTCGGGGCTAATATCGAATTTAGGGATAACCTTTATATAACTTCAACCGGAAAATTAACTCCGTCTGAAAATACACTTTATTGCGGCAATTCAGGTACAACAATGCGTTTAATGACGGGGATTCTTGCGGGACAAAATTTTAATTCTATTCTAACAGGTGATGAAAGTCTTTCAGCAAGACCCATGAAACGAATTATTACACCTCTTTCATTAATGGGAGCAAAAATCATATCAAATAACGAAAAAGCCCCGTTAAAAATTTACGGTCAAAACTTGAACGGCATTGACTACAAATCTCCTATAGCATCAGCACAGGTTAAATCTTCCGTTCTGCTTGCCGGACTTTTTGCTCAAAATAAAACAACTTTTACGGAACCGCATATTTCCCGCAACCATACAGAACTTATGCTTAAATACATGGGAGCAGATATCGCAACCTCAGGACTTTCGACATCTATTTTTAAATCCGAACTTATCCCGCAGACATTTGAAATTCCCGGAGATATTTCAAGTGCCGCATATTATATAACTGCAGCACTTCTTATTCCGAAAAGTAAAATTATACTAAAAAATGTCGGATTAAATCCGACAAGAACAGGCATACTGGACGTTGTACAAAAAATGGGCGGAAACATTATAATCCTTGACAAACGAAACATTTCAGGCGAAGATGTCGGAGATATACAAATATCATACTCAAATTTAAATGGCTGTACAATCGAAGGTGAAATAATTCCACGACTCATTGATGAAATTCCTGCAATAGCAGTGCTTGCGACACAAGCCGAAGGCACTACGATTATAAAAGATGCACAGGATTTAAGAAATAAAGAATCAGACAGAATTAAAGCCATTGCAAATGAATTGAAAAAACTCCAAGCTGATATTCAAGAAACACCTGACGGTTTAATTATACACGGGAAAAAAGAGCTTGAAGGCGGAATTGAAGTCGATAGTCATAATGACCACCGAATTGCAATGAGCTTATATGTAGCAGGACTCATTTGCAAAAAAGAAATAAACATAAAAAATTTTGAATGGGTTAATATTTCACTGCCTGAATTTGAAAACCTGTTTGACAGTCTTATTCTTTAACGCTTCCGCTGAGCAAATCGTTTATAAAATATTTTTTACCGGCAAAAAATATAACAATAACCGGTATGGTACATACAACAGAACATGCCAAAAGCTCACCCCATAAAGTCACTTCTCTAAAACTTCCTTTAAAAACTGCAAGTTCCACCGGTAAAGTTCTCATACCTTCCGAATTTGTAACAATTAACGGCCACATAAAACTGTTCCATGACGTTACAAACGTAAATATTGCAAGTGTTGCAACAGCAGGCAAAGCCAAAGGTAATGCAATTTTAAAAAATGTCTGAAAAAAATTACATCCGTCAATTTTAGCGGATTCTTCCAAATCCTTTGGCAGCCCCAAAAAATACTGCCGCATTAAAAATACTCCGAACCCGCCAAACATGCCCGGTAATATCAAGGCCTGATATGTGTCTATCAAATGCATCTCTCGCATCAAAAAGAAAAGCGGAATAATATTAACCTGCGGCGGCACCAGCATGGTTGTTAAAATTATCAAAAACAACAAATCCCGATATTTAAACTTTAATCTTGCAAAAGCATATCCTGCCATAGATGCTGTTATAACCTGTCCTATCGTTGTTATAAGAGCTACAACAAGGCTGTTCATAAAGTATTTACTCAATGGGATTTCTCCGAACACTTTCACATAATTTTCAAAAGTTAAAGGAGTATGAAAAATTCTGTCCGCTTGCATAAAAATCTGATTATTATGCACCAAAGACAAATTCACCATTGCAAAAAAAGGATACAACATACTTATTGCAATAACTATCAGCACTAAATAACCCAAAATCCTTTTCAGATTCTTCATATAAAAAATTATATAACAAAAATACTATCTGACTTTGTTTTCTTCGCCTTTAACAAGACGTATGATATTTTCTCTGTGTAAATATACTATATATAAAGCCCCTAATGCACAGTAACAAATATATGCTGCAGGTTCTTTAAAGAACCACATTAAAAACGGCGATATTAAAAGTGCAATAATTGAACCTAATGAAACATATTTTGACACATAAGTTATTACCGCCCAAATTGCGGCAATAATTAAACCTACCTGCCAATTAAGAGCCAAAATAGTCCCGACACCTGAAGCTACCGATTTTCCGCCTGTAAATTTAAGGAAAATTGATTTACTATGTCCTACAATAACCGCAACCGCTGCCAATACAGGCAATAACCCTATACCCGTAAATGATACTGCAAACATTTTTGCCAAAACGACAGGCAATGCACCTTTTATTGCATCCAAAATCATTACAATAAAAAACCATTTTTTACCCATTACCCTTTTGACATTAGTTGCTCCGGTCGAGCCTGAGCCGACTTTTCGTATATCCTGTCCCGTAAATAATTTTACAATGATATACCCTGTCGGAATTGACCCGATTAAATATGCAACTATAACTACTAATAATACCTCTATCATCACTAATAATCCATCTTCCAATTATTGTTCATTATCTTTGTAAAGCAGCCCACACCATAGCCAGTAGAATTTCCACCACATCTGTCACCATAATCATCAAGGTCACTTTCAGCTACTGCTGCAGCCAAATCATAAGCCTCTCTAATATCACCATTATCATATATATCAAAAGTAAACAAGTCACGCCCCTCTATGTTTGGCGGCTCAAGTCCGTTTACATCAACAATAACATCGCTGTATGAATGACTAAATGTGCCGTCATCATTATACGCTTTTACATCCATTGGATCTATACAAATACTGGCATTAGTACTTAAATAGGCACAAACATCACTATCACCTATTACCGGAGCTGAGCTGTCAGACTTATCCAAAGACCGGTAAGATGAAGCAAAACAATTTGGATCAGAGCTGTTAGAATCACCGTCACCGCAAAAATACGACACATTAAAATATTTAGTCAAAAACGCTTTCGGATCATCAACCAAAAAAGATTCTGTCAAATCATCTACTGATTCATCAGTCATAAGCTGTGATACAGCTTTTGAAACTTCGTTATAAACTCTTTCCAATTGTGCTACAAAAACTTTTTCCTGATAATTATTAATAAGCCCCGGCAGCGTTAAAGCTGATATAACTCCGATAATAGCAAGAGTTACAAGTATTTCAGTAAGAGTAAAACCTTTTTTAAACATATAAAAATCCTTTCTTTACAAATTGTACCCCAACAAATCATTTAAGGCAAGAAAACTTAATACAACGTTACGGAAAGATTTTTACTACTCTGTCTTTGGAGCGACAAAACATTTTCATCCACAACTTTTTTAATCTCTTTTTTCCTTACAAGCATTGGTATAATTTCATTTAAATATGAAGAATCTTCATAATTGCCGTGAATTAAATCAATATTGTTTGCGTATTTATAATTCAGACTTCTGGCACCTATTTGCTGAAATCCCAAAGATTTATAAAATTCAAAAGCATGAGAATTTTCAGGCACAACAGAACGGATAAACACCTGCTTAAATTTCTTCAAATTCAAAAAATATTCAGTCACCAAAGCTCTACCTATACCTTTAACTGAATTCGCCCAGGTAACAAGCCAATCAAGCTCGGTTTCATTTTTGCCATGGTTTTTGCGGGATGAATAATGAATGTCGTCTTTATTAATATCAATTTTGGGAAGATTTCCTATTAAAAGTCCTGCAGGCTTATCTTCACAAACCGCTAAATAAGAAACACTGTTTTTATAAATTTTATCATCTTTAATTTTTTGTTTTATCAACAAATCTTTTAAATCCAAAAAAGCTTCACGCATTACAACTTTTTTAGAAATTTCTGCATCTGAAACAGCTGTTTTTTTATTGACAACATTAACAAAACTGTCAACAAAACTGTAATCTTTCGGCTCAAGTTTTAAAATATCCAATTTGACCGGTGTGTTATTACTTGAAACCGTATAACGAGAAATAAACCTGGCCTTAAATGAAACATCCTGCATAATAAAATCATACAAAAAAAGCGGGTTTTAAACAACCCGCTTTTATTTATTAAGCCATAGCTTTTTCAACTGCAACCGCAACAGCAACTGTTGCACCTACCATCGGGTTATTACCCATACCGATAACACCCATCATTTCAACGTGAGCAGGAACAGAAGATGAACCTGCAAATTGAGCATCACCATGCATTCTGCCCATAGTATCAGTCATACCGTAAGAAGCAGGGCCGGCAGCTACGTTATCCGGGTGAAGCGTACGTCCTGTACCACCGCCGGATGCAACAGAGAAATACTTTCTGCCGTTTTCCCAGCACCATTTCTTATAAGTACCTGCAACAGGGTGTTGGAAACGTGTCGGGTTAGTTGAGTTCCCTGTAATTGAAACATCAACACCTTCTTTTATCATAATTGCAACACCTTCCGATACATCATCGGCACCATAGCACTTAACTTTTGCTCTTTCGCCTTCCGAGAACGGAGTTTCTTTTACAACTTTTAATTCGCCTGTTTTGTAATTATAATCGGTTTCAACATAGGTAAATCCGTTAATTCTTGAAATGATATAAGCTGCGTCTTTACCCAAACCGTTCAAAATAACTCTTAAAGGTTCTTTTCTAACTTTATTGGCATTTTTTGCAATACCTATAGCACCTTCAGCAGCGGCAAAAGATTCATGACCTGCTAAGAAACAAAAACATTTTGTTTCTTCTCTTAAAAGCATAGCTGCTAAATTACCATGCCCGATACCAACTTGTCTTCTGTCACCTACAGAACCCGGAACCGCAAATGCCTGCAAGCCTAATCCGATTGCTTCTGCAGCATCAGCAGCATTTTTGATACCTTTTTTAATAGCAATAGCACATCCGAGTGTATATGCCCAGGATGCGTTATCAAATGCGATAGGTTGAATACCTTTTACTATCGCATCAACATCAATGCCTTTTGAAAGGCATAAATCACGTGCTTCTTCCAAAGATTTAAACCCGTATTCAGGCAAAACTTTTTTCAAAGTAGCTTCGCGTCTGTCTTGTCCTTCAAATTTTACTGTCATATATTTTTCCCTTATATTTTTTTACTACTCTACTCTTGGATCGATATATTTTACGGCATCAGCAAATCTGCCATATGTACCGATATTCTTTTCATAAGCTTCTTTCGGATCAACACCTTTTTTAATGGCATCCATAACTTTGCCGAGGTTTACAAATTGATATCCGATAACTTCATTATGTTTGTCCAAACCTAATTTCAAAATATAACCTTCAGTTAATGAAAGGTATCTTACACCTTTTTGTTTTGTAGAGTGAATTGTACCTACCATTGAACAAAGGCCTTTGCCTAAGTCTTCAAGACCTGCTCCAACAGGAAGTCCGTTTTCCGAGAATGCGGATTGTGTTCTTCCGTATACAATTTGCAAGAATAACTCTCTCATTGCAACATTAATTGCGTCACAAACAAGGTCTGTATTTAAAGCTTCAAGAATAGTTTTTCCGGGTAATATTTCACCTGCCATAGCAGCAGAATGAGTCATGCCTGAACAACCGATAGTTTCAACAAGAGCTTCTTGTATAACACCTTCTTTAACATTTAATGTTAATTTGCAAGTTCCCTGTTGAGGTGCACAACATCCGCAGCCATGTGTAAGCCCTGAAATGTCTTTAATCTCTTTACATTTAGTCCATTCCCCCTCTTGAGGAATAGGAGCCGGTACACCTTTTACTCCACGGCATACGCAGCATTGATTTTCAATTTCATGTGTAATTTCTACTTTGCCCATTTGGCCTCCTTATTTTAAAACATAAAATATTTATATCAAAATTATACTATAAAGATAATTTTATGTAATAGGTTTTGGACAAAAAATCACACTTATTAATTTAATCTGTTGCCTTCAGGATTATATTTTTCTACTGTGCCGTCAGCTTTTTGAATTCTAATTACAGATTCGCCGAACATACTAAAATCTTTACAAACTTTTGTATCGTCATAAAGCACTACTTCAAATGATCCGCCGTCACGAAAAGTATAAATAGCATAGCTGAACGGGAAAAACTCTTTAAGCTGTTCTTCATTCATGTTTTGAGAGCCTAAAATTTTTGCCAGCTGAGAACCTGAATATAAACGTCTTCCATTATCAGTACAATAATCATAAATATAATCATCCGTTTCGACAAATTCACCGTTTTCATCTAACTTATATTTTGTTAAAACTTCTTCATCAGTTTCAGGATCATAGTTATAAACCTGTTTTAAACCGCTTTTTGTATCAAAATATGTTGTTTTTGAGCTTAAATCTTCTACATTATAATTTACAACAGTTTGAACACCGTTATTACTAGAACTTTGCATAACTTTATCTTTATAAGGCATAAATTTAAAATAGCCATCAGTATAAGTTCCATCCTTATCCTTTACAAAAGAAGTTTCCATTTCGGAAATAGTGTTTTCAAGATAATCTTGGCTTTCTAATGTCGATGTGCTGACATAATCCTCCATACGTTTTTGAATTTTCTTTTCTGCCTTATCCCATGGCATACCATACAAATCCTTAAACGCATCGGCCATAGAAGAATCATAAAAATCATCTTGCGAAACTGTTTTATCTTTTGCGTAAAAAATAGACTCATTTTTATTCTTATCAACTTTTTTAGCTTTATTACATTGTTGTTGAATTGAATTATATTCACTTGAAATTTTATTAATCTTAACCAAAATAATATCCTCCTTATAGTTTTTATAAAAAATTTTTAAATAAAACAATTTCAGAACATGAGGAAAATTAATATTATTTTTTACATTTTGTAACAAAACCGGAAAAACATTATTTAAATTTTTAGTATAATGTATATATGAATATTTTAAAACAAATCATAAACGAGTTTAAAACTGATGAAAACATTAAATCAATTGCTTTAGGCGGTTCATCCGCAAGCGGTTATGATGATGAAGTTTCGGATTATGATTTATATTTTTACACTACGGGTTCTGTTAACATTGATAAACGCAGGCAAATTGCTCAAAAATTTGCCGAAAAATTTGAAATTGATAATAACTTTTTTGAAAACGGAGATGAATGGATTTTAAAAGATACCAAAAAAGGTATTGATATAATGTTCCGCCCGTGTGACCGGATTGAAGAACAAATTAAAAAAATTTGGGAAGAATTCAACGCATCTGTCGGATATTCAACCTGTCTGATTTACAATATTAAAAATTCAAAAATTTTATACGACACAAACGATTGGTATAAAAACTTGCAAAAAAAAGTAAGCGGTGACTATCCTGAGCAACTTGCCCAAAATATAATTAAAAAAAATCTTCCGCTTTTAAAAGGCAAAATGGCAGCCACTTTTGCGGATCAAATTCTGCTTGCAGTAAAAAGAAACGATATCGTAAGTGTAAACCACCGTATAACAGCTTTTTTATCAAGTTATTTTGATGTAATATTTGCAATAAATAAACAGCTTCATCCCGGAGAAAAAAGACTAATCAAATTTGCTAAAGAAAATTGCAAAATTTTACCGGAAAATTTTGAACAAAATATTATAAATCTAATAACTTCACCTTTAAACGAAAAAGAAAAATATCTAAACGAAATAGGAGGTCATAATGACGGAAAACACAACAACTTTATCTCAAAACTCAGGTTTGAGAACGGAATTTACGGGTATCAATTTTGAAAAATATTCATCAAAAGTATCCGAATTTGTAAATGAATTTGCATCAAGAGCAAACAAAAAAGGACAATTTTTAAATTGGGTAAATTTACCTCAAGAACAACTTAAAAGAGTTGACGAAATCTACGCTTTAGCTGATAAATTAAAAAATCAAACAGGAGCGGAAAGATTAAGTGTTTTAGGAATTGGCGGGTCAAAACATACCGTTGAACACATGCTAAGTATTAACGGACTAAATGTAAATCAGGATAAAATCCTTTTCTATTCAGACGTTGATTCCGCAAGTTTGGAAAGATATTTATACAGATTAGGAGATATTACAAAATCAAATTATCTTGTAGCCTCAAAATCAGGTTCTACTTTTGAAACAAAAGACGGATTTTTAAGAATACAGGCAATGCTTGAAAACGAATATAAAGCAAAAGGTTATTCAAATTATGAAGAACTTGCCGCAAAACACTTTATTGCAGTAACAGACGGTAATGCTGAAAAAAGCGAACTTAGAAGAACTTCTAACGATAAAGGCTGGCTGGGCGATCTTTATATACACGACGATGTAGGCGGAAGATTTTCAGCATTTGATGACCACGCTTTGTTCACACTTGCTTATGCAGGTATGACAAAATCCGATATGATCCAAATGCTTGAAGCAGCACAAGATGTTTCCACACTTTCTTTAACGGCAGATCTTAGCAAAAACGATGCGTTAAAAGAAGGTATCTTTTGGGCTGATGCTACTTTAAACGGAATTTCAACATCTGTTCACCAATATATGGGTTCAATTTTTGAAAATACCGTATACTGGCATGCTCAAATGCAAAATGAATCAGTAAAAAATACTCTAAAACAGGTTGCAAAAGTTCCTGATGCAATGCACCATAGTGCAGAAGCCCATTTCAACCCGGCAAATAAATTTGCATTTGCACTAACAACGCCGATTGACAACGGTATATGTAGAGAAAATGCCGAAAGCTACATTGAAGCCCTAAAAAAATCCTATGAAAGCATGGGAGCATTTTTCAATGAATCAGTAGAAACAAAAGGAATGGGTTTAACACCGAAAGCTGCAGGAGCATTGACTCAATTAAGAGCTTACGCAACGGTTTATCAAGAAATTGTTGAAAAAATAATGCAGAATAAATCTTTCCCTGAAGTTCTTGACAGCGTTCTTCAACCGCACGTTGAATACTACAAAAAGAACTTAAAAGGCGGAGTAGTTGTTCCCGGAAGAATTTCCGAATAAAAATCTTAAAGATGCCGGCTATGCCGGCATCTTTTTTAGCAAAAATATTTTTTACACGCTTTACATATTATATGAAAATATCACCCAATTTTTACACCTGCTCCAAACCCGTAATACAAAAATCATATTATGCTTCCCCTAATTTTAAAGGCTATTACGGTGATACACAGCCTGTTAAAAAATTATACTGGATTACAAGTCATAATAACATTCCGCAGCATGATTTTTGGACAGATAACCACATATATGAATACGGCTATAAAAAATGGATAAATGCCTACCCTAATGAAGTCTTAAAAAGAACACCCGCCGAAACTATAAATTCTATTATGACATTATGCGGGAAAAGTCGAATACCCGATTATATTTCCACACCAAATATCCGAGGAGATAACTGGGGAAGATACGCAAATTATATAGAAATTAATCCACGACTGATTGCCAAATACGAAAACGGAAAAATATCAGACGGATTATTAAATACAATGAAATTAATGACAATTATTCCGCCGTCATCGAAAAATGCAGCTAACTGCATTATACTATCTCAACTATATCCGTCATTTCATGGGGACGGCACAACAAATGACGAAACTCTCTACCATGTAAACTTACATCAAGGGATCAGCAAAAATCTTACTGCTCGAGGATTGGATTATAAGATGGGAGATGACGAACAGGTAAAAGCTTTTAATGATTTAGCACATCTTTTAGGATTTAAAACAGGAATAAGGATGCCTATTTCCGAAGGTCAAATAAATATAAAAGGGCACAGATTTTCTTGGGATAAAGATGAAAAATCTTATATTGACGCATGCATTTGGGCTATTGAGTTAGGATTTGATGCCATATATTTTGATAGTGCAAAGCATATTGTTGATATGAACGGTTATTGCGGAATAGGAAAAGTACCCAATAAAGCTCAAATGGCATACATTTTATATAAAATCAGAGAACAAACCGGACGTCATGATATAGCATTTATAGGCGAAAAATGCAGTGATAATCCTGTTTATGCACAAATGGGCTTTACTGCGGGAACAGATTGGGGATATGCCGATGATATTGAACATGTTAAACACGAAGCCCGTAAACAAATAAACTCTTATAATTATGCCGCAGGTCCCGAGGTTTCAAATGATAACGATTTAGGTAAAAACAGTCTTGAAAAAAGGCTTAACAGAGTTAATTCATGCCTATTCGGGTATGATAATCCCAAAAATAAATTACCGGCATTTATGCAGATAAATGATATTTTGCCTTTAGCCAGTTATATTAACACCCATCAAGTTATGGAACATGCTGTCGAAGTAAAAGGATCTGATGCTTGGACGGAATGTGAACGGCATCTTGACGGAATTTTTAGGATTGATAATACTGCAAGAGAATATACACAAAGAATTTATCAAATCTTCAGTCATTCTTTATACAATTAAAAAAACTTGACAGGCATATTTTAAAAATATAATATAAACATAATGGAAATCAGGGTATTAAGATATTTTTTAACAGTTGCAAGAGAAGGCAGTATTACAGGTGCAGCCAATTCACTGCACTTAACACAACCAACACTTTCAAGACAACTGCAGGAGCTGGAAAAAGAACTCGGCCAAAAACTGTTTGTAAGAGGAAAAACCAAAATAACGCTCACAACAGAAGGTATGATGCTCCGTAAAAGGGCTGAAGAAATTGTAGAAATGGTTGAAAAAACCGAAGCAGAATTTAAGTCAATCAATGAAATTATAAGCGGGGATATATACATAGGGTGCGGCGAAACCGAATCCATGAAATATATTGCAGAAGTTATGAAAGATGTAAGACTTGAATATCCTAATATAAAATTCCATATCTACAGCGGTAATGCTGAAGATGTCACTGAAAGACTGGACAAAGGTCTTTTAGATTTTGGTATGTTAATTCAACCTATAGATTTATCTAAATATGATTATATAACAATGCCGCAAAAAGATATTTGGGGTGCACTTTTATTAAAAACAGACCGTTTAGCACAAAAAAAAGTACTTACATTAAATGATATTGTAAAGGAACCTCTTATTGCGTCTAGACAGATGTCAAAAAAATATTCAGCAGACAGCGGATTTTTAGATTGGTTCGGCAAAGACTTTGACAGGTTAAATATTGTTGCAACATATAATTTAGTTTATAACGCTGCAATAATGGTAGAAAAAGGATTAGGCATTGCAATAACGCTTGATAAACTAGTAAATAACAATCCTAAAATATGTTTTAGACCGCTAAGTCCGAAATTAGAATCAAGGCTTGACATTGTTTGGAAGAAGCATCAAATGTTTTCACCCGCAGCAAAACAATTTTTAGACAGGTTGCATTATAAATTTAATGCTTGATTACGAATTTTGACTTCACCCGAACAATCCATAACAGCATCTTTTCTTATAATTTCCCCGACACTATCGGCTGTAACAGTTCCGGATCTCGGATTTTTAACCGAAAGTATATGACCTTTAATATCAGCTTCTACATCAGAATATTCAAATGCCAAATCCGTATTTTCCATTGTACAATTTATCAATTTTAAATTTTTACAATAACATAAAGGTTGAGTACCGGTTATATGACAATTAATCAAAGTTAAACCATCAGAAAACCAACCCAAATATTCACCTTTCACTAATGAATTTTCGACAGTGATATTTTTGCTGTGCCAAAAAGCATCTTTTGTATCCAATTTGGAATTCAAAATACGTAAATTTTTCATATATTGAAAAGAATATTTTCCGGTCATTTCAAGATTTTGGATTTCTACATTTTTTGTTCCGAATAAAAAATACATTGAGTCAATAATTGAATTTGTTATATGCAAATTTTTACATTTCCAGCCAAACTCAGGAGAAACTATTTTGCAATTATTAACAACAATATTTGAACACTCCCTCAAACATTTAATACCATAAATTTGACAATCAAAGATTTCACCGTTTTGGGCATACCAAATGGGTGCTCGAGTTTTATCGTCCATAGTTGAGGATAACAATTTAAAATGTTTTGCATGCCACATAGGATATCGCAATGAAAAAGTACTACCTTCTACAATAAAATTTCTGCACTCTTTTAAAACAGATTCTCCATCTGCCGGTCCTTGAAATTTACAATTAATTACGCTTGCATTATTTAAATTATACAAAGAACGTTCTTCATCAAATGTTTGATTTATAATTTGATTTTTCATGACTGCCTCCAATTAATGAAATTTGTGAAAAAACTATCGCAAAAAGCATAATCAAACACCCCAATATTTCACGAAATCCTAAGCTTTCTCCTAAAAATACGACTCCGCCCAAAACTGCAAATACCGATTCACTGCTCAATATCAAAGTAGCCAAAACAGGTTTTGTTGCTTTATGACCGAAAATTTGTAATGTATAAGCAATTCCAGTTACAATTACACCAATAAATAAAATCGGTTTCCAACCGGCCGCAATTGATTGAATTGAAGGATTTTCCAACAACATAAACGGTAAAGATAAAACCCCTGCAACAACAAATTGCAATGCCGAAAGTTTAAATGTATCCGATTTTTTAGAATAATAACTTAAAATTATTATATGTAAAGCAAAGAAAAAAGCACTTATCAAAAGAAATATATCATATAATTCAAATTGAAAAGTATTTTTAGCACATAAAAGATATAATCCTATAAAAGCAATACCTATACTGATTTTTACACAAAGCTGCAATTTATGTTTTAAAAACATCGCAATAACCGGCACAAAAAGAATATACAAAGAAGTAATAAACCCTGCTTTACCGGCTTGTGCATAAATCATACAATATTGATTAATTGAAAATGCTATAAATAAAACAATACCTGCAAACAATCCTCCTTTTAATAATTCAATTTGTCTGTACTTTTGAGTTTTATAAAATTTTTTTGAAAAATATATAATAGGTAAAAGACAAGCACTTCCTATAAAACATCTTAAAGTATTAAAAGTAAAAGGTCCAACATATACCATACCGAATTTTTGGGCAACAAAAGACAGTCCTGATATGAATGCCGCCAATAATAAAGCTATATTACAGTATATATACAATTTTTTTCTTATAGGATTTCCCATAATAAAAGTATTTACCATTCTTATATAAATAGCAAATATTTACTACAAATTTTTGCCTAGATTAAATGCTTGTTCCAATAATTTTTGATATTTTAAGACTTCTGACGGCTCATTAACATTGCCGCCGTCAAGATATCCACACAGTTTAACTCCATTAAGACAGGCAATCCACCCATTAATGCCGTTAAGTACGGTTTGAACTGCCCCTGTATCAGCAGAAGTTGTTATTACATAAACTTCTTTAAGCTTATAATCGGAAACAAACAAAGAATTTGCCCGATCTATAAGAGTTTTCATTTGACCGCACATTTCATAATAATAAATCGGAGTTGCCCAAATAATAACATCAGTATTTTTTATTTTTTCCGTTATAGCATTAGCATCATCATTTATAACGCAATGTCCTAATTTTTGGCAGGCTAAACAACCGGTACAAAATCTTATATTTTTTTCTTTTAATGTAACAAATTCAACATTATGACCTGCTGCTTTAGCACCTTTTTCAGCTTCTTTAGCGAGAACTTCTGAATTACTTCCGTTTCTTAAACTGGTTGAAATAATTAAAACATTTTTTGACATATTATACCTCCATAAATTTATATTAATTAATTTTTCCAATAAACGCAAATACTTAAATTGCATAGTTAATTATACCGATTATGTATTTCATATTTTACGAATTGTAAATTATAAAATTTTTAAATTTATTACAATATGTAACTTTTTTATTTCATGTTGAAATCACCCGCTTTTTTAATTTTTTTATATATTTGAGAGAGTATTTATGAGCACGAATAATATTGGTAATTTAAATCAAAGAATAAACTTTTTGCAGATGACATCAACGCAAAAGAGCCGTCAGCTGCAAAATATTAACCAAAATATTCAACAGCTCCAACAATCTCAAATGTCAGAACAGGAAATTACCGCAACATATGGAGGGGACAATAAATTCGATGCTCTTAATCAACACCAGCAAGAACTTGATGCAATGCATCAACAACAACTTGCCGAACTCGAAATGCAAAAAAACGAATTAGAAAATGATATTACCGCAACACAACAAGAAATTGAAAAAACTCAAGAGCAACTACAAGAAGCTGAAGCTCAAAAATATCTTGAGGAACAAGCACAAGAAATGCAAGCCAAACTTGAAGAAACAACTCAATCATCCGAAACTCGGGATAAAAAAATGCAGATTTACGATAATGCAAAACAACTGGCTTCAGCTCAAGGTTTTACTCTGCCGGAAGGAACGGATGTAGTTCAAGACGAAGACGGAAATTTCGTACTTAAAGCAACAGTGGGTGAAGGTGATTGGGCGGAAACAATTACAGCAAAAAATGCTACCGAACTAAAAAAAGCGTATGACGAAGCAAACCAAACTCAGGTTGTTGTTCAAGACGGTGAAACCTTAAGATCAATGGCTGATAGATACGGTGTAACGACTAAAGAATTAATTGAAGCCAACCCTGATTTAGTTCAACATTTTGATATTAAAGATGAATTCGGTGAAAATACAGGTAGAAAAGTTGCAGGTTTTACATCAGGTCAAGAAATAACCGTACCTAAAAAACTTGATCCGGCTTTAGTTGAAGGTAATTTATCCTCTGATGAAGCCAGGGCTATTACTGATGCAAAGATCCAAACAAAAGCAAGCCAAACAAAGGCTGCAGACATGTCAGAAGCTGAATTTTTACAGCTTGTTCAAGAACATGCAGAAAATACAAAATTACAAGAAGAAAATCAAAAATTAATAGAAGAAGGAAAACAGATTGCCGGCATTTTATATGAAGATATAGACGGAATCGGTTCCGGTGATCTTTTAGAAAATCTAGAAGAAAAGGTCACAAAAGACAATGTTGCTGATGTCATTTTAGGTTACAGAGAATTTTCTCCTGATGAGTCATTATCAGAAGCTATAATGGATGAAATCGGTTTAGGTGGTGAAAATACAGAAAAAGCTTTAAACGGAGTTTTCTCAAAACTTGTTGACAAAGCAAAAGAACAAGGTATTGACACTGCTCACTTTGAGGAACAATATAATGCAATATTAGGAAAAAATATAAATGAAAAAAAATGGAAGAGCGATAATTATTTAGTAAAAAATCATGATGAACTTAACGGGGTTTTTGAAGGTATGGCTGCGGCAATAAAAGGAACAAACATACCGGACTCTCAAAAAGCCGCAATTGAGGCGACTTCTTTTGAAGAACAAAAAAATGAAACATTGGCAAGATTAGATTCTGATTTATCTACCGCCAATAAAAATTTTGAAAAACAACTTGATAAAGACGGTTTTATAGCTAAAACTTACGATTCTCTTAACAGATTAGCAGGCAGTGAACATGATAAGACAGATATCGCAGCTAACTTGGAAGAATATCAAGAATATTTATCTGAATTAAATAAATGCCAAACAGAAGAAGAATTTAATGCAAAATTTAAAGAAATCTTCGGTGTGGAATATGATCCTGTATTAGTTGATAATTATATTAATAAACAAGACCAGTTCGCTATTGCGACTGCAAATCATATACGTGAGCAAAGTTTCAACAATAATCAAGGTATTAATGATTTATTAAATGATACCTTAGGCTACAATGGCAGTAAAACTCTTGGCAGAGGTTATCAAAAACCTGAACAAAAATACGACTCAGCTTTAGATGCACTTGCAAAAGAACTCTGCAAAGTAGAAACAGAAGATGGAACTATATATGATATGGAAACAGCATATGCGTATATTGAAAGCAAATTTACAGCAGCCGGGTTTGATATGAGTATAGACAATATACATGACGGCAATCCCGAAAAATATGAACTATTAAAAGATATTGCAAATGAATACAAAGAATACTTACACCAACAAACTTTAGATTCATTGGACGGCAGGAGTTTGGAAGCCTTAAGAACTGAAATGGAAGGTTCATACAATGCAGCATTTGGTATAACAAATGATATTTCAAGAGAAGTACAAAATTTTTGTACAGCACAGAATACTGCAACAGCTATCGGGAGAACAGGTCTTAAAACGGCTGCTGCAGTAACTTTAGCCGTTGCAACAGGAGGAACTGCTCTTCCTTTAATGGCAGCAGGAACAGCTGTATCAAGTTTTGGAATTGACTCTATTGACTCATTGACATCAGCAGACGGAGTTTCAAAAGAAGAATTACTCAAATATGGAAAAAATGCGATTATTGATGGTGTTACAACATATTTAGGCGGTTCGTTAGGTAAAGGACTGAGTGAGGCATCAACATTGACCAAATTAGCTGCAGCAACTCCGGGTAATATTGCAATTGGTGCAGGTGCAGAGTATTTAAAAACAGGTCAGGTAACAATACAAGGTGTTGTTTGTAACGGCATCTTCGGTGCATCAGGGACACTTCAAGCAATAAAAATGGGCGGAAAGATTATACAAGTACCACCCGGTTTCAAAAACTTTACAACAGCAACCAACAAAATTGCACAAGGTACAATCGCTTCTGCCAATAATTAACATGTACTGACAAATATACAAAATTTTGCTAATTTAAACTAGCGTTTTTGAAACACCATAACGTATTCGTGCTTAAATATATAAAACCCGCCGGCAAGTGCTCTGTAACGCCACAGATTGGCAGTTTTACCTTTAGCACGTTCATTACCCTGCATATCTTTTACAATAATAGCTTTTAATGCAAATCCTAATTTTTGCATTCTAGCCATACATTCAAAACCTAAGGGCTGAACTTCGGAATTTTTGTAGCTGTCACCGATAATTAATGCTGCAAATCTGCCTTTTTCCAACAAATCATAACCGTTTTGGGCAACTTTTTCAAACAAATTATAAAATTCATCAGTTGAAGAACAATTTGATAAATCTTCTTTTTTATCAGAGAATTTTATAATATCATCATATGGCGGATGAAGAATTAAAAACTGTGCAAAATCTTCGCCCATTATATCCAATCTGGCCTTAACTTTTTCTTTGGCAAGATTTGATGCGGAATCTGCACATATAATATTTACATCCGTTACAAGCTGTTTCGGAGTAAATTTTTCAGACACTTTTTCCGCTAAATCCTCTTTTAATTCGACACCGATACAGCGTCTTTGCATATTAACGGCTTCTATACCTGATGTGCCTGAACCAAAAAATAAATCCAAAACCACATCATTTTTTTTCGTAAATCTTTCGTATAATTGCTGTGCAATTTGCGGGATATAATTCCCGTGATATTCATTAGTATGTCCGTGTTCTTTTAACCTTGAAGGGAACTCCCATAAAGTATCCGTTTTTACATGAGGATAATCTTTCCAGGCATTTAAATTTATATCACTGTATTTTGTTGTTTTAACCGGTTTTACAACCTGCAAATCAGTCTTTTTTACCGGATTTAATTTAGTGTTAGTTCTTGCCAAATCTCTTCCCCCATTAAATATACACATATTTTATAGAAATGTTTCAAATTTGTAATCAAACATTTAGATGAATTTGTTTTTGTAGTAAATTGAAATTGAATGGAGAAAGCATGTTAGAAAACGGATTTACATTAAACACATTTTTTATGATAACCGGCTTTCTTCTTGCAATGTTTTCATGCGTTTCAAATGATATTATTCAAACCCTTGGGACCTTTCTAACAGCTAACAAAAAAACTAATTCTTTATATATATGGATTTTTACCAGTATAATTTTAATACTTACAATAGGTATCGGCTGGTGGGTAAACGATGGAGATTTATCTTTCGGACGTTTGGATCGAATACCGGTGGCACATACTTTTACTATCATTCATGTTTTACCGCCGATTATTTTGTTAATTTTAACCCGCTATGGCATACCGGTTGCCACAGCGTTTTTAATATTAAGCCTTTTTTCTGTAAATGATGTTCACGTAATCGGTCTAATGCTTACAAAATCATTTATCGGTTACGGTGTTGCATTTGTTTGTGCACTTGTTATTTATAATATTATTGCAAGACCAATAGAACGATATTTCTATTACACACAAAAAAAACATTCAAAAGAAATTTCAAAATGGTGGATGGTTGCTAAATGGTGTTCAACAGCATTTTTATGGTCACAATGGATTATGCAGGATGCGGCAAACCTTTTTGTATATCTTCCTAGAAAAGCTTCCGCCGGAGAATTAATATTTGTACTGATATCCTGCACAATATTTTTAGGTTATATTGCATATAACAGAGGCGGTGAGATACAAAACATAGTAAAAATGAAAACTAATGTACAAGATCCCCGTTCCGCAACAATTATTGACCTGATTTATGCATCACTGCTTTTATACTTTATACAGCTCAATAATATTCCAATGTCAACTACATGGGTATTTTTAGGTTTGTTAGCCGGACGTGAAATAGCATTATATCATAGATTACGTTTTGAATCGCCTAAAAAAATGTACAAACATATTTTTAAAGATTTAGCAAAAGTCACATTCGGAATGATTGTATCATTGCTTGTTGTTGTAATTCTGACAAAGTTTCATATAGTAAAAGACTTTTTCATAATGCATTTTATGTAGGTGTGAAATGGCAAGAATACAACAGTTATCAAAACATTTAATCAATCAAATTGCAGCGGGCGAAGTAATTGAGCGACCTGCATCCGTTGTAAAGGAATTAACAGAAAACTCAATAGATGCAGGAGCATCCAAAATAAGTGTTGAAATCTCAAACGACTGCCGCAACATAAGAGTAGCGGATAACGGTTCCGGTATTCATCCTGACGATATATTACTTGCCTTTTCAAAACACGCAACAAGTAAAATTCAAAGTGACGAAGACCTGTTCAATATTCACACACTGGGATTTAGAGGAGAAGCCCTGTCAAGTATAATCTCCATTTCTAAACTTACCTGTACGACAAGAACAAAAGATTTTGATACAGGCACAAAAGTAAAATGTGAAAATTCCGAGGTAAAACAAGTCGAAACCGGTTGTGCTGTCGGAACTATTATGGATATAAAAGACTTATTTTACAACATCCCGGCAAGATTAAAATTTTTACGCAACCCTAATACTGAATTTTCATATATTCAAGAAATCGTACAGGCTCTTGCTATAGTAAATACAAAAATATCATTTGAATTAAAAAGAAACGGCAAAATTGTCTTAAAAACAACAGGACAGGGGGATTTAGCTCAAACACTCAAAGAAATATATTCAAATGATGTAGTAAAAAATTTGAAACCCGTTTTAAAAACAGATGAACTTTCAAACCTAAAAATCAGCGGGATGGTAAGCAAACCTGATTATACAAGATCAAGCAAAAAAAATTATCATCTTTACATAAACTCAAGATCTGTAAAATGCAGTGTAATACAAAAAGCTGTCGATACCGTATACAAAACGCTTATTGCAAGCGGGAAATATCCTTTTGTCATACTTAATTTGGAAATACCGCCGCAGGATGTTGATGTAAACGTTCACCCGACAAAAAAAGAAGTACGATACAAAAACCCGAATCAAATATTTAATTTTATAAGAACTGCCGTTGAAGGCGGTCTGACAAATTATACGGAACACAAACCTGATAATACAGTTACAGTGAATAATATCGTAAAATTAGAAGCTTTAAATGAAGACGTAAAAATTAAAAACGACGACATGTATGTTTCTGATATTTTTATACAAAATTTTCAACAGGAAATAATGCCCGTAAAAAAAACAGAAATTTCAAAACAGCAAACTATTATTGAAGAAGCCGCAATTCCTGAAGAAAATATCATAGGGCAATATAAAAATACTTATATTTTAATAGAACAAGATAACGGTTTAGAAATAGTAGACCAGCATATTGCAGAAGAACGTTATATTTATGAAAAATTAAAATCCGAAAAACAAATTGCCTCTCAAATGTTGTTTGTATCTGACGTTATTGAAGTTTCATCAACTGATATGTCAACAATAAAAGAACATATGGATAAATTTGAAAAATTCGGATTTGGAATAGAAATTTTAAACGATCATGAATTGATATTCAGAAAAGTTCCGATGATGATAGCAAAAGTTAATCCAAAAGAAATTCTTGCAGACATTTTGGAAAATATTGAAGGCGATATAGACAGATTAGAAGAAAAAATCTTAATAACAACAGCCTGCAAAGCTTCTGTCAAAGCAGGTCAAAAATTGTCATTATGGCAAATGCAGGAGATAATAAAAAAATGGCGTACTACAAAAATGCCTTACACATGCCCGCACGGACGTCCGATTTCGCATACAATCCAGCATAAAGAAATTGCTGCCTTCTTCCAAAGGCAAGGATAAAAAACAAATATTTACGGCACAGACAACGGAATTTTTATATTTATAATTAATTATTTACATTTGCAGAAAGACAATTTTTTTCATAATGCAAATGTTCAATCATCGAATTAACCCTATTCATCATATCTTCAAACATAGAAATCGGCAGACTTTGCTTTCCGTCAGAAAGTGCATTTTCAGGGTCATGATGGACTTCAATCATAATGCCGTCAGCACCTACTATTAATCCTGCTTTTGTCATTGGTTCAATCAAATATCTTTGACCGGTGCCATGGCTCGGATCAGCAATTATAGGCAGGTGAGAATATTTTTTTATAACTGGAATTGATGCAATATCCATAACATTACGAGTAAAAGTACTGTCAAAACTTCTAATTCCCCGTTCACATAGAATGACCTGAGAATTACCGTTGTACATAATGTGTTCTGCAGCAAGCAAAAATTCTCTTATAGTACTTGCAAGTCCCCGCTTTAAAATAACAGGTTTATTACATTTCCCGACAGCCTGTAAAAGCTTAAAATTTTGCATATTACGAGCCCCGATTTGAATAACGTCAACATAATTACAGACCAAGTCCAAATCAGCAGAATCCATAACCTCGGTTACTGTAAGCAAACCTGTTTCTTCGCTTGCATGTTTCAAATTTTTCAAAGCAACTTCTTCATACCCTTGAAAATCATAAGGAGAAGTTCTAGGCTTAAATGCCCCGCCACGTAAAAATTCACATCCGGCTTTTTTTGCGGCAAAAGCCACCTGTCTTAAGCCCTCATAATCTTTTTCAACTGAACACGGCCCGACAATCATAACCGGTTTATTTGCACCGCCTATCTTAACCCCGTTTGCGAATTCTATAACAGTATCTTCGGGCTTTCTGTCACGGGAAGCAAGTCTAAAAGGCTCACGTATTATTTTAACCTCTTTTACACCCTCTAATGCACTTATACGACCCGGAGTTATACTTGTTTTATCACCAAAAGCATCTATTACTGTATGAATTTCACCCTGATTAACAATAACTCTGAATTCATGTTCGGTTAATAAATCAACTACTCTTTTTATATTTTCTTTAGAAGCCGACGGCTCCATTACTATAATCATAACCTTGCTCCTTATAGCAAATTATAACACAAAAAAAGCGGTTCGTTTCCGAACCGCTTTTTTTTAATGACTACAGACTTAGCTGTGAACAGCTTGTTTTTGTTCAACGACAGCTTGAGCCGCAGCGAGTCTTGCTTGCGGAATTCTGAACGGAGAACAAGAAACATAATCCAATCCGATACTGTGAGCAAATTTAACAGAATCAGGATCACCGCCGTGTTCACCGCAAATACCGCCAACCAATGACGGATTAATTTTCTTGCCTTTTTCCATTGACATTTCAATCAATTGACCTACACCTTTTGTATCAAGTGTTTCAAACGGATTTGCCGGCAAGATTTTTTGTTCAACGTAACGGTTAAGGAACTTACCTTCAGCATCGTCACGAGAATAACCGAATGTCATCTGAGTCAAGTCATTAGTACCGAATGAGAAGAATTCAGCGTATTCAGCAATTTCATCAGCTGTCAAAGCAGCACGAGGAATTTCAATCATCGTACCAAACTTATACTCAACTTCAACACCTTTTTCAGCCATAACATCTTTAGCTACACGAACCAAAACTTCTTTTGCAACTTTAAGTTCGTTAACATGACCGATTAAAGGTACCATTACCCAAGGTTGAACGTTTAACCCTTCTTTTTTCAAATCACAACAAGCTTCAAATATTGCTCTAACTTGCATTTCATTGATTTCAGGATAAGTTAAACCTAAACGGCATCCACGCAAGCCCATCATCGGGTTAGCTTCTGAAAGGCTTTCAACTACATGAAGCATTTCTTCTTTTTCTTTTGAATCTTTACCCAAAGCTTTTAATGTAGCCACTTCAGCAATCAAAGATTCTTTATCCGGCAAAAATTCATGAAGCGGCGGATCAAGCAGTCTGACTGTCAAAGGTTTGTCGCCTAAAGCTTTAAACATTGCGTAAAAGTCAGAATATTGCATAGGAAGAAGATGATCTAAAGCTTCTTTTCTTGCCTCCGGAGTACCTGCAATAATCATTTTTTGTACCCAAGGTAATCTGTCAGGATCCATAAACATGTGTTCTGTTCTGCAAAGACCTACACCTTCTGCACCGAATTTCAAAGCATTTTCAATGTCTTTCGGTGTATCAGCATTTGCTTCTACATGTAACTTTTTAATTTCATTTACCCAGGTAAAGAATTTATTCCAGTTGTCATCAATTCTAGCTTCAACAAGCTTAACAGCACCTTCCATAACAAGACCTTTACCGCCGTCAAGGGAGATAATATCATCTTTATGGTAAACAGTACCGTCACTGCCGGTTAATGTTTCATTAGCCAAATCGATTTTCAAATCTTCGCAACCTGAAACGCAGGGTTTTCCCATACCTTTTGCAACAACAGCTGCGTGAGAAGTTGCACCGCCTCTAAGTGTCAAAACACCTTGTGAAACAGCCATGCCGTGAATATCATCAGGACATGTTTCTACACGAACAAGAATAACCTTTTCGCCTGCTGCACCACGTTCTGCTGCTTCTTCAGTATCAAATACTATTTTACCTACGGCAGCACCTGGAGATGCATTTACACCTGTACAAATTTTGTGAGCTTCTTCCATTGCTTTTGTATCAAAACAAGGTAAAAGAATTTGGTTAACAGTATACGGATCAACCAATTGAATTGCTCTTTCTTTTGTAATAATACCTTCTTCATACATATCAACTGCAATTTTTACAGCTGCTGCAGCAGTTCTTTTACCGTTACGTGTTTGAAGAATCCAAAGTTTTCCGCGTTCAATAGTAAATTCCATATCCTGAACATCTTTATAGCCAAGTTCAAGTTTTTTAGCAATATCAACATATTGTCTGTATAAATCAGGCATTTCATGTTCAAGTTCTGCAATAGGTTTCGGTGTTCTGATACCTGCTACAACGTCTTCACCTTGAGCGTTGGTCAAATACTCACCATAGAATTTATTTTCACCGGTTGCAGGGTTACGTGTGAATGAAACACCGGTAGCACAGTCATCGCCCATATTACCGAATACCATTGTTTGAACGTTAACAGCAGTACCGTAATTGTGATCGATTTTGTTCATGTTTCTATAAGCTACGGCACGAGGAATATTCCATGATCTGAATACTGCTTCAATAGCTTCTTCCAATTGAACATATGGATCTTGCGGGAATTCTTTGCCCGTAACTTCTTTAATAACATTTTTATAGATAGGAATTAAAGATTTCCAGCCTTCTGCTGAAATTTCTGTATCTTCTTTAACCCCTTCACGTTCTTTAAGTTTTTCAACTTCTGATTCAAAATATTTTTGTCTGTCCATTTCCCAAGCTACAGAACCGAACATAGTTAAGAAACGACGGTAGCTGTCATAGCAAAATCTCGGATTGTTAGTCAATTTTACCATTGCTTCAACAGTTTGATCATTCAACCCTAAGTTCAAAATTGTTTCCATCATACCCGGCATAGAAAGTCTTGCACCTGATCTAACAGAAACCAACAAAGGATTTTCAGAATCGCCGAATTTTTTACCGGCTTGTTCTTCAACTTCTTTCAAATAATACTTAACTTCATCCATCAACCCTTCAGGCATCTTGTTTCCGTGGTTAATGTAATCCATACAAGTTTCGGTTGTAATGGTTAAACCCGGAGGAACAGGAAGTCCTAAATTGGTCATTTCAGCAAGGTTTGCACCTTTGCCGCCGAGAAGATTACGCATGCCTGCATTACCCTCTCTGAAAAGCCATACTCTTTTTTCTGTCATAATTTTTCTCCTGTTTATTTAAAATAAATTAAACGACTATACGGTTATAATACCACAAAAAAATAAACATGCATAATAATTTTCAATAAAAAAGCGGACTTTTGTCCGCATTTTTATTCGTGTCATTCAAAAATTAACCCGGTTCGGAAATAAAAACTGTTTTGTATATAGGTAATTTATAATTTGATACAAAAACTGCAAACATTTCCGGATTTATTTTTAAACTTTTGTATTGAAGATATTGGCTTGCTTATTAAATTCATTCAATTCTTTTTGAGCTTTGACAGCACCTGAAATTCCTATCAATGATAGTAAAAAACTTACTCCAGTCATAGCAAATAAAAGTTTGGGATGCTTAACTGCTAAGCTGTTTTTTGTAAAATGACAACATGCACCATTCAATGTAGAGGCTCCACCCAAGTATCCCAATGCCATACTGCGTTTTCTCCTATCTTCTAAAGATTTTGGATAAAATGCACCAACATAATTGTTTACTGAACTAACTGCCATAATTTCCTACCTTTCTTTACTTTTATACATCTATATAAAAATCTAAAGGCAGATATTTTGCCACAGGCACACTTCGACCATACCATACCGGCATTATAGCTAGGTTTCAGCCCTTTTGAAACTCATCTTTACATCTTGTTACATTTGATATATAAGTCAATTAATACAACTTATCATTCGCAACATATTACTGACTACTTTTTAAAATAATCACAAATTAGTGTTTTTTTACGAGGTAAAATATTTTTAAAAGTTTCAACTATTTTACTTTTTTGCGAATCTTCGATTTCTTTTTTTAGGATGGCTTTTTCCAAAACAATTTTATTATACAATTCCGAACACACAGAGCTTTTATCAACATGGGCTTTTAACTTTGCCAGCTGAAGTTCTTTCTCCTTTAACAGTAATTCTTTTTTCACTATAAACCTCTTTATTTCGACATGAAACAGAATAAACAATTTTTGAGAAATTTAAATCGACTTTTTAGGTGATTTTAACAATTTACAGTCAATAAATCATACTTATAGCCCATTTCCATGGCTTTTAAATTTAACGGTAAAAGATTTTTCCTGTGTGGCGGAAGAACAATATCTAAAGCTTTTTCAAGCGTTTTAACCGAAAAAAGACCGCTTGTTTTCGAAAGCAAACCTAAAGACAGCATATTCGCCATTTTCACATTACCAAGCTGTTCAGCCATTAAAGAAAGCGGAGCAAAAATATAATTTATATCGCTGCGATTTTTTTCCTCAGCGGCGAGAGTTGTATTAACAATCAAATAACCGCCGGTTTTAACTTTAGGTTCAAATTTATCAAAAGATGCCTGATTTAAAACTATTATAAAATCAGCTTCTTTTTTATTGACAGAGCTTACTTCAATATCGCTCATAACTATTTCGCAATTAACTGTACCTCCACGCATTTCGGCTCCGTATGACGGATACCATGTAACATTTTTCCCGTCAAGCATAAATGCGTTAGCAAGAACTTCTCCGGCTAACAAGACGCCTTGTCCGCCGAATCCGGCTATTATAAAATTTTTTTCCGTTTTGTTCATTACGACTCCTTTTGCACATCTTTATAAATTCCAGGAACAAAGACCGGCATCATCTCATTTCTTACACGTTCATGAGCTTTTTGAGGCGACATATGCCAGTTTGTCGGACAGGTTGACAAAATTTCAACAAAACCAAAGCCCAAGCCTAAAAGCTGAACTTCAAAAGCTCTTTTAATTGCCTGTTTTGCTTTTCTGATATTAGGAATAGAATCAAGAGAAACTCTTGCGGAAAATGCCGTTCCGTCACAAAGTGCAATATGTTCTGCAATTTTTATGGGGTAACCGTAATATGGTATGTTACGCCCGAACGGAGATGTTGTCGTAACTTGTCCCAAAAGTGTGGTAGGTCCAAGCTGTCCGCCTGTCATGCCATAAGTTGTATTATTTATACATATAGCTGAAATTTTTTCGCCACGTAATGCCGAATGCAGGCTTTCACCAATACCAATTGAAGCAAAATCACCGTCGCCGGAGTACGTGAATACAAATTTATCAGGATTTGCACGTTTGACACCTGTTGCTACTGCTAATGCACGACCATGAGGAGCTTCTATTGCATCCATATCCAAAAAATCATATATAGTAACAGAGCAGCCTATTGATGTTGCAGCAATAGTGTTTTCTCTGACGCCCAATTCATCCATAACTTCACCGATAAGACGTATTGCAATACCATGATCACATCCCGGACAAAACGTGTATTTAAAATCTTTTTTAAATGATTCGGGTATTTTAAAAACTTGTTTTTCCATCTACAATACTCCTTCCATAGCGGTTGCTAATTCCTCAACACTCGGCCAGGAGCCTACAGGCTTGCCGTAAAATTCCACCGGCACTTTACCGTTCACTGCAAGTTTTACATCTCTCAGCATTTGCCCCATATTAACTTCAACGGTCAAAAATTTCTTAACCTTCTCAGCCAATTCATTTATTCTTTTGTTAGGAAAAGGAAACAGCGTTATAGGTCTAAAAAATCCGATTTTTAAACCTTTTCCCCGCAATTCACGAATTGCGGCTTTAACATTTCTTGACAAGCTGCCGAAACTTACCACTACCAAATCCGCATCTTCAGTATAAAGTTCTTCGTACATAACCTCATTTTCTTCAAGTTGTCTATATTTTTCAAACAAATGTCTTATGTGATCACACTGAGGTTCTGCCACAGGAGAATACGAACGAATTATACGAGCTTTTCTGTTTTTTGCACCTGACAAAGCCCACGATGAATTATCGATTTCAGGATACGGATACTCACCAAATTCAACAGGCTCCATCATTTGTCCTAAAACTCCGTCCGCTAAAAGCATTGCAGGGTTTCTGTATTTATGAGCCAAATAAAAAGTCTTATATGTCAAATCAACAGCTTCCTGAACAGTAGAAGGCGATAGAACAATAACTTTGTAATCCCCGTCACCGCCGCCGATTGTCGCTTGATTATAATCGCCTTGAGAAGGAAATATATTTCCTAACCCCGGCCCGCCTCTCATGACACTAATTACAACAACCGGTAATTCATCTGACGTCGCATATGACAAACCTTCTTGCATCAATGATATTGCACAAGAAGATGACGAAGTCATCGCTTTTTTACCGGTAGAACAAGCTCCGATGCACATATTAATAGCACCAAGCTCACTTTCTGCCGACACATATGCTCGCTTTAATTCCTGCATTTTTCCGCTTAAAAATTCACCTATTTCGCTTTGCGGTGTAATCGGATACCCAAAATAACAGTCACAGCCGGCTATTACCGCAGCATTTGCTATTGCATAATTACCTTTTATTAATACTTTATCAGCCATTACCCTTTATAAACCTCTTTTATAGCCATGTCGGGACATCTCATTGCACACATCGCACAGCCCAAACATTCGCCATTTTTATCTTCAAATTCAACTATCTTATCACCCAGCTTATTCGTATTATCGCTTATTTTGATGAGTTTTTTAGGACATTCATCAATACATAAATAACAAGCCTTACATTTCTCACTATCTATTACAATACGGCTCATAATTACCTCTTTTTGTGTAAAACTATTGTACCACTAATTTATCAAAATTTGGCTATAATCTTTACATTTGTAATAAATAAACTTAATAATTTTGCTTAATCTGTTATTATTCTGCTAATATAATAATTATGGTATACAATAAGGAAAATATATAAAATGGCACAAACCGTAGAAGAGCTTGCAGAAATTTTGGATAATATAAAACTTGAAGCAGATCGTAATGCTGAAAACTTTGAAAAACTTTTAACGGCAATAAATAATAAAATTGAAATCATGTCCGATAATACCGAAGCTGACGACTTGATAAAAGTTTATTTAACAGAATTAAAAAAAATTCTTGAAGAACGGCATTCCGTGATTGTTTCAGAATTTCATAAAATTGATAACTCTTTTAATACACTGAATGAAGAACAAAAACATCTTGCCAAAAATGAAGATATAAATGAAAAATTTGAAACTTTTTTGGCAAACATGAGAAGTATTGCACAGGAATTAATTAATCAAAAAGAAATACTGGCACAGTATGACCAAAAATTTGCCGATTTTACTGCGGATAAAACTGATAAAAATGATATTATAACGGCCGTGTCAGCAATCAAAAATGATGTTGAAATAATAAATAAAGGATTTGAAACATCAATTTCTGATATAAATGCCAATATACAATCAATTTTCAAAAATTTAATAGTCATGGATCCTACGGCTCAAAATGATATTGTAAAAAGAGAATTGGAAAATATTTATCTTTCAACCAATGCCATTTTATCAGCTTTGCATAACGTTGACCAAAAAAATGATGACTTAATTCATCATTTGGATACATTCATAACAAAAGAAAATTTTGAAGAGTCCCAACAAAAACTAAATTATATCATTGAAACTACTGATAAAATATCTGATAAATTTAAAAATTTAACAGAAAAAACAGACTTAGATTCAATAATATACAAAACATCCGAAATTTCTGAAAAAATAGATAATTTACCTTTAAGAGAAGATTTAAAATATTTTGCAGAAAAGTCTTCACAACTGTCAAATCAAATTTCTTTATTACCGCAAAAAACTGATATTTCTGATTTGACTGCAGATACTGTTAAGGCAGTGCAAAATTCACTGGACAATATATCCGTAAAGCCTGAGTTAACAGACCTATCGGAAAAAATAAATGAATTATCAGAAAAATTCACTCCTCTTGCCGAAAAAACCGATTTAGATTTTATCTTAAAATCAACTGCGGAAATTTCTGATAAAATGGAAATGTTGTCGCAAAAAAACGATATTGAACAAATTTCAAAATTTAACAAATCACTTGAAGAACAAATTTCCAATCTGCCGCAACAAAATGATTTTGCGGATCTTTACAGCAGCATACACGAATTTTCGACTATTTTGGACAATTTAAGAAACAACTTAACTTCTTCAAATGAAAATTCGGGTTTAATGATAAGAGAACAGCTTGACAGGCTTAATTCTGTTCTGTCTGCCGTTGTAACTGAAAATGATTTTACAGGCTTCAGACATGAGCTTGCAGACTTTGTTCAAAAAATTATTGATAATTCAACAGTTTTAAATGAAAACTTAAACTTAAATAAAGACGAACTGCAAAAGCTAATAACAAAAATAGAGGCTCTTGATATACATAAAGACATAACAACAATTGCTGATGCTCTTGAAGGTTTAAGAGAAACTTCAACTGATAATATTGTTAATTTAGAAGAAAAAATAAACAATGTGTCAAATGATTTAAAAAATATTTCTGCCAGCAATATTGAAAATAAATTAGATGATATCGACATCTCTTTGACAGACTTGACAAAAACTTTATCAAATAATCAAATAGAAATAATAGAAAAACTCTCTGATGATGACAGCGAAAAATTCCAAAGTATTAACAACAACATTGATTTTTTAAGAGAAACAATAATTACTTCTCAAAATTCAAATGACACAAGCTTAACC
This sequence comes from Candidatus Gastranaerophilales bacterium, assembly GCA_944325895.1. Lineage (GTDB taxonomy): Bacteria > Cyanobacteriota > Vampirovibrionia > Gastranaerophilales > Gastranaerophilaceae > SIG32. The sequence goes on from CALVCA010000002.1 coordinate 68,914, forward strand.
GAAAAACTGCTTGCTCTCAGAGATATGATATCAACAGGTGTTTCGACACGAGATGAAAAATTTGCCGAATTACAGCAAAAACTTGATACTTATATCAAAAATGTTTCTGAAATATCTGATAATACCGAACTAAAAATAGCCAACTCCATTTCAGAAATTTCAAGCATAAAAACAGAACTTGAAGATATTTCAAAAGGGCTTGCCCAATGGGATTTTTCACAAGATGAACGGGATTCCAAAATTGTAAATATGATTTCATCTGAACTCGGTGAAATAAGTGTTACAATTTCAACATTACAAGATTCCATTCAAGCCGGGGTGCATCAAGAATTAACTAAAAATACAGAAGCCGCAGAAAATCAATTGACAAAATTAATTGAAACAATTGAAAATGTCCAAAACAGCCTGAATTCTGACGGTTTACAAACTTCTTTGGAAGAAAGTTTTAAAGAAACAAAAGACAAAATAACCGCAATTAAGCAAGAAATAAATTTGGTCAATACTGATATCACAGATGTTTTGACAGCTAAAGCAGAAGCTATCATGATGGAACTGCAGCCGCTAAAAAGCTATCTTGACATGATTTCAGGAATTAATGAAAAATTAAACAATAATTTATTAAGTATAGAAGATTATGAAAATATCTATACTGGAATTATAAATGAAATAAAAAGCGTAAAAACGCTTATAGATGAAAAAATTAATAATACTGGAAATTCAAATATTGACCCAAAAATAGAAATCTTTGCAAATGATATCAAAGAAAGTATTGATAACAAAATCACAGCCGGCACTGAAAATTTAAAATCGCTTATTTCACTTAACAATGACGATTTGAATCTTGCAATTGACGATTTAAAATCAAATCTTTCTGATAAAGTTAATAAGTTATTGAACCAAAATTTTGACGAATATTTGAAAAAAACAAACGAAATTTCTGAAAATAATCATTTAAAGGTCACTGATCTTTTAGATATATTAAATCAAAAAATTGATATTTTAGCTGTTTCACAAGATTCCGAAGCACAACTAAATGAACTTGATGAAATAAAGGAAATGATTTCATCTCAAAAAAATCTTTTTGAAAGTTATCAATCCTCAAATAATACTGATTTAATTGAAGATAAACTTAAAGAAGTTATTACAAAAATTGATTCAATAGATTTAACTGAATTAAAAGATATACGTGAAAGCATAATATCAGCTATCTTGAACGTATTTGAACAAATTTCGTTTATAGAAGAATCTGAAGATATAAAAGATTTTGTTGAAGAAAAAACCGATGAAATTAACCAAAATCTTAACGAAGTCAAAGAACAATTAAAACAAATTTCAAACAATGATGACGGATATACCTATACTTTACAAGATGTAGAATCAGATATTGCAAAACTGAGATTAGTCTTAAACGATTTATCAAGTTCTGCATCGAAAGACGAAATTTCCGAAATATCTGATAATATCCACAGAATTGTAAACTCTGTTGAAGACTTACAAAATTCGCTTACTCAGGAACAAATATCTGATTTAAAAACTGATTTTGAAAAATTGTCAGAGGATATTCTAAGTATAAGTTCAAGAACAAATAAATTGCTTTTAACCTCTGATGAATCATATAATGCCTTAAACACCGGGCTGAATGATTTCAGCAATCTTATATACAAACTTGAAGAACGTATAAATTATCTTGATAACAAAGAAATAACCGAAAAAATTGAACAAAAAGTTGATAATATAACTAATATTGTAACAACATCGGCGAATTCAGATAAGGTTATGCGTCAGGCTTTGATATATATGGGAGAATGGATAGACACAACAAGTGAAAATATTCAAAATCTATGTGAACAGTCTGAAAAAATAAATAACATTCAAGATTCTTTAAAAACTTTACAGGATACATCATTTAAACAAAAAGAAACTTTAAACACTTTATCCGACAGAATTGAAGAGCAACAAGAAAGAATGGACCGGCTTGAATTAACACTTGAAAAAATTCTTTCTGCGATGGATGATATTGATAACACTAAGTTGAGTAAAAAAATAGATAAAATAGAAAAACAAATAAACAAACTTAGTGAAAATATAGAGAAATTGACGTCATATGTTGATGAATGAAGTGATTAAAGACTTAAAAAAAGTATTATCTTCCGATAATGTATTAGAAAAACTGGAGGAAAGATATGCTTATGCCCAAGATGCTTCAAATACATTTGTCAGCCTGCCTGATGTTGTAGTATTTGCCCAAACGATAAAACAAGTTCAACAAATAGTACACATTGCAAATAAGTATTCAATACCTATAATATGCAGAGGGGCAGGAACAAACACCGTTGGAGCTTGCGTTGCCGAACACGGTGGAATCATTTTAAATTTTTCTAAAATGAATAAAATTATAGAAATTAATAAAGACAATATGACCGCAAAGGTTGAACCAGGGGTTATAGTCGGAGATTTGCAAAACGAAGTTGAAAAACTCGGACTATATTATCCGCCAGATCCTTCAAACCTGAAAGTATCAACAATAGGCGGAAGTATTGCTCAAAATTCTGCCGGAGCAAGGACATTTAAATACGGTTCCACAAAAGATTACGTAATTGATATGCTTATTGTAACCGCCAATGGTGAAATACTAAGAACAGGCTCAAATACCATTAAAAACGCTACAGGCTATAATTTAGGGAGCCTTTTTATAGGTTCTGAAGGAACTTTAGGCATTGTCGTTGAAGCTACATTAAAACTTATTCCGAAACCGCAATGTTCAAAAGTTATCATGGCTTACTTTGACAGCATTGATGATACCGTAAATGCTGTAACCTCAATAATAGAACAGCAAATATCACCTGCGACGCTGGATTTTATGGACAAAAATGTTTTAAAGACCATTGAACAATTTTACCCGATAGGACTTTTAACAGATAAAGAAGCCGCCTTAATCATAGAAATAGACGGTTATCAAAGCTCTATTGAAGAGCAAAAAAACACAATAACAAATGTTTTAAGGCACTGCAATTCATCAGCCATACAATATTCAGCCACACAAAAAGAAGCTGATCGGATATGGCAGGCAAGACGTTCATCAATGGCTGCCTGTGCAAAGCTGAAGCCGACAGTAACAACCGATGATGTAATTGTACCACGTGAAAATCTGCCACAGCTTATAAAAGGTATAAATGACATTTGTAATAAATACAATTTAACAGTATGTATGGTAGGTCATATAGGGGACGGAAGCATTCATCCGCAAATTCCTATAGACTTTGAAAAAGAATATCAAAATTACAAATCAGCTAAAAGCGAAATTTACGATTTAACAATAAAGCTCGGCGGAATAATTTCGGCAGAACACGGTATCGGCAGAGAAAAACGTGAATATATTTCAAAAGTTGTCAACGCAACTGCTTTGAATTATATGCGGGAAATCAAAAAAATATTTGACCCAAATAATATTTTAAACCCATATAAAATATTTTAAAATTTAATTTTCAATCGGATCGCCTGCATTATAAGGTGTATACTCAATTTTATTATATAACAAAGCATTATTTAACAATTTTTTCTTATTCGGCACAATCTCTCCTGTAGCCTTTATATCATACCTGTAAATATCAGCTCCGATTTGATTAGGTTCATCAATATTATTAATATCAACATATATGTAACCGCAATTATTGGTTGTAACCGGTTTAGTCCCGATTTGATTGCCGTTTTCATCTCTTATTATTTCTTCATAAGTAAAAACACATTGTGTATTCATCTTAACCTGAAATATCACACCGTTTGATAAATATAATCTGCCATAATTATAAATACCGTCAGCAGTAGCATACACACCATCTTTTAGATAAGGTTCGTTACTTTTTACATCATAATATTTACAGTATTTTTCATTATTTGATGCCGTACAAACCTTAGCAGTTTTTAAAACGCTTGCTAATTCCGCTGCAACCTCGTCGGAAGTTTTATTTACATCAAACAGACACAATAAATTTGCACAATTATTCTTTGCAGTGTACAACTGTATTGCATTCATCAATTGCGAATGTGCTTGTTTAACTTTTGTTACCATCACTTTTTCTTGATAATTTTTGAGTAATGTCGGAATTGTCATTGCAGCCACAATCCCTATAATTCCGAGGGTGATTAAAACCTCTGCCAAAGTGAAAGCGGCATGACGATTATTGTCAAACGTACCTACGTGCGTAGCACCGCTCCGCTCAGGATGACGTGTGGGACGGAATAAATTCGTTAGTAAGTTATTTTGGTGTAATGCCATAACAACTTTATTAAAAAATCCATCATCAGTTTTCTTATTTTCTAAACTATAATTCATAATATCAAAATTATAGTTTAATTTTAATACATAGTCAATCGGGGTAAAAAACAATCCTAAAAACGCTTTTAAACACGTTGTTCCTAAAAAATCAATTCTGACTAAGCTTTGAGCAAGTCGCCCCCCCCCTAATAGTGTTCTAAACAATTGTTTTAAACCTTTATTCATAATTTACCTCCTTTTTTATTATACATAATTTGTTAAATTTTGACAAGAAACGCAGTTATTTTTGTTATAATACAAAATATGGAAGCAAAAGAATTAGTAAAATACTTTAAATCCCTCGGGCTTGAAGTACATACTGCTACGAAAGCCAGGGGACATCAGGGATTTTTTTTGAAAAACAGGATTGATATTTCAAAAAACATTCCTGAAAATCGCAAAATTCCAACTCTTTTACACGAATTTGCACACTATATCCATTCTAAAATAGAACCCGGGATGGAAAAAACCGGAGGAACTTTTAACGGAATTTTTCAAAATGATAATAAAATAATAGACAAAGAACTTCTAAACGTTACGCATTTTATTGATAAAAATTCATTATGTGAAAAATTAGAACAACACAAAAATATTGTAAAAAAACACATTAAAGAACAAGAACAAATTATTAAAACTGAATATCCTGAATTTTTACGGACAAAAAAATTCAAAGAATTTGACAAATATATAAAAAAATCTGATGCAAAATATCTTTTAAAATATGACCGAATTAAAATTGTACGAGGATTTTTAAAAAAAAGCAGCAAAATTTATACAATAGAAACAATTGAACAAGATTTTACAAATATGCCAAAAGCTTTTGCTGCATACATAAGACTAAAATCTTTACAAAAAAAGCAAGCTAAAATATCTGCAAAAATTAATAAAAACAAAAAATACTATACAAAACCTACCGAACTTTTTGCAAGATTTATTGAAGGTCTGTACCTAAATAAAAATGCAATCCAAGAGATAGCACCATATACTTGTAAATTATTTTACGAAAACTTGGAAAAAGGCTACTATAAAGAACTGTCTACACTCTTCCGTACATATCTTCATATCTTGTAATATCATTTTCAGATAAATCATCGCCCATCTGAATTTCTATTACCTCTATATCGGTTTCATAAGGATTTTGAAGCGAATGAATAGCTTTAACCGGAATATCAATACTATGTCCGGGAGAAAGAATATACTCTTTACTTTCCAAAATAACTTTTGCCGTTCCTGATAATACAACCCAGTGCTCACTTCTGTGATTATGAGATTGTAAAGAAAGTCTTTGACCCGGATTTACATGTATAATTTTTGTTTGAAAACCCTCGCCATAAGCAATGATTATATAATATCCCCACGGACGAAAGTATTTTTTATTTAATTCCTGAATATCAATTTTTTCCATAAGCATGCCTTATATATATTATACTATAAAACTTTCAAAAAATTCATTGCCGCAAGCTCGGGATTTTCTGAATTTATAACAGCTCGTACGACAGCAATCCTTTTAGCACCGTTTGCAATAACTTCAGACACATTATTTAAATCAATGCCGCCTATGGCAAACGCCGGCAAATCAATATTTTCACTGACCCACCTGACATATTCCAAACCAACCGATTGTCTGCCGGGTTTGGTAGGTGTTATAAAAACAGGTCCGACACCTATATAATCGGCTCCGTCTTCAACCGCTTTTTGAGCTTGTTCAAAAGCATGCGTCGAAACTCCTATTATTACACCTTCACCTAAAATTTCCCGTGCCGATTTAACATCCATATCGTCCTGTCCTAAATGCACTCCATCCGCATTTAATGCAAATGCTATATCAACTCTGTCATTTACAATAAAAAGAGCATTATATTCCGCACACAAAAGCTTTACCTTCTTACCAAGCTCCATAATTTTATTTGCAGTCATATTTTTTTCCCTTAACTGCACTATATCAACACCGCCTTTTAACGCTGAGGCTACGGCATTCAAAAATAAATCTTCCGTCTCAAATTTATCGGAATTTGTTACCAAATAAAGTTTTCTATTCTGTAATCTGCTTTTCTTCAATTTATCCCACATTTTTTTCTCCAATGAATACGATTTATAACGCAAATTCTCAAATTTATCAAAATTTTCCGGCATATATTCAGCCAACACCCTTAATGACTGCTGCAATCTTTTTATATTCGCCTTAAAAATATTTTCTAAATTCATGCGTTTATCAGGATTTTTAATTTTAACACCGACATCATTTTCAGTATCACGTGCATTCAAAAATAAATCGTAACCACTTTCTTGAATTTGATTAAGTTCATGCCGGATATATTTCAGCTCTTTTGAAATCTCATCTTCATTCATAATAAATCTTGAGATTTCTTCCAAAACTCTTAAAGCTTCCGTACTTCTGTTTAAATTTGCGTCAATAATTCTTTTCATCAATAATATTATATTCTAAAAAAATAATTTTGTTACAAATATTAACAAATGATAAAAAAAAGTAAATTTTATCGTAATAAAAAACTTTATAAATATAAGGTAATGTGTGGAGAATTAGGTTATGAATTTTGACAGTATGATGACAACCCCTATGATGTATCGGGATATAGGAAGCAGCTATATGATGAACCCAATGATGTATCCGATGTATCCAATGATGTACCCATACCCTATGATGTATCCAGGGACATCACTTATGGGACCAGCAGCAGACAAATTTGAAAAACTGCAGACAAAAGATAAAGAAAGTAACAAAAATATTAAACTAACATTATTAGGTGTTGGTGCTTTAGCAATAGCCGGATGGTTTTTAAGTAAAAGATTTAAAATAAAAGCTCCAAAATTTATATCAAATGCCGGAAATGCAATAAAAAACGGTGCTGTTTCGGTAAAAAATTGGTTTAAAAAAGGATTTTCAAAAATCTTCACTAAAAAAACAACCCCTTAAATATCACAAAATTTGTGATATAATAAAATAAAAAAGGGGGTAATTATGGCTAAAGATTGCAGTTTTGACGTTGTGTCAGAATTTGACAGACAAGAATTGGTTAATGCCGTTGATCAAGTGAAAAGAGAAGTGTCATCAAGATTTGATTTAAAAGATTCAAATTCCGACATCAATCTTGACGCAGATAAAACTATTACAATAACTACCAATGACGAAATGAAATTACGTAATATATATGACATATTACAATCAAAACTCGTCAAAAGAAATTTAAGTATAAGAATTTTAGATGCACAGCCGGTTGAAAATGCATTAGGCGGAAACGTAAGACAGGTTTATAAATTAAAAAAGGGGCTGACTCAAGAACTTGCAAAAAAAATATCTGCAGATATAAAAGATATGAAAATAAAAGTACAGCCGTCAATTCAAGGTGACAGCGTAAGGGTGTCAGGCAGAGATAAAGATGACCTGCAAAAAGTCATACAAATGCTCAGACAAAATGAAGAAAAATATGATTATCCGCTGCAATTTACAAATTACAGATAAATTTATTTTTCAATAATTTTGTTATTTTCATCTACCATAACAACTGTTGGAGTAAAGCTGTCCGCTTCTTCGGGGGTAAAGTATGCATATGCAACAATTATAACTTTATCACCGGGTTGCACTTTTCTTGCAGCAGCACCGTTCAGACAAATACAACCTGAGTTTGCTTGACCTTTAATTACATAGGTTTGAAATCTTTCGCCATTATTAACGTCAAGAATATCAACTTTTTGACCGACTTTTATATTACTTGCCTTTAATAAAGCTTCGTCTATGGTAATTGATCCGACATAGTTGAGATTTGCGTCAGTAACTGTTGCTCTGTGTATTTTTGAATATAAAAATTCTAATAACATTTATACCTCGTATAAACATTATATATCGCACAAAAAAACCGTGCAATAATTTTAATGTTGTTTATAAACTTTTCTAGTGTAATTTTCAATAAAAGGAGTATCTATTTCAAATACATGAACTCGTGCGGGTGCAATATTTACTCGCAATTCATTATCCATAACTTGAAATGTACTTTCTTTACCATATGAAGGAAGCAGATTATCAAGTTTTTGTCCGGATTTTAAAGAAGGTATCATTATTTTACAGGCAACAGGTCTGTTAATATTTCTGTTTGCAACAACCAACAGAGTTTTTCCTCTATAATGTCTTGCATATGTAATAATTTGATCATCATAATCATCTTTTTTATCAAGTTCAATAAATGACCCTTTAGTAATAATATCTGAATATTTATCCCGGAACTTAAAACAAGAAGTCATAAATTCACCGATTTCAGGGTTAACTCCGCCGGGTTTTCTTGAAAGGTTAAAAAGATCCAATTTTCCGGGATGCACATCCATAACATACTTATCTGTCATAGATACCGGAACTTCTTTATTCTGATAAGAATATGAATAATAGTCACCGCTTTGGAAACCGTCTACAATATACGGATTAAGCATAGGTAGTGTCACCTGCAAACCGCTGGTTAAATTACAGTATTCAGTTTTACCATGATACATCGGCGAAATATCGTCATGTGTTGCAAAAGATCCTATTAATGATTTTCCTTTATTAAGCTTATATGAAAGTTCCAATTGTTCTTCAACATATTTAATAAACTCAGTTGCGGTGGTCCATTCATGGAAATTGTGATACTGACCGTAAATCATGTCAAAACCTGCTCTTAACAAATCTTCCGGTCTGTCAAACGGCATATTAGCCTGCGGAGAGGCATCTTCATACGTATATGTTTCTGCAAGCCAGCCAAACTCAGGATCCAAACGTCTTGAATAAGGAATTATGATATCCCAAAATTCAACCGGTTTTGCTCTGGCTACATCCGCTCTTATTCCGTCAATACCTAAATCTACACACATATCAATATATTTTTTATGTAATTCTAAAAGCTTTGGATTTAATGCCCGTTTCCCTTCATCTTCCCAAGGTTGAAACATCCTAATATCGTCCCAGCCCTGCGGTGTTTTAGCTAATCCGTCACGTTCAATAGCCATTAATTCGGGTTTTTGTATAAACATATCATAAGAAGCACAGCTTGGCAGGTCTAAAATTACCTTTAAATCTCTTTGATGACAAGCATCTATAAAAGCTTTAAATTGTTCTTTGTCAGATCTCGGATCATTTTTATCTATTAAAACAGGATCTATAGATAATAAATCCAAAGGTGCATAAACTGAACCTGCAGTACCCATTGCCTTAGTTTTCCCGGGAGTATGCACCGGCAAAACATGAATTGCATTAAAACCTTGAGCTTTAAGCTCATCCAGCCTTTCTATTGCATTTAAAAATGTTCCGTGTTCTTCTGTTCCGTCTATATACTCATTTCCATTAATATCTTTCGCATTAAAAATCCGTGGAATTATTGCTAAAATTTTTGCTTCATTATTTACGAACATTGTTCTTAAATTATTTTTATATGGTTTTATCTCATTTTGCGGCTGTTGAACCACCTTATAAATAAATGATTGATTGATAACGGCAGTATTATCTAAAAATTCTTTTAATAAATTAGTATTTTCTTTTGCAGCACTATCATATACCGCCTTTTGTGAAGGTTTACTATTATGCATATTGAACTTTTGAACTAATAAATTGGTCGAATTAATCATTTTTAGACCTTTCCGGAGCTTTCATTTTGCCAAACAGGAACTGCGAAAATACTGTCACTCCTAACAATACCGCACCAAAACCTCCAAACATTTTTAGCCATTTTTTAGTATGATACATTTCTTTAAATGTAGTATTAAGCATTTGATCCGGCGGCATGCCTACACGTAAAAATTTTGTATATAAAGTAGCTTCCGTTGTAGAATTTCCGACTATATGATACGGTTTTGCAAAATAAAATGCATTACCTACATCTTCAATAAAATCTTTTCGGTATTGCTTAACCTCATTTGTAATAACAGAATTTGATAATAAATTAACAGTTTCAGGATGTAAATCATTTTCATACATCAAACGCATAACATTTTTGAAGAAATTTTTATCATTTGGAAGGTCAACCAAATCTTTTGTTTTATTTAAATATTTATTTATAACTTTGCCATCTTTAACTTCTATCTGAGACAAATCTGACAAATTCGGATTTGGATTTCTTAAATCGAAAAACTTAGTGGCAAAATCAGCAGTTGTTCCTTCAACCGTAATCTTCTTACACAATTCTACTATTTCTTCTTTTACTTCACGAGGCAAATTATCCAATGCCTGAATGTTTTTCAATGTAGAAATACGCTTGTAAAAATCCAGTGAGTTTAACAGCCTGTACAATGAACTTCTAATTCCTAATAATCTGTTTGAAACATATGAAAGTTGAATATTTTTTAAAGAGCCTTTTGATGATTTAACATTTTTTACATTACCCTCATAAACACCAATCAAGCTTTTTGCTGTTTCTTTCATATCAAGATTGTCTAATTTTAAAGCAGCTTCATCAAAAACCGAATCGACAATAGAAACATAACTTTCTTTAGAAGCAGAAGAAGTATCAAGCATTTTCATTTTAGCATCCAAACCTGAAATTTTATCAATTAACGCTTGAATAACCTGTTTATATTTTGTATTATCAGATGATATTGCTTCAAATCTTTCTCTTATCAACTTACCTGTCATTTTTCTGTCAAATCTTGAATATTGACCGGCTTTAAGATTAATACCAAACAATTCAGGAAAACTTGACGTGATTTCATTCCAAGTATTTGCAATAACACTTTCTGGAGCAGCAGCCGCCTTCATATATATAAACTTATCCAAAACATTATTTTTAGCTTTAAAATCGGTAAGAATTGCACAAACACTTTTTAACTTTTTCATAACTGCAGGAGTTAAAAGATTTGCCGAATTACTTTTTAAAACAGCCGGCAAAGAATCGTCTTTTACTAATTTACTAAACAACATTTTAATTTGGTAATCATTTATTGATTCATCCGGATGTACAGAATTAAATTGAAGAATGTTTTGTTTAATTTTTGCACAAACCAAACGTAACATCTTATCAGCTTCCTGTTCAGAAAGCTCTTTGTCGATATTGTCTTTTAAAATATTTTTTAAGGTATTTTTATCAAGAAAAATATTTTTTATACCTGTTTTATGCATTACGCTTTCTACAGTACTTAAAGTTTTATCTAAAACAGAATCATCTATAATATATTTTTTTGACCCGAATAATTCATCTAAATCGCTATTAACGGCAGAAGATGTAATTCCGTCAAATCCATACGTAATTATTTTCTTTATCTGTTTCACTAATTCAGGAGTAAGCGGCTTATCTTTATTTAATTTATAAACATTTTCCAAATTTCTAAAATTTGTATTATCCATATATTTAGGGAAAATTTTAGGGAAATCAGTAATTAATTTATCAGCCTGTTTTGAACGATAATCACCGACAAATTTTTTAACAGGTTTTTCACAAGCATTACATACCAACGCACTCATAATAGGTGTTGCAAACCCGGCGGTCAACATCCACATAGTATTATTTTGAATTGCAGTTTTCTTCATTTTTTCCTGAATAAACTCTCTCCGGTTTGGCAAATCTTTTGGGACACGCATTCTATCCCCTATTTGATTAATCTTTTTGTCACTTACCAAATCCCAGGGAATATATTGAGGATCTTGAAAAAACATCTTTTGCCTTCCATAGCTGTCAACATATTCCTGCCGTATGTTAATACCATGAATAAGCTTTGCCGGTAATTGCAGAGCCAATTTAGGCCAAAGAGACATTGCACCGAAAAATGATGCGAAACCCACAAGCTCCATCACTTTCTCAGAAGGAGGTTGTTTTTTTGTCATTAAATAACCGGCTATTGCCAAGCCGCCTATTTTCATTGCTATGTCATTTATTTTACCAAGTTCGTGATCATTTGCTTTGCCTTTTAACGCTTTTTTAAAGGAACGTGCGTCGTAACTTAAATCTTTTACAGTTTCTGCAGGAAGCTCCAAAAAATTTTTATGCACAAGATGACCTTTTGGAGGCAAAGGCTTAATAAAAGTTCTATTCGATAGAACATAGCCGCCGGAATCCTGCTGTGATAAATTATTAAGATAAGAATTAATCAAATTATTACCCATCTAATTCACCACAGACTTTCTGTTTTTATCAATAACATCATTTTTTTGATTTTTAATATTTACAACAGCATTAATAACACCAATGATGGAAGAAGCCGCTGCCACACCCAGCATAATTTTCCCGGAATGTTTTTGCAGCCCTTTACCGGAGCCTTTAAAAAATGATTTTGCACTATCTACTGCACTACGTTTAAAAACTTTTAAAGAATGAATAAATTCTTTAGGTTTCCAAATTTTTAAAGTAGCTGCATTAAGATAATTAAGCCACGGGTCTTGAAAAGCATAACAAACACCTGCAGCTGCCCATAAATACGAAGACAATATTTTCGCCATATCAGTTTTTATAGCAATTTTTTTAATTAAAGGCTTCACTTCCTGATCAGAATCATTTAAATTATCACCCAAGCCTAATTTTTTTGCGACTTTATCATAATATTCATTTCGTTTGTTAACATCCTTATTGTATAGTAAATCCCATCTTGGAAAATCCTTACTTTCAAAAACTTTATGATTTTCAATATTAGTTATATCGGAATCACTGGGATATTCAGGCAATTCATAATTAACTTTAGCATAAGGAAGCTCCGTATCTACACCAGTTAACCATTTAACCGGTGTTGTTACAAAAGATTTTGTCACACTTTTTAAAATTCCGTAAAACAAAACACCTAAAGCCATCTTCCGTCCGACAGCACTTGCTTTTGCACCGGCAAAATGCGAAAAATGCTTATTTGCCGAATTAAATACCGACATAAGCGTAATACTTCCTACGACATAGGGAATCATACCCATTGTCAAAAATTCATAAAAATTAGCATTCTTACTGCCTTTTAACCCCTTGGTTAAATAAATAGTCAATGCGTTTGTAAACTTATCATAATTAGCTCTCATACGGGTGTTAAAAGTATTTTCCAAAAGAGTATCTTTATCATACATAAGTTTTTTGTCTTTCGGATCCTTGCCGAAAACACTCATATTATTATTCTTATTAGAACTTACCGGTAAAATCATTTCTGCTCCGCATGAATATAATACATGTCAAAATATTTTTTTGCTGTTAACTAGATGTCTATTTACATTTTTTTACATCAATATTTATGAAAAAATTGTAAAAAACACAGCCGTACAAATACCGGCCAAAATACAATAATAACCGAAAATAGCAAGAGAAAATTTAGCGACAAATTTAATAAAATATTTAATACATAAATAGCCTACTAAACCGGATACAAAAGTACCTGCAATAATAGCATTCCAATTATAAGTCAATGCTTCATGCAAATCTATTTTAATAAACGGATAAACCATAGAAGCACCCAATATAATAGGTATACTTAATAAAAAAGAGTATTTAGCTGCGGTCAATCTGTCCAAACCGTTAAACAAGCCTGTTGCAATAGTCCATCCGGAGCGTGAAAAACCCGGCAATGCCGCAATACCTTGAGCTATAGCCGTAAATACAGCACTTTTTAAATCGACTTCGGATTTTGTCGGGATTTGTTTTGAACGATATTCACTATAAAACAATACAAATCCTGTAATAACTAACAAAATACCAACTATTGCAGGTGAATATACCAATTTTTCAGCGACTTTTTCCAACGGTAAAGCAACAGCAACAGTTATTATTGTTCCTAAAATTATATAAATTCCAAGTTTTGCATTTTTATCGGAAAAATTCTTATTCTTAAGCCCCAACCATAACGCTTTTATAATTTCAGCTATTTCTTTTCTAAAAAAAATCAAAACAGCTATTAAAGTTCCGAAATGAAGCATTATATCAAAAAATATTTCTTCATTTGAATGTTGAACAATCTCAATACCTTTAAATACTTTATAAAAATTAGAAGTAAAGACCAAATGAGCAGAGCTGGATATAGGTAAAAACTCACTAAGTCCCTGCACAATCCCCATCAATATTGCCTGTATAAAATTCATAAATTATTCCTCTTCATAAAATGACGCACAAGATGTATGTGTTTCCCAAACTGAAATTTTACTTAACAAAACTATTTTTTCTTTTAATTTGTAATAAATAAATTTAGCAATCATTTCGCTGGACGGACTTTCACCGTTAAATTCGGGAAGTTCATTCAAATCTTTATGATCAAGCATATCCAAAACAGCATTCAATTCACGTTTCAGGACTTTGTAATCAATTAAAATATTACTTTTATCAAGTGTTTCACCTTTAACATAAGCTTCAACCATCCAATTATGCCCGTGCTGATTTTCACACTCACCATCGTAGTTCAAAAGATGATGAGCCGCTGAAAAAAATGCCTGCGTCTTAATTTCGTACATTATCTCCTCCGCCTTCACAAACTATATATTCTTTTTCAATTCCCTGACAATCCAAAATAAAATCACAAAGTTCTCTGACAGCACCTTTACCGCCGTTTTTGGAAGCAATAAAATGACAAACGGATTTAACTTCATCGACAGCATCATTCGGACAGCAAGCAAGCCCCACTTTTTCAAGGCAGCAAATATCAGGCAAATCATCCCCCATATAAGAAATTTCATCATAAGAAAGATTGTATTTTTCTTTTAATTCTTCCAATGTAGGCAGCTTATATTTTTTCCCCTGATGAAGTTCCGTAATATTAAGATTTTTAGCCCGATGAGCAACCGTACCGTTATTTCGGGCTGTAATTATTGCCGTAATAAAACCTGATTTTGCCATCCTCACAAGCCCATGACCGTCTTTTGCGTTAAACGTTTTATACTCAACACCGTTTTCATCGTATGTAACGCTTCCATCTGTCATAACACCGTCGACATCAAATGCCATAAGTTTAATTTTTTTTGCTCTCTCTTTCAAATCCATTATGCCACACCTGCTTTCAAAATATCATGAATATGTATAACTCCGATTGGTTTATCATCAGAACCAACGACAGCAAGTGCCGTAATAGAATATTTTTCCATCAAATGCAATGCACTTGCGGCATATTCATCAGCGGAAATTCTTTTCGGGTTAACGGTCATAACGTCTTTTACTGTTAAATAAGCCGTATCAGGATATTTTATCAAAGTTCTTCTGATATCACCATCTGTCAAAACACCTGTAAGTTTAGCTGAATTATTAACTATCATTGCCATACCTAATTTAAATTCGGAAATGACTTTAATAACATCGGTAAATTTATCATTTTCATGGACAATAGGTAATTTATTAATATCATCGAGCATCAAATCTTTAACATGATACAAAAATCCCTTACCCAATGCACCTGACGGATGGAAAATAAGAAAATCTTCTTCTGAAAATCCGCGTTTTTCAAGCAAACAAACAGCCAAAGCGTCACCCATTGCAAGAGTAGCAGTTGTACTTGCTGTAGGGGCTTTATTCAAAGGACATGCTTCTTTTTCAACACCTATATCTAAAACAACATCACTGGATTTTGCAAGAGTTGATGTCATATTTCCGGTCATACCAATCATAAGAACGCCAAATCTTTTAATAAGCGGCAAAAGATTTAACAATTCCTGAGTTTCGCCGCTGTTGGAAATAGCGATTATAACATCATCACGAGTTATAATACCTGAATCGCCGTGCGTACTTTCTGCCGGATGCAAAAAATACGAAGGTGTGCCTGTTGAAGACAGAGTTGCTGCAATTTTTTTGCCTATAAGCCCGGATTTTCCCATTCCTGTAACTATTACTCTGCCTTTACAATTGTATAAAAATTCAACAGCTTTATCAAAATTTTCGCCTATTCTGTCTTTCAATTTTAAAATAGAATTTGCTTCAATTGTCAAAACTTCTTTTGCCAAATCATTTATTGATTTAATACTCATAAGTCCTGCCATAAAAATCCCCTTTCAAAAGTATTATACAATAAATATCAGCTTAAAGTATTAAAAAAATATAAAACTTTAATGTTTTTAAACATTAAAGACATTCCCAATATGTTTTGGTTTGATCGTCAGGACAGATGTTTCTTAATGCCCAGTATGCACAACCGACACCATTTTGTGTATCAGTAGAATTTTTAGAACAATATGCATTATGGTTTGCAAAATTCCAATAGCTATAAACACCTTTACCCATCGGAATAATCGTCTTTTTATCCGCATCAAAGCCAAAATAGAATATATCATAGTGCATTAGGTCCTTTGGCACCGTTTACATCGAAAACTATCCAATTTGCAGCACAATTATATATCCCTCCGACAGCAGATCCGTCTGCTAAAATTTTTGTCGGCAGCTGCGAGCATCCCGGATATGAACCCGATACATTGCCTGCATAATCTTTTAATACAAATAATCTTGTTTTACTGTCAAGATATTTAAGTTTAAGCCACATATCCTGAGTACTTAAAGTATTATTTTCATCTAATATTTTATAATTCCGCCATAAAGCGTTAAAAAAATCAGACTGTCTTGTAACAGTACCGCTGTATGCCCCGTAAAATTCATTTTGTATAGGCACAACAGCCTGCATTAGCATGGCATAGGATTTTTTAAACCCTGTTTCCAAAGCTTTAGTTTGATATTTTGAAATCAATGTAGGAATTGTCATTGCGGCAACAATTCCTATAATCCCGAGGGTGATAAGAACCTCGGCTAGCGTGAAGGCGGCACGACGATTATTGTTAGACATATTTACGTGCGTAGCACCCTGAGGCTTTAGCCTAAAGATCTTTTTAATAACTTTATTTAAAAAACTCTCCTCTATCTTAACAAAAATCCGGCTAATATATTTCCAACGATTAGCAGTAAAAGCTTTTCTAGCTAAGCTTTGAGCAAGCCGCCCCCCCCCCTAGTGACGGTCTACAAAATAGTTTTAAATCTTTATTCATAATTTACCTCCTTTTTTTATTATACATAATTTGTTAAATTTTGCGAGAAAAGTATATAAACCCAAAATTAACATGATTTAACAAAATACTTGCAAATTCTGATTTATATTATAATATAATATTAGCCGAAAGTTATGGGCTTTGGTATGCCTATAATTTTTTAGATACTTTAAACCAAAAGGAGATAAGAAAATGCCAAAAATGAAAACACACAAGTCTGCTGCAAAACGTTACAAAGTAACTGCAACAGGCAAAATTCAAAAAAGACAAGCAGGTATAGGCCACTTGCTCCAACACAAATCAGGTTCAAGAAAACGCAGAATTTTCAAACTGGTTGGTGTTTCTGAGTCACACTTAAAACTGGTTTCCAAAGAGTTACCATACAAGAAGTATTCAAGATAGGAGCAAAAAATGAGAGTAAAACGTGGTAATGTTAGTCGTTTAAGACACAAAAAAATATTAAAACTTGCTAAAGGCTTTAAAGGTGCAAGAAGCAGAATTTTTAAAGTTGCAAATACTGCTGTTATGAAAGCATTGAAATATGCTTACAGAGATCGCCGCACCACAAAACGCAATATGCGTCGTCTTTGGATAGTAAGAATTAATGCTGCTGCAAGAGAACGCGGTATGAGCTATTCAAGATTCTTAAATGCATGCAAAAAAGCTAACATAATCGTAAACAGAAAAATGTTAGCAGAACTTGCTGTTAATGATAAAGAAGCTTTTGACGTTGTATTCGAAGCTGCAAGTAAAATATAAATACCTAAAAACACAGTTTAAAACAAGATGACTTTTCAGTCATCTTGTTTTGTAATTATTATTAGACATGAAAAGTAAATCCATCCGCTTTATGCAATTCTGAAACATAATATTAGTCCGCCTTTTGAAAAACGACATTTTGCCTGCGGCATTTTTAAATCTGTTTTTACATAATTATATACACCTGGGTAATTTACCTATTATAAATTTATTAGTTTAATATAATTAAATTTTATTAAATCTTTTTCATACTTCCAGCTATTCTTGATCGAGCCTGTTTCAGGCTCGTTTTTTTGCTTGACAAAATTTGAAAAATAATATTTAATTAAGAAAAAGGAGTTAAGAGATGAAAACAATTGAAGAATTAGCGGATAAGATAGTCGCCCCCCCCCTGAAGTTAACGTAGCTGAACGCTTTCCGGCATTTTTTAAGTTTATTGACTTCTTTCTTATTCCAAACTATAATTCTAGTATTATGAATTATAAAAGGGTAAATTGGGTTGAAAAAATAAAGGGTAGATTTTTTAATAAAGTTACTATGGCACTATGCCAAAATAACTTTTTAACGAACTTATTCCACACAACCCGTCATTCTGAGCGAAGGTGCTACGCACGTAGACACATTAATTTTGCATTGTCTTCTACACGTCATTCTGAGCGGTGCGAAGGTGCTACACACGTAAGTATGTTTGACAAAAATCGTCGTGTTGCTTTCACGTTAGCTGAGGTGCTTATCACCCTCGGGATTATTGGGGTCGTTGCGGCTTTGACTATTCCGACTTTGATTAGTAATTATAATAAACGGCAAACAGTTACAAAATTAAAACAAACCTATTCTATTTTATCTCAAGCTTTAACTATGGCTCAAGTAAAAGAAGGTGATACCTCAACCTGGGATATCGCAGGAATTTACGGCACTCCGACTGATGATCCGAATTTTAACTATGCTCAAACAATAAAAATTTTTTCATCAAAATATTTAATACCATACATAAAAGTATCTAAAGATTATGGATACAAAACTTTAACAGGATTAAACTATGACGGAATTTATATGCCGGTAAGCAACAGTATTGAAGGGTCTTCAGGATCTTTCGGCTATATAATATTATTATCAAACAATGTTCTTATAAAAAATTCAATAGGAACGCAGTGTATAGAACATAATAATGATAATACCTGCCAAAAACGTGAATACAGAAACATTATTTTTACAGTAGATATAAACGGATTTAACAGCCCGAATACTATGGGAAAAGATGTATTTTTAATGCATTTTGATTTAACAAAAAAACAATTTGGGTTTAATCATGGTACCTCCAACAAATCAAGAAATTTTTACCAATCACAATGTACAACAGATGATGGTTCACAATTATGCGGATATTTAATTTATTTAGACGGCTGGCAGATTAAAGAGGATTATCCGTGGTTTTAAAATACTACTTTCCGGTAATGAAAAATCAAATTAGGCAGTTTATTCTATAGAATGACTGGAGGTAGACCATGAAATATATTCTGACACTATTAATTCTATTTGCACTTCCTGCTTTTGCGACTTGCAGCTTAGATAACAGCAAACCTTGTCAACAACCTGAAATACAAACTGATCCTAATCCTATGGAGGAATCTAATATGACCATTCCATATTATAACGACCTTACAATGCCGCAAAAAACAGTAACAAACAATGCATCCGACTACAACTCTAACTGTCAATTCGGTATATGCCTACCTGAATCTGATAAAGAATAACGGTTGCCGCTTGAAAATTTTCAAGCGGCAAAATATTAATTTTTTGTTTATTTTTTTTTAATTTTCTAAAAACAATGTTATAACGATAATATAAAAATATAACATTTGTAAAAAGGAGATAATTATTATGGCAAAAACAATAGGTATTGACTTAGGTACAACAAACTCGGTTGTAGCTGTCATGGAAGGTGGTAAACCGACAGTTATTGCTAACGCAGAAGGTTCACGTACAACACCTTCAATAGTTGGTTTTTCAAAAACAGGCGAAAGACTTGTCGGACAGCTTGCAAAACGTCAGGCAATTTTAAATCCTGATAAAACAATCGCATCAATTAAAAGACACATGGGTGAAGATTATAAAGTAAATATAGACGGTAAAGACTACACCCCGCAAGAAATTTCTGCAATGATTTTAAGAAAATTGGCAGATGATGCAAGTGCATATTTGGGTGAAAAAGTCACATCAGCAGTTATCACTGTTCCTGCATATTTTAACGATGCTCAAAGACAAGCAACAAAAGATGCCGGTAAAATTGCAGGTTTGGATGTTTTACGTATCGTAAACGAACCGACTGCAGCTGCTTTAGCTTACGGGCTTGAAAAAGAAAAAAGCGAAAAAGTTCTTGTATTCGACTTAGGCGGCGGTACATTTGATGTTTCAATCCTTGAAATAGGTGACGGTGTTCATGAAGTTCTTTCAACTTCAGGTGATACTCATTTAGGCGGCGATGACTTCGACCAAAAAATCATGGATTGGATGTGTGATGAATTTAAAAAACAGGAAGGCATTGATTTAAGAAATGACAAACAAGCAATGCAGCGTGTTAAAGAAGCAGCTGAAAAAGCTAAATGCGAATTATCATCAGTTATGGAAACAAATATCAATCTTCCGTTCATTACAGCTGATGCAAACGGCCCTAAACACCTTGATTTGAACTTAACAAGAGCTAAATTTGAAGACTTGAGCCGTGATTTGCTGAACAGATGTAAAACTCCTGTTGAAAACGCATTAAAAGATGCCGGCGTTACAAAATCAGATATCAACGAAGTTGTATTGGTCGGCGGTTCTTCAAGAATTCCGGCAGTTCAACAACTGGTAAAAGAATACACAGGCAAAGAACCTAACCAATCAGTTAACCCTGATGAAGTTGTAGCGGTTGGTGCAGCAATTCAGGCAGGTGTATTGGCAGGTGAAGTGAAAGACATCGTATTATTGGACGTAACTCCTTTAACATTAGGTATTGAAACTTTGGGCGGTGTTATGACACCGTTAGTTCCTAGAAATACGACTATACCTGTTTCTAAATCACAGGTATTCTCAACTGCTGAAAACAACCAAACAGCTGTTGATATCCACGTGCTGCAAGGTGAAAGACCAATGGCTAAAGATAACAAATCTTTAGGTATGTTCAGATTAGACGGTATTCCACCTGCAATGAGAGGTTTGCCGCAAATTGAAGTTACATTTGATATTGATGCCAACGGTATTGTTAATGTTTCAGCTAAAGATAAAGCTACTAATAAAGAACAAAAAATAACTATCACAAATTCTTCCAACCTTTCAGAAGCAGACATTGACAAAATGGTTAAAGAAGCAGAAGCCAATGCTGCTGAAGATAAAAAGAAAAAAGAAGATGCTGAAATTAAAAACAATGCAGCAAGTTTAATCAGTTCTGCCGAAAGAATTGTAAAAGACTTTGAAGGCAAAATTGATGAAGCTGATAAGAAAAAACTTGATGAACAAAAAGAAGCTCTTCAAAAAGCTATTGACGAAAACAAACCGACTGATGAATTGAAAAAATTGTCAGAAGAATTGCAGCAAACAATGTTCGGCATTTCTCAAAAAGCATACGAAGCCGTTCAAAAAGAAGAAAGCCAATCTGCAAATAGCGAAAATGCTTCTTCTCAAGACACAAAAGGCTCAGATGATGATGTTATAGATGCTGAATACACTAAAGAGTAAAAACTGTGTTCTATAAAAAAAGATGACTGAAAAGTCATCTTTTTTTATGTATTAATAATTCCATTGGTAAAAACCAATTCTATCAACAGTACGACCATCAGATTTATAGCATATGGTTTTTATTACTTCCCCAGTTCTAGGGGAATATTCGTGAACATAGTCCACTTTACCATCTGGTAGATACTCAAAATATTTTGTCCGTTTCCCAGTTTCAGGAGAATATTCGTAAACATATTTCAATGTTTTACCATCCTGTCGATACTGAAGATATTTTATCCGTTTCCCTGTTTCAGGAGAATATTCATAAATCCCATCTACCTTCTTGCTATCCGGTTGATACTTGGTAAGCTTTTTCAATTTACCAGTTAAAGAATTATAATCCAAAGCAAAAACTATCTTTTTGCCATCCGATTGGTACTGAGTAAGTTTTATAAGCGGTACTGTTGAAGGATAACTCAATATAGAATATTTTTCAACTCTATCCAGTGTCTTGCCATCTCGTCTGTATTTTATAAATTTTGACCTTTCGTCTGTTTCGGCAGAATATTCCGTAATACTGTCTAATGTCTTGCCATTTGGTCTGTATTTAATAAATTTTGACATTTTACCTGTTTCAGGAGAAAATTTAGCAACACTATCTACCGTCTTGCCATCTTCTTGATACTCGGTAACTTTTAATTTTTTACCAGTTTTAGGTGAATATTCCATAACGGCAGATAATTTATCGCCATACACTGAAATAAATTTCTTTTTCACTTTGCCGCCTCTATCACTTTTTAATACACAATATAAATCACGATAGTCAGCAAGCAAATCTTCATCTAAAAATTCCGAGTAGGGTTCTCGTTCATCCATACCGGCTGCAATTTCTCTCGCTAATTCCTCTACATCATCCAAACCTATATTTTCCGCAGGTGATACGTTACCATTTTTACAAGCTGAAAATTGTATAGGCAATCGTTTAACCATTCCATAATTACTGAATGTTACCTTCATTATTTTCTCCTTTATTCTGCGTATTATTTTAAGTTGTGAAAATAAAATATTTGTTATTTTTATATAATCCTCTTTATATTTCGTTACATCAAATATATAAACTATTATTACTTGATACACACAATAAATCTTTTCATACTTCCAACTATTATTAATTGAACCGGTTTCAGGCTTATTTGTTTGGCAGAAAAAATTATTTTTACTATTGGAAAAAAAGATATTAATGATATAATTATTATATGAAAATTCTAGGTATAGATCCGGGTATGGCAATAGTAGGATACTGTCTGCTGGATTTTGACGGAGAGCACATAAATCTTCTGCATTCAGGCTCTATTCAGACATCAAAAGATGACCGAGAGTCTAAACGCCTTTTAGAAATTTTTAATGACATGTCAACAATTATTGAAAAATACAAACCTGATGAAGCAGCTATAGAAAAATTATTCTATTTTAAAAACCAAACTACCGTCATGCCGGTTGCACACGCAAGAGGAGTAATTCTTACTGCTTTAGAAAAATTCAATATCCCTATTTTTGAATACACACCGATGGAAGTTAAACAAGTTTTGACCGGTTATGGCAGAGCCGATAAAAAAGAAGTTGACAGAATGGTTAAAATAAGCCTCGGAATTGAAAATTTGCCTAAACTTGACGATACTGTTGATTCAATCGCCATTGCTATTTGTCATACAAGGAGTAACTTATGTTAAATAAAAATATTTTACAAAAATCAGGATTATTAAGCCTTATACTCGGAGCAGCTTTAGGCATCCTGACAACACTCCCTTTTATCGGACAAATATTTTTTATAATGTTGATGTGCTTTTCATCGGTTTTAATAATAATTTTTATGAATAAAGCAAACAATTTCAATATAAAATCTACGCACGCAAGTATTATATTAGGAGCCTATATTGGTTTTTTAAGCTTTTTAACTTTTTCGATTTTCTATCTTACAATAACAATGATTTTTGCAATTTTTTTTCAAATATACACTAACTATGGCATTTCAACAGCAATAAGTAATTCAACATTTGGAATAATATTACTTTTTATAATATTTATGGCAGTGCTTTGTGCAACTGTTAATGCTTTTTCAGGATTTTTAACGTTTTACGGTATAGAATTTTATAACCAAATTACAAAATCGGAGGACAAATGACGGAATTTATATCTAAAATCAGAACAATACAATGGATAGACACTTATTCAAGAATGGTAGATCAAACGCTTTTCCCGTATGAATTTAAATATGTAGATATAAAAACCGGACAAGAAATGTATGATGCAATTAAAAACATGATAGTACGAGGAGCACCCGCAATAGGAATAGCCGGAGCTCACGGAGTTGTATTATACGCACAGGAACTTAAAAATTTAAACCGTGAAGATTTCATAAAAAAACTTCTCGAAAAAGCTGATTATATGGCAACTTCCAGACCAACCGCCGTAAATCTTATGTGGGCAGTTGAAAAACAAAAAGAAATCATTAAAAATTCAAATTCAAATGTAAATGGCATTATAGAAGAACTTAAACAAAATGCTATAAAACTTGAAAATGAAGATATAGAAATAAACAAAAAAATAGGTGATTACGGGGCTCAAATAGTACCTGAAGGTGCAACAATCTTAACTCACTGCAATGCAGGAGCGTTGGCAACAGTCGGCTACGGAACTGCCTTAGGAGTTGTACGTTCCGCTTTTGCAAAAGATCCTACCGTAAAAGTTTTTGCTGATGAAACAAGACCCCGCCAACAAGGTGCAAGAATTACTACTCTTGAACTTACCATGGACGGTATCCCTACAACCCTTATTACTGACGGTATGTGCTCATATTTTATGAAAAAAGGTATGATAAACCTTGTAGTAGTCGGAGCTGACAGAATTGCAGCAAATGGTGATACAGCAAATAAAATAGGAACTTATACCGTTGCAATTGCCGCTAAATACCATAATATACCTTTTTATGTGGCAGCTCCGCTTTCAACTATTGATACAAAAATAAAATCAGGAGATGAAATTCCTATTGAAGAACGTTCACATGAAGAAGTTACTCATATTAACGGAAAGTCGATTTGTGCAAAAGGCGTAAACATAATAAATCCCGGGTTTGATGTAACTCCCCATGAACTGATTACCGGCATAATTACAGAAGCAGGGATATTAAAACCCGACTTTAACAAATCAATTGCTGAAGCTTTTAGCTAAAAATGTCACGGTCTGCTTCTTTTAAACAAACTTTTAAATATCTGATACTCTTATCAATGTAGCTTACCGAATTTGTCAAGAATTTTTTTATCTCGCTTAAATCACCTTTCATTAAAGATTGATTAATATTATCTTTATTTTGATTAAAAACAGATAAGAAAAGTTCGTTTTCTTTATTGTTTTTCTTGACATTCAAAACAGCTTTATATTCAAATACATCAAAAACAACAGACGGATTTTCTTTATTCAGCCTGTGTTTTAATTTTTTGCACGCTTTTTGCGTCGGGGCAACAGAAAGATATTTACTAAAATCTATTTTCATAATATAAATATTAAAACACGAAAAAAAAATTATTGCTACTATAAAATATTAATTTCACCTTGTCTGAATATTTTTATTTCATCATCAAACACACCGCAGACTGTTGATTCTAAACCTTTACACTTGAACCCGTAATCTTCAATAATCATATCCGCTAAACCATTCATATTTTCATATGCCTGCTCATAACTTTTAGCAGACGGTTGATGCGAAAGATTTGCACTTGTTGTAGCAAGAACATGCCCAGGAATTATTTCACAAATACGCCTAAAAACTTCATTGTCAGGAACTCTTATACCCACCGTTTCCATATTTGAGGTAATATAATTTGGTGTATTTTTACTCTTTTTTACAACAACCGTCAAAGCTCCCGGAAAATATTTTTTAATAAGCCTGCAGGCTTTTTCCGGTAAAGGTTCAACATAATCCAGCAAATTATACACCTCATTTGACATCAAAATCAAAGGCTTTTGTGCCTCACGCTTTTTTATATCATAAATTTTTTTAACAGCATTTTCATTATCAGGTAAACACCCCAATCCCCATACCGTATCTGTTACATATGTTATAACTCCGCCGTTAATAAGTGTTTTTACAATATCTTCTTCGCCTTTTATTTGCATAATTTACCTTTCAATCTGTTTAATAATTCCATTGCATATTCCATTTTAAATAATATATTTAACCAAATATAAAAGCCTAAACAAATAAACCCTACAAATAAAATTTTAACACTCTCAAATACATATTTCGGAAGATCTATAAATCTGTCAAATAAAATACTCGCTAATAAACATATTAAAAATGTTATTATACCGGCTGCAAACATCTTTAAAAAATTTTTAAATAAAACTGCATAATCAAGCTTGATTTTTTTAGAAATTAACAGACCTAAAATACAAGCATTAAACAAAGTAACCAATGATGTTGAAAACGTAATACCGCCTATACCCATATGCAATTTATTTATAAATAATATATTTAAAAGAACCTTCAAGACAATAGACGAAAACGCAACCATAAACGGTGTTGCAGAGTCGTTAAAAGAATAATAAACTCTTGTTATACTGTCACGAAAGACATAAGGTATAATAGAAAACGACAAAAACCACAAAGCTTCAGCAACCATAAATGTAGCGTTAGTGTCAAATGCACCACGTTCAAATACAAGTCTTACACCGTCAATTCCAAGAATTAGTATTCCGATTATTATAGGAATAGCACCAAAAAATAAAACCCCGACACCTTTATTAAAATAACTTTTTATTCCGTTCAAATCATTATCAGCAACAAGCCTTGAAAAAATCGGGAATAACGGAACTAAAAAAGCCGTAACTAATATCCCGACCGGAAATTGAAAAACCCTGTTGGCATAACCTATCGCAGTCCACACACCTTCCTTCAATGATGATGCAAAAAACATATCCACATAAATATGTATTTGTCCGACAGTTGAGCTTAATACCGCAGGAAATAAAAGTTCGCATATATTTTTAAACTGAATGTTATTAAAAAAATCAAAATTAGGTTTAAACTCAAATCCCAATTGTCTTATTTTTGGATACTGCAATATAAATTGACATACAGCACCAGCAGTTGTTGCCCAAGCCAAAATTACACCTGCATTATCTGACTTTGATGTTGTTATAACCATAACAATTATAACCAAACTCATCACTATCGGTGATAAATTAGGCAGCATGAAGTATCTGTATGTAACGAGCAGACCGTAATAAATTCCTACAATACCACCTATAATTAAAACCGGTGACATGATTTTTAAATGTTGAGCAGCTAAATTAATAAGCTCGGGACTCCCGCCCGATACAATTATATTCATAATCGGTGTTGCGAAAAAATAACAAATTAATGCTAATACCGCAAATAAAAGTATTGTCCCCGTCATAAAAGTAGAAAATAATTTACGGACTTCAAAATTAGGTTTTTCTTTTAAATTTGGTATTAACTTAGAAAATACGGCAACCGTTGCACTGTGAAACGGACCGCCAACACCGCCTAATAAAATAATTGCAAGTGCTGGAATTTGATATGCATAAAAATATGCATCCGATACCAGTGACGTTCCGTAATAATTCGCTATAACAACATCTCTCACAAACCCTATGAGCTTACTGAATATCGTCACAACAGCAATAAGCCATGCCGCCTTTAATACACTTGTCGAGTCAGAATGTGTTGTCATCTTTTGCTACCAATTCTACAAATAATCTTATTCCTTTATTTATACCTTCATCTTTTGGATAATAAAAAATTATGGTATTTTTGCCTGTCTTAATATATCTTGAAATATCAAATCTTTCCACACGGTTAAATATACCTTTTGAAAGTTCAATATCTTTTTCTTTACCATTTATCATAACCAAAAAATGAGACAATTTGTACTTATTATCAACAATTATTTCGGCTGATTTGTGCTTCGTATAAAAATCTTGTTCAATAACATTTTGATTATCAGACAATACAACCGGTTTTGTAGCGAGAGTAATATCAGTGTAATAATGTTTAAGAATTTTCTCGTAAGGTAATTTTAATTCAACAGCCATAAATCCGGCACCGTATTGACTCAAACCCACACCGTGACCGTAGCCTCCGCCATATGCCTTCAGAGATAAAAGATTACCGTCATTATCGAATTCATGTTCAAAAACAACATTTGCACTAGGTAAAGCCTTACCTTGATTTGTAAAAAGCCTTCTTATTACAAGTTCCTTAAAAACAGTGTAATTTTGATTTTTAGTAACAATTTCAAGTTCAATAATTTTACCGGATTCACCACGTTTTTTTACATCAATTTTTAAAATTTCTCCTAAATTATCACCTTTTTTAAATACCGGATGAACAAATCCGGTTGCCGACTGTGATGGGAGATTGTTCTGTAAAACTTTTTGCAAATCATCTTTAGTCCAAGTCTTTTCCCATCTGAAATACGGAGATTTAATATCGTAAGAATCCGGACGGGATTTGTAAAATTCCGTAACTGCTTCTTCATTGTTCAAAGGTTTTTGGCTCAACATATCCGGTTTTGCAAGTAAGTAAGGTTTAGAAACAGAAGGAAACATTTTTGTCGTAGGGTCTGAAAATACATTTGAAAAACTTTCAGTATACCCGCCAGCTGTGGAAGAATATTGAGCCAGTATTAAATCCCAATTGTACAAAGCAACAACCCCCTGAGTTTCTTTTACTGCTTGATTTGACAGTTCTTTCTCCGAACCTGCACCAAAATAAACTTGACTTGCCACACTATCTACTACATCAAATGCGTCATAAGCCTTTATCCTGGGCGATAAAACATAATTTCTCGCTGCAATACTTTGGGCTTTCAATGCTTCCAGTCCGAAATGCACAGGCATTTCATTAGGTACAACCCCTTTCAAATAATCTTCCACATCTATAACATTTACAATATGAAAATAACCATTTTTTTTATTATATTTTGTAATTTCAATTTCCCCTCGGTAAAAAGCCTGCCTGCCGACACGCTTAAGCCCTTTTACAGCCAAAAAACCATTTTTACAGACAAATTTTACAGGACCTTTTACCTGATCAATAACTTCGCCGTTATCATAGGTCAAAACAAACATATCAGAAGAAAGCTTTATATTAACTGTTTTATTAGCCGGAACAGATAACAAAAATAAATCTCCGTCAACAATGTCCATACCTTCCGTAGAAAAAATCCCTGCACTATCATAATAGTACTTGTTAAACGAATTATCCCCAATACCCACTCTTACGATTTCAGAACTTTTAACTGCATTTTTAATTTCAGCACTGCGTGCAATATCCAAAGTTGTTTTCGGAATATTATCCAATACCCCGGCATATACAGCTTGGCACATAAAAAAAATATATATAAATACTAAAAATCTTTTCATTACTGATATAAAGGATATTTTTTGCATAGTTTTAAAGAACGTTCCCGCAAATTTTGCAATGCAACTTCATTATCGCAAGCAAAAATAGCAGAAGCAATGATTTTAGCGACTTCTGTCATATCATCTTCTTTAAACCCTCGTGTTGTAACAGCAGGAGTTCCAAGTCTTATCCCTGAAGTAACAAAAGGACTTTGCGGATCATTCGGTACCGTGTTTTTATTTGCGGTAATACCAACTCGTTCTAAAACATTTGCCATATCTTTACCGGTTTTGCCGGTTCTTCTTAAATCAAGTGTCATAAGATGATTTTCAGTCATACCGCCGACAATATCCATTCCTTCATCCATTAATCCCTGAGCTAAAGCTTTTGCATTCTTTATAATTTGTTCCGCATAAATTTTAAACTCAGGTAAAGATGCCTCATGCAAAGCAACAGCTTTTGCCGCAATAATATGTTCCAAAGGTCCGCCCTGAATCCCAGGGAAAACAGCCTTATCAATACCTAAGGCATGTTCTTGATTGCACATTATTATCCCGCCCCTGGGACCTCTTAAAGACTTATGAGTAGTTGTTGTAACAAAATCAGCATAACCGGCAGGAGACGGATGAAGTCCTGATGCGACAAGACCGGCAATATGAGCGATATCCGCTAAAAGCAAAGCTCCAACCTCATCAGCAATTTCTTTAAATTTTTTAAAATCTATAATTTTTGAATAATTGCTGGCACCACATATGATTAATTTAGGTTTATGTTCTTTTGCTTTTTTTAAAACATCAACATAGTCAATATTACCGTTATCATCAACACCGTAGCTTACAACATCAAAATACAATCCTGAAAAATTAACCGGTGAGCCGTGTGAAAGATGACCGCCGTTTGACAAATCCATACCCAAAACTTTATCACCCGGTTTCAAGCAATACATAAAAACTGCCATATTCGCCTGGGCACCACTATGCGGCTGAACGTTTGCATGGTCCATATGAAAAAGTTCGCAAGCACGTTTTTGAGCGGTTTCTTCAATAATATCCACATATTCACATCCGTTATAAAATCTTTTATGGGGCTTGCCTTCTGCGTATTTATTGGTTAAAACACTTCCGGCAGCTTCCATAACAGCTAAAGATGTAATATTTTCGCTCGCAATTAATTCTATTGTTTCTTGCTGGCGTTTCAATTCCAATTCTATTTGCTCTGCAATAAGAGGATCGACTTTTTTTATATGTTCTAAATTCATCTATACACCTACATAACTTTTAACTATTTAGTTGGTTTGGTTTGTTGAGTTTTGATATCTTCAACCTCTTGCTGCATTGTTTTTTGAATATTTTTCGGATCAAATTCCGGATTTACATATTCAATTTTAGCATTTTTCTTTAATGATTCAATTAAATTATCAAGTAACACAAGCTGTTTTTCATTTGTTAACGAATAGATAATATCATCTTTAGCTTTTTCAAAAGGAATTTGTCCTGCTTCAACTCTGTCGGTTACGAGAATAATATGATAACCGTATTGAGTTTTTACAACAGGACTAATTGAATTTGGACGTTGTGAAAACGCTGCTTTAGAAAATTCAGGAACCATTTCTTCTTTTGCAAAGAAACCTAAATCACCGCCTTGAACTGCGGATGTAGTGTCATCAGAATTTTCTTTTGCAAGTTTTGCAAAATTATCAACATCAGCTTTTGCTTCGTTATATAATTTATCAGCTTTTGCTTTTCTTGCATTCATTTCTTCATTAACTTTTGCTTTTATTTCTTCAGGTTTCAAATCCTTATTTTTTGCATCGGAAGTTATTACTTCTTCAATTTCAACCGGGTTGGCAGAAACTAAAATATGAGAAGCTCTAACTTTTTCTGGGTATTTAAATTTTGCGATATTATCGTTATAATATTTCTTTGCTTCAGCTTCTGATACACTGCTGTCGCCTAATTGTAATGCAAGTTTTTTCATCTTAACTTCTTCTTTTAATTCATTTTTAAATCTTGATGAAGAAATGCCGTTTCGTTGAAGCATAAGGTTTAATTGTTCTTTTGAACCGACTTTGTTGATTATTTCCTCAACCGCATTATCCACATCTGCATTTGTAACTTTTATTCCACGTTTAGTCATTTCTTCTTCAAGCAAAGTTTTTACTATCAGTTCATTTATAACTCTGTCTTTCAACATTAAATACATCAGACCTGATTTATTTTGTTTTAAATCAACACCCATTTTATCAAATCCAAAATTATCAATTTGTTTGTCGAATAATTTATCAAATTGCCCTTGAGTGATAACTTCATCGTTAATTTTCATCACTGCTTGCATTGATTTTAAACCGCAACCTGAAAATAAAACTGCCGATATAGCAATTGTTGCTAATAATTTCTTTCCCTTCATTATTTTCTCCTTTTAATATTTGTAAATTATCTTATACATATAATAAAACAAATCTGTCAAAATGTTAAATACTTCATCAAAATTCATATATAAATTATTTAACAAAATTATAGAATTGCCGTCAACACAAGACTTTGGAGCAATTGTAAATTTTATTTTCTTTAATATATTTCCGGGTAAAGTTCTTTGAATAATATTCCACTCAGCCTGATTATAAGGTGTATAAATCCTTATATTTTGCGGGGTTTCACGTATTAAAGAAATTTTAACATCAGTTGCTGCCAAACGAATTTTAATCAATTTTATTAAATTTTCAACAGATACAGGAGGTTTTGAAAACCTGTCTTTCCACTCCTCAGTAATATAATCCAATTCAGTTTGGGATTTTACATCCGCCAATCGTTTGTATTCAATCATTTTTTGTTCGCCGGAGCCGACCCATTCATCAGGAATAAACGCTGTTGTATTTATATCAACAACAGTCGGAGAAATTTTTTCTACCTGTTCACCTTGCAATTCCTGTACAGCTTCTTCAAGCAACTGACAATAAGTATCAAAACCTACATTTATCATATGTCCGTGTTGCTTTGTACCTAAAATATTCCCGACACCTCTGATTTCAACATCTCTCAAAGCGATTTGATAACCGCTGCCCAAAGTTGTAAATTCTTTTATGGCTTTTAATCTTTGTATTGCATCTTTTGATATTTCTTTGCTTTTTCTGTAAAAACAATAACAATAAGCCTGTCTTTGTGAACGTCCGACACGTCCTCTCAATTGATAAAGCTGAGCCAAACCGAACCTGTCAGCATCATGGATTATCATTGTGTTAGCATTTGGGATATCAATACCGTTTTCAATAATTGTTGTGGCGAGCAAAATATCATATTGATGGTTTGCAAAATCAACAATCACTTCTTCCAGTTGTTTTTCATCCATTTGTCCATGCCCGACGGCTATTTTAGCATTCGGCAAAAGCTGCTGTAAATGGAATTTAAATTCTTCAATAGTTTCGACCCGGTTATACAAATAAAACACCTGTCCTTCCCTATCGAGTTCATGAATTATTGCATTTTTAACCATGTTTTCATTCCATTCACCCACATATGTTTTTATAGGCAGTCTGTTTTTAGGCGGAGTATTAATTACGGACATATCTTTTATTCCTGATAAAGACATGTATAAAGTTCTTGGAATAGGTGTTGCGGACATGGTAATAATATCTATATTTTCTTTAAATTGTTTTAATTTTTCTTTATGCCTTACCCCAAACCTGTGTTCTTCATCAATTACCAGCAGTCCTAAATCTTTAAAAATAATCCCGTCCTGTAAAAGTCTGTGAGTACCTATTACAACATCACAATCACCGCTTGCAAGTTTTTTTATGGTTTCTTTTTGTTCTTTTTTACTTCTAAAACGTGATAATAGTTCAACATTAACCCCGAATGGTTTAAATCGTTCAGACATAGTTTGAAAATGCTGTAATGCAAGAATTGTTGTCGGTACAACAACAGCGACTTGTTTACCTGAAGTTACAGCTTTAAAAATAGCTCTCATGGCGACTTCTGTTTTACCGAAACCTACATCACCGCAAATAAGCCTGTCCATTGGCTTATCACTTTCCATATCGGCTTTAACTTCATTAATAGCACGCATTTGATCGGGAGTTTCCACAAATTCAAAAGCTTCTTCCATTTCAACCTGCCATGTAGTATCAGGTAAAAATTGAATACCTTGCTGCATTTTTCGTTTTGCATAAAGCCTCAGCAGGTCATATGCAACTGCTTCAACTTCTTTTTTAACCTTAGCCTTTGTATTTTCCCAATCTTTACCGCCCATACGGGACAGTTTAGGCTTAACAGAACCCGAGCCTCTATATCTGACCAGCATATTTATTTGTTCTGCCGGGATATGCAGCCTGTCTTTTGCTGCATATTCTATTGTCAAATAATCTTTTAACTGTCCGTCAATCTCTTGCTGCGTAAGTCCCCTGTAAATACCTACACCATGAATTGTATGAACTACATATTCACCTTCTTGAATATCGTTTATATTTTCAATATATTCCGGTTTTTCTTTGTAATATGAACGTTTTGACGAAGTAATTTCTTTAGAACGTTTATTAAAAAGTTCTCTATCTGTCATGACAACTGTTTTAAAATCTTCCAAAATACAGCCTGTACATGCCAAACTATCAGTAAATTCGACATCAAAAACTTCTCGTTCATTTAAAATTTGTCTGACTCGTTCCGGATAATCAGTTGCTATTATTATTCTGTAACCCTGTTTTTCTTTTATAAATTCAGCTATGGAATCCAAATTCGCTTCAAAATTATGCAAAGGCAATGTATTAAATTCAATAATTTCGTCCATTTCTGAATCAATAAAATTATTTAAACCAATTTTTACAAAATAAGAAGTTTTTCTTAAAAAATCTTCGAAAGTAAAATGATTTTTAGATTTTAATGGTTTTAAAAGTTCCAGTTTTAAATTTTCTTCAAGCTGTTTTTCAAAGTTATTATCCACAAATTCATACTTGGAATAAATTTCAGTTGTTTCATCAAAAATCAAAAGATAATCTTTAAAATAATCCAATACACCTACCAAATTATTATTAAAATAACTTTGATAAACTTCTATCCCTTCAAAATATCCTGTTTCCAAATTATTTTGTTCAGCAATTTCATCATCACAAATAAATTTATATACTGGTAAAATTTCAACTGTTTTTGTTTTTTCAATTGATTTTTGTGTTTCATTGTTAAAATATCTTATATCAACAACTTCATCACCCCAAAATTCAATTCTGACCGGATGTTCATCAAGTGAAAAGATATCAGCAATATCGCCTCTTATACTAAATTCTCCGATATCGCTAACCATTGTTGCTCTTTTATAACCCAAATTAACCAGCTTTTGGCTTAACTCCTTTAAGTCAATAACATCACCCGTTTTTATATTTAAACTGTTTTTTTCAAAAAAATCTTTTGCAGGGAACTTTTCCAATAACGTTTTAACCGGACATATTACCAAATCAGGTTCAGCCCGCAATATTTTTATTTGTTCCGAATAATCATACAAATTCGGAGTAATTTCTTCATACATTGAAATATTTTGAAACGGGATTAAAACCGTATTTAAATCAAAAGCTTTTTTAAAATCATTTTGAAATTTCAGTGCATTTTGTTCAGTTGAAGTTACAAACAATATTTTTTTCTTAGAATATTCAAGTGCAGATTTTACCAATAATAAACGTAAAACCGATGTCAATCCCGTAACTGCAAAAGAGCGGGATTTTTTAACATAATCCCTGAATTCCAAAAAACTTTCACTTGACAAACAATCTATAGAAAACATTTTTACTGTTGGTTATTAGGACTTTTATAGTCAATTCCCATTTCTTTAAGCGTATTAATAAAATTTTGAGCACAAATCTTTTGTGCCTCAGGAGGCACAATCCTTAATATTTCAACTGTTTTTGAAATAACAGGATCTTTGTCATACCAGCGATTGTTAGCATTAACCGGTTTGACCATTGCATAAAATTTATCGACAGTTTCTTTTGAAACTTTTTCTTCAATCTTTTGCAAAAAAATCTCAGCCTGGGCTCTCAATTCAGTCTGATAATTTTTAAGCAAATCAATTACTTCCATAAGTAAAGGATCATGATCATACCAGCGTTTATATGTAGGATTCATTACGTACACCCTCCGTAAGCTCAACAGGAGAAACTACCTCATCTTTTCTCTCTATTTTGCCTCCTAACAATCTTATCTTATTTTCAAAATTTTCGTATCCTCTATCTATATGATGTAATTTTTCAATAACGGAATTTCCTTCTGCCATTAATGCGGCAACGCACAAGGATGCACCTGCTCTCAAATCACTTGCGGTAAGTGTTGCTCCGGTAAGTTTTTTTACACCTTTTATGATTGCATGGTTTCTGTCCTGATGAATATCCGCCCCCATACGTCTTAATTCAGGAACCTGCATAAACCTGTTTTCATACAAACTTTCCGTAATTATGCCCACACCGTTTGCAGTCGTTAACAGAGTCATTGCCATTGATTGCAAATCAGTCGGGAAACCCGGATAAGGCTGGGTTACAAAATTTATAGAATTAAGTCTATTCTTGCAGGCAACTTCAATAGATGTCGGATCAACAAGTTTTATATTAGCACCCATTTTAAGCAATTTATCCGTAAAAAACGTCAAATGTGCCGGATAAATATTTCTGATAACGGCTTTTCCCTTAGTTCCTACAATTGCAGCCATAAAAGTACCTGCTTCAATTCTGTCAGGGATTGTTGTGTATTCAATCGGATGCAAATCCTCCTGTCTTACACCGTTTATAACGACTTCCGATGTTCCGGCACCGATTATATCCGCACCCATTGCATTCAAAAAGTTTGCCAAATCAACAATTTCAGGTTCCTGAGCTGCATTTTGAATTCTTGTAGCACCTTCTGCCAAAACTCCAGCCAGCATCAAATTTTCGGTTGCACCAACTGACGGCAAGTCCAAACATATTTCTGTTCCGACAAGCTTGCTTGCTTTTGCATGAACATATCCGTTTTCTATCTTCAATTTAGCACCTAAAGCCTCTAAACCTTTTATATGAAAATCAACCCGTCTTTCTCCAATGGCACAGCCGCCGGGTAATGCTACTATTGCCTCTTTACAGCGGGAAACGAGTGCTCCCAAAACATTAAACGATGCACGCATTTTACTTACCAGCTCATATTTTGCCGTAATACTCGTAATATCCGTTGCATCAATTGTTAAAGATTTTTCTTCTTTATTATATGTAGTTTTGGCTCCTAAACTATTTAAAACTTGAAGCATTATTTCAACATCAGTTAATTCAGGAACGTTATAAATTTTTGATTCACCTTTTGCAAGCAGAGATGCAGCCATCAGTTTTAAAACAGAATTTTTTGCACCGCCTATTGAAACTTCACCTTTTAAAGGCGTTCCGCCTTTTATATAAAATTTTTCAACCAATTTTTTTCCCTCAAAGTCTGTTATAATAAAATAATAATACAATGATACGACTTTGGTGTAAATATTTTAAAATATGTAAACAAAGTTTTTTGTGATATCAAATTAATCAAAAAATTAAAAAATGCTGCATTATTTAAAGGATGACTTTTAAAAAGTCATCCTTTAAAATTTTAACAATACTATTTTGCTATGCTGTAACTTTTTAAGACAATTTTTTAACCTTAGCTACTGTGCCATCTGCATTATATACTGTTCTTGTTGAATGTGAATAGTCGTCGATGTAATCTATCGTCTTGCCATCTTTTTGAAAGTATGTTAATTTTAACTTTTCCCCTGTCTCAGGTGAATAGTCTTCAACGTAATCTATCGTCTTACCATCTATTTGAAAGGCTGTTGCTTTCAATAATTTCTCTGTCTTAGGTGAATAGTCTTCAACGTAATATATCGTCTTGCCATCTGTTTGAAAGGCTGTTGCTTTCAATAATTTCCCTGTTTCAGGTGAATAATCAGAAACCCAATGTGGTGCCTTACAATCTGCATGGAAGCATGTTTCTTTTATCATTTCCCCTGTTTCAGGTGAATAGTCTTCAATATAATCTGTCTTCTCGCCATCAGGTTGGAATTTTGTTGCTTTTAAGATTTTTCCTGTTTCAGGTGAATAGTCTTTAACCCAACTTAGCGTCTTGCCATCTGCTTGAAAACCTATTTCGTATAATAATTTTCCTGTTTCAGGTGAATATTCTTTAACCCAACTTAGCGTTTTACCATCTGCTTGAAAACATGTTTCTTTTAATAATTTCCCTGTCTTCGGTGAATATTCTTCAATACTGGATACAGTCTTACCATCTTTTTGTAAGTGTGTAGTTGTTAATTTTAATTTTTTCCCTGCTAATGTATAATATTCTGTAACATTTAAAGAACTGTCTTTCTTTATACCGGCTGCTATTTCTCCGGCTAATATCTCTGCTCCTGTCATATCATCCATAAATCGCTCTTTTATACTGTTATCTTTATGACCTGAAAATTGTATCGGTTTTGGCAACCGGTTAACTCCTACATAATTACTCAATGTTACTAACATTTTCTTCTCCTTTTTTATGCGTATTATTTTAAGTTGTAAAAATAATATATTTGCTACCTTTATATAATCCGTTTTACATTTCGTTACGTTTAATGCATAAGTACATAAATAAAAATGGCTCCCTTTAAGGGAGCCATTCAAACTGAATAAAAATCAAATATCTATACGGCAACTTTCATAGTATTTGCAATAATTTCATTAAAGCTGTCAGCTTTCAATGAAGCACCGCCGACCAAAGCACCGTCAATATCAGACTGAGCCATCTGTTCTTCGATAGTTGAAGGTTTAACGGAACCACCGTAAAGAATTCTGATAGAATCAGCAGCATTACTGCCTGCTACCTCTTCTACAACGCTTCTTATCATTTTAATAACTCTGTTTGCTTCAGCTGAATCGCAAGTTTTACCGGTACCGATTGCCCAAATAGGTTCATAAGCAATGACAGATTTAGCAACATCTTCTGATGATATACCCGATAATGCAGCTCTGATTTGTGATGCAATATGTTCGTCAGTCATACCTGCTTCTCTTTGTCCTAAAGTTTCACCGCAGCATATAATCGGTATTAAACCGCCTGCTAAAATTGCTTTTGCTTTTTTGTTAATCATTTCATCAGTTTCTGAAAAATATTGTCTTCTTTCAGAATGCCCGATTATAATATAATCGCAGCCGGCATCCTTTGCCATTGCAACAGAAATTTCGCCCGTATAAGCACCTGAATTTTCCCAGTGGCAATTTTGAGCCGCAACATAAATTTTATTTCCGCCGCATCCGCAGTCACATTTAACAGAGCTTACTTCGCATAATGATGTAAATGTCGGAGCTATAACAACTGTCGGCAATTGAGGTGCCGTATAATCTTTTACAAAAGATTTTATACCTTCAAAAAGTTCTTTTGCTTCTGAACGGAGCAAATTCATTTTCCAGTTCCCTGCAATAATCGGTTTTCTTGACATAATTCTCTCCTTTTTAATTGATAACCTACATTTGGAATTTTACTTTAAACAAAAAAAATTATCAATAAAAAATGCCGTTTCCGGCATTTATTCAACAGGAATTGTGATAATATACATATCGCCTTTTCGTTTCTTTGTTAATTTTGTTAAATCAACATCATCCCCAAACATATAGCTTTGAGTAAATTCTACTATTGATTTTCTCTCTCCAAAACCATGCATTCCCATCGCTTTTACGGTTAGAATATTACCGTCTGTTTTTACTTCAACATTTTTTTCACTGTTGTTTAACGGAACTAAGTCAACAAGAATTTTGTATTCATCATCCGTTTGTTCCAAACGTATAACATGATTTGCACGTTCCTGCAATCTTTCTGTCCCTTTAAAAGCCTTTTTGAAAGCTTTTTCCATTTGTCTGTCATGATGTTCAATTGTTCTGTCCATTCTTCTCATTTGGCTTACAGGATCAATCATAGCCTTAAAATACCAGTCTGTTACAACATAAAATGCTAAAAATGCCCCGATTAATGCCAATAAACCGTAAAGTAAGTGCTTTAATACCGGATGGCGATGAAAAAAACAATCATGATGGTTGTTATATTCGTCCATAATCTCTCCTTTCTTTTGCTCTAATGTTATTAAAATTTTAATATTTTGTCCATAACCTATCCTACTTAATTCGGTTGCGGAATATAAAAAAATATGTTAAAATTTGATAAAAGGAACAAATTATGGCAAAAATTCTTATAACCATGCCGGACGATTTTTTAAATAAAGTAGACGGTCTCGCATTAACTGAACAAAAATCCCGCAGTCAATTAATAAGGGAAGCTTTAAAAACATATATGCACAGATTGAGTAAATCACAAGAAAAATCCGCCCAAAAAAATGCGGATATTCTTGAAAATCTTATCGGTTAAACTCGTTTATAAATGTTTCAACCCATTTAAGCAAACTTGATAATTCATACGGTTTCGGCAAATATAAATCAACACCTGTACTTAATATTTCTTCTTTGTCATGAAAAATTGATGTTACTATAAATTTAGTTTCGCTATACTTTTGTTTAAGCGTACAGATATGATCTTTATTAATACTGTCTTCTCCGGTATCCAATATTATTACTGCAGGAATATCGTCCCCTTCAATAATCTCAAAACCTTGAAGCTGCAATATCGTTTTAAGTAAAAGATACATAGATTCATCAGGTTCAATTATAGATATTTTGTTATTAAAACTTTTTTCAAATACACTGTTTTCAGCCGAAATTTTTGGTCTGTCTATTAAATAATTTGATTTTAAAGGATTATGTGCCATACTTTTGGTCTG
Source organism: Candidatus Gastranaerophilales bacterium (assembly GCA_944325895.1). Classification (GTDB taxonomy): domain Bacteria; phylum Cyanobacteriota; class Vampirovibrionia; order Gastranaerophilales; family Gastranaerophilaceae; genus SIG32. Next base: position 108,769 of record CALVCA010000002.1, read on the forward strand.
AATAAGTTCATTCATTAAATGTTTTACATCACTAAAATTACTGAACCCGCTTGTGACTATCCCTATTGAAATATGCATAAAATCACATCTTCTGCCTGCATATTCATCACCTCGCATCATGACATATCCCCGTTTTAAATCTTGATTTGAATAAAATTTGGGAGCTACAGATTCAAAAGCAAATATCAAATAATTCGCAATTTTTTCAGCTTTATAAATGTCTGTTATAACAAGAAATTCTGATTCTGAAATTACACCTAAATATTCATTATGCCCTAATGCAGATTGAATAATTGCAGAAAAAGTTTGAAGCAGTTTATCTGATGCAAGCTCTGTATATGTCTTTTTATAATTAGAAAAATTATCAATAGTTATAAACATTGCTGCCCAATCCGAATTTGTTTTCATAACCCTTTTTAGGGCACGTATTGAATAATTTAAATTTGGTAAATGACACTTGAAATCTAAATTACTTTCATATTCACGTCTGATATGAGCTTTTATCCGCACTGCAAATTCGTCCGAATTTACAGGTTCCCCTATAAAATCATCAGCACCGTTTTCTAACACTTTTAATCTGTCGTCAATTTCTGAAGATTTTGAAACCGCAATAATCACAGGACGCATATTATATGTCAATGCACGAATTTTTTTACAAAATTCCGATAAATCTTCATCAATACTATCTGAAACAATAATTACATCAGGTTCAGTATCTTGAATGGTCTTCATCGCAGAAATTAAATTTTTTGCAACAATCACATTATTACCTTCAAAAGAAAGTAATTTTTTATATTTTGTAGAAAGCTCACGTCTTTTGTCTATCAATAATGTTACTGATTGCATCTTACCCTCGCCTGTTCTTCTACATTTCTTATCGGAAGCAAAACTTCAAAAGTTGTTTGTCCGCCTCCCGATAATACAGAAATTCTGCCGCCCATCCTGTCTACAAGATTTTTGGTAATATATAATCCCAAACCGCTGCCTTGAACCTTCCGTGTTAAAGGATTATCAATTCGTGAAAACTTTGTAAATATCTTATTATAATTTTCCGGCAATATACCGATACCTCTGTCCGTAACTTTAATAGAAACAAACTCTCCTGCAGGTACAATATCTATATCTATTAAAGTATTATCATCCGAATATTTGGCAGCATTTTCTATCAAATTTGTCATAATCTGCTGCAATTTATCTTTATCTGTAATTATATCAGGTACATTCCTGCTGCAATTTAAAATAAAACTATGATTTTGATATGCATTTTTTATAATAGCTATAACCGGTTCTATCGCCTGTCTTAAATTTGTCTGAACATATACAAATTTATTATTCTCTGATTGCAATTTGCTGACGGAAAGCATGTTCTCAACTAATCCTATAAGCCTGTTTGATTGATCTTCTATTATTTTCAAAAATTTTTTTTTGCTATCATCGTCAAGCATATCCCAAGAATTAAGCATGGTTTGAGCAAAACCTCTGATAGACGTCAAAGGTGTACGAAGTTCATGGCTTACCGTTGATATAAAATCTTCATAATTTTCCATATTTTAATTATAACAAATTCTTAAAAAATTTAAAGATTATGAAACTTGAATATCTTTTTCAAATCCGAATAAAGAACTTACGGATTCATCGTCATGGATTCTTGAAATTGCCTGTCCTAAAAGCGGAGCTACAGAAAGCTGTTTTATATTAGGAGGCATTTTAGACATATCTAACGGAATTGTATTAGTGACAACACATTCCTTAATCGGAGCATTAGCAAGTCTTTCAACCGCAGGTCCTGAAAATACCGGATGGGCAGCACATACATATACATCTTTTGCACCTTCTTTTACCAAAAGTTTTGATGCTTCGCAGATTGTACCGGCAGTATCTATCATATCGTCAAACATTACACATACTTTGCCTTTTACATCACCTATAACATGAGATGCTATAGCTTCATTGTGTTTATCACGACGTTTATCAATTATAGCCAAAGAACAGCCCACTTGTTTTGCAAAATGCCTTGTCCTTTGAACACCGCCTGTATCAGGGCTTACTGCAACCATATCATCAGGATCTATATTTAAACTTTTTATATAATTTACCAAAATAGGTGTTGCGAAAATGTGATCCACAAGAATATTAAAAAATCCCTGAATTTGCCCGGTGTGCAAATCCATTGCCAATACTCTTGTTGCTCCGGCTGTTGTCAACAAATCTGCAACAAGTTTTGCAGTAATTGCTTCTCTTCCGGAAGTTTTTCTGTCTTGACGTGCATATCCGTAATACGGTATAACCGCCGTAATTGTCTTTGCACTCGCTCTTTTAAATGCGTCAATGATTATTAATAATTCCATCAAATTTTCATTAACCGGATTACATAACGGCTGAATAATAAAAACATCATCTCCACGGACGCTTTCTTGCACCTGTACATAAATTTCACCGTCTGCGAAATTTTTAATAACCATAGGTCCTATTGAAGTTCCTAAATAATCAGCTATTTCCTGAGCAAGTTTCGTATTGGAACGTCCCGCAAAAAGTTTAATATCATGAGTAGGGTTTATAGCACGCTCCAAATTCGGAAATGTCATTTCTAAAACCATTATTCTTAATCCTTTCTGTTATGCATGTTTATTATAAAACTTAGCACGTTTATCTACAAGTTTATTTTAAGTAATATTACCAAAAACCGTAAAAATATATTTTGCTATTTATCAATCCAATTTGCACAAATCATACATAAATCTTCCCCATTATCAGCGTTTTTCAGTACATGGTTTGTAATATTCTCCTCAACCCGGATTTGTGAAAGGACTTTATTTCCATACTTTATTTCTTTTTTAAAAACTATATCCAAACTTTTTAACTTTTTTAAATGTCTAAATTCAAAATCTAAAGGTTCAAATGCCCATATCAAATAATTTGCGTTATTTACATGTTTATTAACGTCAATATCATCATATCTTATCTCAAATACTTTTTCTCTATCAACTTTTTCTAAAGGTCTAACTTTACCATAAGTTAAATCTTGTTCACGCTTTTCAAACCTTGGCATATTAGAATTAAACTCCAAAGCTTCCGAAACAGGTACAATATTTTTTGTATCCAAATCAACTAAAGACCAGGTGCTTGCCGCACGCCCAAGCAAGTATTCTCCGTTATAAAAAGCAAAATCACGATAAGCAAAAAGTTTATTATAACCCCTTGGTTCGGTAAAAATTTTCAACTCGTATAAACCTGACGGATAATCTTCAAATTCAATTCTGTATTTTAAAAGAAACCATGCCAAATTTTTCTTTATAATATAAGAATATCCAAAACCTAATTGTTCCGCATTATCACTTGCCAAATCCTGCATAAATTGCAGCAAAAAAGAAGGTTTTAATACCAAATCCAAATCCATTTCAGAATATCTTATTTTAACAATTTCACTAAACACTATCTATACTCCATTATATAATCATCCATTACAAAACCTTTACCTATATCAGTTACAACAGACTCAATTATCCTAAAACCCCATTTAATATATGCATTAATTGAATTTTTATTATATTTATTCACTGTCAAACGTATTTTATTGTATTTATTTTTAGATGCAATTTTCTTAATTTCATCAAATGCTCTTGTCCCTATCCCATTATATCTAAAATCTTTTTTTATATAAATTTTAGATAAAAAAAGATAATCTTTTTTACAAGATATACCAAAATATCCAATATTTTGACCGTCAAATTTTATGAAATAATATGTATAATTTTCATAGTCAATTTGGTCTTTTATAGCACTTTCTGATTGAAATTTCTCAAGCATATAATCAATTTGTTCAGAAGATAAAAGATTAACCCAATATTCATGCCAAATATCATAAGCCAATTCAGCAAGCAAATTTATTTCAGAATTACTGACAATTTCAAACATATTAATAATCACTTACTTGCGTATCTTCATCATCTCTTAACATAGATAAATCAGCACTGCAATTAGGATTAAAATCTTCCGGTAAATATTCACTGTCCGGCCATACAGTATCTTCATCATAACGTGATGCATGCAAATTATACGAAGTTGTCAAATCAGAATTACTCAAATCCGTTTCTGAAAATATACAACCGGCTAAATCACAATCAGTAAAATTGCAATAAGTCATTATCGCATAACTGCAATCTGCACCTGTTAAAGAACTTTCGGTAAAATCACAGTCCAAAACCTGTGCTCTTGTAAAATCTACCGACATTAAATCAGCATTAGTAAAATTAACAAATGATAAATTACAGTCTGCAAATGAACTTGAATTCAAATCTACACCGGTAAAATCTATATCACGTAAAGTTAATCCTGAAAAATCAACTTCACTCAAATCAACATCCTCTTGCTCATATTTCCATTCATTAAATTTTTCGGGGTTTTTTCTTAATAATTCTACAAGTTCTTCCTTTGTATAATCTATCATTTTTTTCTCCTATAATTCATTATTCTATATATCAAATCCAGTTTCTTAAAGATACTATAATATATTTCAAGGGTTAAACAACTCTTTACGATATTCATTATAACAAGAATATCTTTTGTTGCAACAATTTTAGTTAAACAATTTTATTTTTCAAAGCCTTTAAAGCTGCTTGTAATCTGTCGTCAACTTCAAGTTTTTGCAAAATATTTGCCACATGAGCTTTTGTAGTATTAATACTTATAACAAGTATTTGAGCTATTTCCATATTGCTGTAACCTTCGGTCATCAGCTTAAGGATTTGAGCTTCACGAGCAGTCAAATCATAATCTTTGTAATTATTATTTGTATCTGAACCGGAAAAATTAGCACTTGCCTTCAGAACAATATGAGCGATGCTCGGATCAAACCAAGCTGCTCCGTCAGCCACTGATTGAACAACTTGAACAAGTCTTTGAGGATTAATTTCTTTTGAGCAATAAGCATTTGCTCCCGCTTTTAAACTGTTTAATACCTCTTTTTCATCGTTGTGAGATGTCAACATAATGACTTTAACATCTTTATTTGATTGACGAATTTGCTTGGTTGCGTCAATACCGTTCATTTTCGGTAAACCCAAATCCATAATTATAACATCTATATGGTTATTATTAAAAATCTCTATTGCACTTTCGGCCGAATCAGCCTCAAAAATCTCGTCAATATAGTCAACACCTTCAAATGTTGTTTTTAAACCGAATCTTGTTAATTCATGGTCTTCCACTATAAGTATATTCATATGCTCAATTCCTCTTTTGCCGGTACATAATTCGGATTTAATTTCAGGCTTTTTCTAAAACTTCTTTTGGCATCACCGGTTAAACCTTTATTTTTATAAACCAGCCCTTGATAATAATAATATCTAAAGTCATTTTCGTCAATATATTTTGCAATTGCAAGATATTTTGAAGCTGTGTCAAGTTTGTTGTTATCAATTTCGGTTCTTGCTAAATCTATCCAACCGTCTTTAAAATCAAGATTAATCGCTACAGATTTTTTCAAATAAGGAACCTCACGGCTTTTATCAAGCAATGCCATATTATAATAAGAAATATAAGAATCTGAATTGTATTTTAATATCTTTGCAAAAATTTCCGTGGCTTTTTTAACATTACCAGTTTTTAAATATGCAGATGCTGCTTTTTCATCGGATATAAAAGATTCATCAGCAGACGCATCTTCATAATATTTTATTGCTTCTTCATAATTTTCATTTTTATATGCCAAATCTCCCAACACCAAAAGAGCAATTTGATTTGATTTATCAAGCTTATGTGCTTTTAAAGCGTTATCCTGTGCTTTTTCATATTCTTTTAAATCAAAATAAACACGTGACAAAAGTGCATAAATATTTTTGTTATTGCTTTTTTTGGTGTTAAAAGCTGTTTGAAGCGTCCTCATTGCTTTATTTAGTTCATTTTCATAATAATAGTAATATGCCAAATGATATTTTTTCTCAAACTCATTTTTCTTTGTTTTATATAAAATATATTGTTCAATTGAATTTATTTTTTTATTAAATTCAGTTGTTAAAAAATCTTGCGATTTAATCTCATTAACAATTTTGACAGCATTTTGAGGTTTAGAAGTTTGAGATAAAATTTCAGCTTTTAATTTTTTATAGTTAACATTTTTCGGATTTTTAGAAACCGCTATATTAATATATTTTTCAGCCTCAGCAATATTATTTGATTTATAATATCCAAGTGCTGTCAAATAATTTGCATAATCATACTTATTCAATAATGCAGTATTTTTAATCAACTCAGCTGTCACTTCCTGACTTTGTTGATTATAAACAATATTAGAAAACATTTCAGCTAAATATATCTCATCTTCTCTGGATAATTTTACAGCCGGAAAATAAAATCTTTTGACATCTTCTGTCTGCATATATGCGATATCGTCATCTAAAACTTTCGACATAGCAAGCTCCGACAGCCGGAACAAACCTAATTCAGCCATTTTACCGGACATTTCTAAATAAACATAATCTGATGGCGAGATATTTTCTATTAAAACTTCAAAATCCATATATGAAGATCGCACATTACTTTGAATAAATCTATTTAAAGCTATGGCATACTGATTATGAATATCATTTTTTGTTAAAGTAACCTTTTTAGGAACGGATATTGATTCTTTAACCACAGGCAACGGCACATCCAAAGGGTTTGCAGGTTTAATAAGGTCGTTAATATTCACGGCAAAAGCATTTTCTGCCATCAAAAATCCTATTAAACTCAACACCAATTTTTTCTTCATCAATCCTCGTTACCTGAATAATAATGGTTAAACAACTCGACAATATGTATATTATTACTGTTATTAATAAAATTATAAATATCCAAAAGATTATAATCACTTAAAATTTTCTTATCTTCTTCCTTAAAAACAATATGACTTTCGGTTAAGAAAACATCAATTATTTTATCTAAAGATATTGATAAAAATACGTCAACAATATTTTTGTCAAAATGCGAACCTGAATCATTTATCAAAATTTTAATAACATTCGCAATAGGCATTTTATCACGATAGTGACGTTTTGATGTAATAGCATCGAAAACATCTGAAACCGCTAAAATTCTGCCGCCAAAAGGAATATTTTCACCGCTTAAATGCCGATAATAACCTGTACCATCCCATTTTTCATGATGAGAACAAGCAATATCCGTTATCAATTTAAAATCATCAGACATATGAATTTTATCCAAAATATCATGAGTAATTTTAACATGCTGCTGGATATGTGCATATTCTTCAGGAGTTAATTTACCTTCTTTTTGCAAAACAGAATCTTTAATTCCGATTTTTCCTATATCATGCAAAATAGCAGCTTTTTCAATAATTTCTTTGTCATGCAAATTCATATTCAAAGCGTTAACAATCAACATTGCATACAATTTAACTCGGCTGGAATGACCGGATGTAATCTTGTCACGAGCATCAATAGACGTTGCAAGCGTATCAATAAAACTGTCAAACAGTTGTTTTTGTTCTTTATATAACTCTTTTTGCTGCTCAAAAAGCTGAGCATTTTCCAAAGCTATACTGGCACTGCCGCCTATGGCAACCAATAAATCTTCATCATTTTTCGTAAACACACCGTTAAGTTTATTCAGAACCTGAAATGCTCCGATAATTTCCTGATTATTATTTTTTATTGGCATACAAAGAATTGATTTTGTATGATAACCTGATTTAATATCTACATCTTTATTAAATCGAGGATCAGTGTAGGCATCTGCAATATTAACACTTTCGCCGGTTTTTGCGACATAACCTGCAAGCCCTTTATCAGCCGGAAAACGTATTTCTTCCATCCCTAAAGCTACTTTAGACCACAATTCATTTTTTTCTTTGTCATATATAAATACAGTACACCTATCAGCCTGTAGAGCATTTTTTGTTTCTTCCGCAATAACTTTTAATAATACATCTATATCAGTCAATGCTGTAATTGAACGCCCAATTTTTACAAGCGAAACCAACGGATCGCTTTTGGTAGGTAATGAATAATCCAAACCGTTTTCAACCTGATTTATTCTAGTATTTATATAATCTGCCATTAAAAATTCATCATTTTTTTCCGCAAATTTTTTAGCATTGTTATAATGTAAAAGTGCAACATCACTATTATGTTCGTTAAAATTTATATTTCCCTGAACAATTTCCGCAAAAAGTTTTGCCGTATCGCTTTTTGAATATTGTGCCATATAAACCGCATCATTTACAATTTGCAAAACATCATCGTAACTTTCAAAATTACCTAAATAAGCTGACAATGCACCCAAACTCATACATACCGAAATATATTCGCTGGATTTTAAAACAGTAAAAATCTTTTGAGCTTGTGCAAATTTATTTTTTGCAGACTCATAATTTTTATCATTTAAATCACTTATCCCCTTACGGATTAAGTCTTTCGCTTCTATTTCCGAATTAACATTTACCACTTCTGTCATCAATCACAACCTCTTTTAAATTAATTGTACAATATTTTATCAAATTTTTCAAAAATAGTTACATTTTTTCAAAAATAATTTATGTATATGAGGTAAAAAACAAATTAATGCACTAAAATAAAAAACAAGGAGAATAAATATGGCAGATAATTTTCAAACACTAAAATGTCCGGCTTGTCAAAAAGAGATGACAAAAGTATTTGTGCCGTCAGAAGGTGTAAATATAGATATATGTCTTGACGGATGCGGCGGAATGTATTTTGACACAAGAGAGTTTAAATATTTTGACGAACAGCATGAAAATATAGACGAAATTTTAAAAGCAATTGAAGGCAAAACTTTTACCCCTGTGAACGAAAAACTCCCGAGGACATGTCCTGTTTGCGGAGCAAGAATGGTTAAAAATTATACAAGCACAAAACAAGAAGTCCAAATTGATGAATGTTATGCCTGCGGCGGTAAATTTTTAGATCACGGCGAACTTGAAAAAATAAGAGCGGAATATGCAACAGAAGAAGACAGACGTGATGATATGATGAAAGCCGTATATGATACGGTAGGTGTTGAAATCAAACGTTTAGACGCAGAAACTGCAAAACTTCGTGCCGAACGTTCCTTGATGAAAAAATTATTTGATAAAATGATTTACGGTTAATTGTTCGCAATACTAATCAAAAGGATAATCTTCGGAGATTTTCCATCCGTTGCGTATTATTTTGTCAGCACAACAAAAACCATTTCCGTTTGGTTTGCAATTATCATTAACATAATTATTATTGTCCTTATAACAATAAGGTCTGACTACATTTTTATCAAAATCTATAACAAATACAAATACGTCCTTTCCAAAAGTGTTTGGACCGTTTACCCCGTTTATATCCACAAAAATTCTTTGCATAGATGTATATTTTGCAACGTTATTTCCGTTTTCTTCTAAAACCCAGGACATAACATAAATTAACAAAATAGTACCATCATTCAATCTCACACAAATTCTACCGTTTGAATAAATAGTTTTAATTGAAAATTGATAAAGACTGCCGTCTAATAAAGAATATCCAAAATCATCACTACTATAAGGTGATTGAAAATCAGGGATGACATCTTTTACTTTTAAATAAGGTAACCAATAAGTATTAAAAAACTTTTTTGTTGTATCTGCTGTGACTTCTGCTCCTATTTTTAAATAATTATTTACAGAACCATTTTCATAAAAAGAACGAAGAATTAATTGATTCAATACAGAATTAACCTTCTTAAGTTGTGAAACTGTTTGTTTTTTCTTATATGTCACGACTAAATTCGGAATAGTCATAGCGGCAACAATTCCGATAATCCCGAGGGTGATAAGCACCTCGGCGAGGGTGAAAGCGGCACAACGATTATTGTCAAATGTACTGGGGGTTGGGTGGTATACGTCATCCTGAGGCTTTAGCCGAAGGATCTCTTTAATAATTTTATTTAAAAAATTTTCCTTTATCTTAACAAAAATCCGGCTAATATATTTCCAACGATTAGCAGTAAAAGCTTTTCTGACTAAGCTTTGAGCAAGCCGCCCCCCCCCCTATTTCATATTTCATCAGACAATCTCCTTTATAAAATATAACACTTACGTCAAATTTTTGCAATAAAAAGAGCCAGCAGTGCCGGCTCTTTTACCAAAAAATTACTATTTAACCAATTCTTTGAATTTTTTACCAGCAGAAAATGCAGGAACTGTTTTAGCAGCAATTTTCAATACTGCACCTGTTTGAGGATTTCTACCAGTTCTAGCAGCTCTCTTACGCGGTTCGAATGTACCAAAACCAACTAATGTTACTTTTTTACCTTTAGCAACAGTTTTTTGAATTGTTTCTAAAGTTGCTGCAATAACGTCAGCAGATGCTTTTTGAGAAACTTTTGCTTTTTTTGATACTTCTTTTACTAATTCTTCTTTGTTCATTACGAACCTCCTTCTTCCTTTCGCCTACCCAGAAACCATCTCTCTGTGCATGCTTTTGTATATCGACAAAACTTATTATAGCATTTTTTTTTGTTTTGGCAAGTACTTTTTTAAAAAATTCTTAAATATATACTGAATATACGACATAATACACAGCCAAAAACCAGTAAATACAATAACTTACAGGTATATAAAACTTTAATTATAGTATTCTGGATTTATACGTGCAAAACGCACATTTTTGTAAAAATATTGTAAAATTTGGTATGCATTATAGCCCTGCTTTGCTAAATTATTAGCCCCATGCTGGGACATACCGACACCATGCCCGTTTTTCTTTACGTTATCATCAAAAGAGGGAACGGAACGAATAAACGGTAAATCACTCCCCCATGCCGCAGAGGCATTTATTGTCTGACCGCCGGCGGATGCAGAGTAATATGCCGGTATAATTTTTAAATCATATATCAAAACAAGTCCTTTTGTATCATCTACAATTTGGTTTGTTTTAGCTGTTTCGCTTGAGGCTCCGCCATATACCTGATCTTCCGTTGTATCGTTTAAATCATAACCGTATTTTGCACGTTTACCTAAATTAGCCAAAGCAAAACTTCTTGCTGCAATCGCCTGAGCTTTTAAAGCTTCCGCTTCCCATCCTGAGGGCATTTCTGACGGTAAAACCCCTTTTATGTAATCTTCTATATTTACATTATTAATAACTGTTAATTTACCGTCTTTATTTTGTATCATTAAATTTCCACGATACCATTTATTTTTAACACTTACAAACCCAGGAGTTTCTGTTTTTAAAACAACATTATCACTGTCTATTTTATAATATTTCCCGTTATATTTTATAGCAATTTTATTCCTGTACGGACGGATTTCATATCCACGCATCGCATCCAGCGAGCATATACTATGATTTGTATTTGCATCAATAATAACAGCCGCAACACTGGCACCGACACCTATACTTTTCACATCGGTTTGAAGCCCAATTTTTATTGCATAACTTGGAGCTTGCATCAAAATATTAATAAAAAATATAAAAAATATTACAACAATCTTTTTCACAAAACTATTATAACATATTTAATAATCAAATTACTTAAGCCATATAGTCGATTTTTGAACTTTTTCCTGACCAATTTGTCTTAACTTCTTTTGCCATATTTTTCCCTAACGCTTCACCAACAGAATAAGAACCGATAGATGCCCCGACAAACAGCAGACCTTTTATAACAGCACCCATTTTACTACCTACAGGTAATTTTTTAATCAGCTTTGGCAAAATTTTCTTAGCAACTGCCTCGCCGGCAAACATAGTAGCCAATGCAGCACCTTCTTTTATTCCGGTAGAAATTTTATCATCTGACCTAAAAACTTTTATACCGCTTGAAATACAAATCAACGGATTGACATTCTTTGTTGCCCAATTAACACCTTTTATTCCATATCTGACAATCTTACTTTTATCAGCCCACTTATCAAAAAGTTTTGTCGTAAGTTCAGCACCTTTTGCAATAGCTTTATTATACTTTGCTGCCTGATTTACAACATTAATTGATTGAGCAGCCGCAACTGGAGCTCTGCCGACGTCACCATGCTGGGTTTTATCAACGTTTCTACATGCAAATATTGCTGATGAAATTATATTAGACATATTTATACACACCTATCTACAAATATATAAAGTGTTTTATTATAAAAAAATTGCATTTTTTTAAGAAATATTTACATTTTTAACAAATATAAAATTGCTATTTATACAAAAACTGTTATAATAATAGTTAATGAAAAAATTTTTTATATTTTTAATATTAATATTTGGCTTATCAACATTTACAGAATCGGCAGAATTAGACAATGTACAATTACCTATGCGAAATTATGACGGCATAGAATTACCTGCCGGAACTTTTATACCAATAATTAATACACAAGATATCTCAACACAATATTGCCCTGAAGGATACAAAGTAAAATTTATTTCCACAAGCGATTTATACATGTATGATACAAACGTAATACCGAAAGGGACAGTATTTTACGGATACATTGAAAAAATACACGAACCTGTTGTGGGTACACACGCATCAATGAAAATAAAAATAACAAAACTGGTTTTACAGGATACATTTGAAATCCCGATAAAAGGTTATATTTATACATCAAACAATAATCTTATAGGCGGCGGATTAACAGCTCCTGAAGAATATACGACTGTTCCGCACTATCAACAAAGATTTCAAGGGAACTTTTGGTCGCATAGAGGACCAACTCTTCAAATACGTCCCGGCGGCAAAAGAAAAATGGGAGAGCATACAAGAGTCAATGCCGGCGAAGAAGGAATTATTGTATTGACAGCCCCGGCCTGGATAACACATACCTTAACAAATTGACATTAGAATTATAATATTTTACAATATTAAAAAAGGGGAGAGCTTATGGTCAAAAAAAATTTAATTTTAATTGCTGCAATAATTATAGGAACAACATCTGCAATTGCCGCAAACAATTATAATTATACAGAGAACACACCTGTGCCTTTATATCAACCTAATAATTATCCGCAAAATAATTATAATATAAATAATGGAACCTTAAAAGGCAGTGTCGTGTCCGTACCGGCAGGACAGCAATTTAAAACAATTGTTACAACCCCTCTGAGTTCCCAAACTTTGACTCTCGGGCAAAATGTAACATTAGCACTGGGCTCTGATTTTTATTACGGAAATAATTTAATAGCTCCGGCAGGAAGTTCTGTTACAGGAACAGTACTGGAAGTTTCAAAAGCTAAACACGGCAGCATAAACGGAAAACTTTTAATAAGATTTACGCAACTTGTAACTCCGTATGGAATTCAAATTCCGATATCCGCCGTAATCAAAACCGATGATAACACAGGTGTATTAATAGGCGGTACAAAACTTGATGTCACAAAAGAATATACAAAAGATATTGCTGTAGGAACAGGTGCAGGTGCCTTATCAGGTGTTGTATTCGGAGCACTTTCCGGAGGCAGCGTAGGTAAAGGTGCAGCTTTAGGCACAGCTGTTGGTGCAGGCGGAGGCTTGGTAAAATCTCTTTGGGATAAAGGAAATGATGTTGAAATCCCTGCCAACGCTTCTATAGACCTGGTTCTTACACAACCTATTACAGTAAGCCCTGCTGTAAACCAATCCAATTATTAGTAAATTAGGCAATAATTTTATTTTAAATTTAAAATAAAATTATTTAGGAAAAGAAAATGTCTATATTAGGGAAATATACAAATTTAACAGATAAAGAAGAAACGTCCTTTGGATATATAATGCCGACAATGTTAAAGGAAGACAAAGACGAGCTGCCTTTTAAAAATGCCGTTATTATCTCGACAATTTTACACCCGTTAACACTTGGCTTAATTTGGCTTTTTATAGCAATATTGACCCTTTTAGGCATAAATTTAGTATTATTTGAAAAACCAAAACCTAAAATGAACGATATAGAATTTGTTTTAGTAGACAAAGAAGGAATACCTAAAGATAAAAATACAAAATATAGATCTGCTATAAATTCACGGACAGGCGGGAAAAATGACCCTAAAAAACTGGTTTCAATGCCGTCATCGCCAAAACAAGCCGCAGCACCTGCCGCACCTACTGCGGCAAGCAAAAAAAATGTACAACAGCCTGTAAAACAGCCTCAAACTGTGAAACAGCCGGTACAACAAGCTACTAAACCTCAGCAAGTTCAGTCAAAACCACAGCCGCCAACGGCAAGACCTTCAATAAAACCGCCATCAACACCAAAAGCAATACCAAAACCAACATCAGCATTCAAAATTCCGGTACCTTCAGGTGGACAAAAATCAGGCAGCTACTCGACAGGACCCATAAGTGGTTCGGGTACGGCCGCAAAAAGCGGCGGCAGCTACGCTCCTACTCCGTCACTTGCACCAACCGGCGGCAGTAGTGCCGGTACAAGATTAGCTACCGGCGGAGGAGGAACAGGTAACATCGGAAATCCAGGCGGAGGAGGCGGGGCACCAGGTATTGATGCCATAAGAGAACCTGACTTCGGACCTTATATGAGAGATCTTCAAAGAAGAATTAAGATGAATTGGGATCCGCCAAAAGGCAACGAAAGCAAACGTGTTGTTCTGCTGTTTAAAATAGCCAAAGACGGACGTCTGCTTAGCTGCCGGGTATTCAAATCATCAGGACTACAAAGTGCGGACAATGCCGCATTAAATGCGGTTAAACTAACCGCACCTTTCAGACCTTTGCCCGCAGATTTCAGAGGATCTGATATAGATATACAATTTACGTTTGACTATAACGTATTTGGAGCAGCACAATTTTAGATGAGGATAAAATTATGGATTTATTATTACATTCAATTAAATTAGATTGGCCAGTACTAACACCGATTGCAATATGTTCAATTTTAGTCGTGGCAGTTGTTATCAAGAAAATTTATCTTTTTTCAAAAAACAAAAGAGATATAAATCGTCTTATTCCAAGGCTGCAAAGAGCATTAGCAAAAAAAGATTTTAAAGAAGCACAAGAAATTGCTACAGATTGCGGCGGAGTATACGGCATAGTTATACGAGAAGGAGTAAGAATTTTTACTGAACAAAGAGAAGGATTTTCCCGCTCCTTTGATATTGCAGCTGAATTAGCAATAAGAAAATTAGAAAGATTTTTAACAATACTTGGAACCATTGGCGGCGTAGCACCATTTTTAGGGTTGTTCGGAACTGTTGTAAGAATACTTTATACATTCCAGGATTTAGCAGTGCAAGGAAATCAATCGGCAGCTGTAGCAATGGGGATAGGCTCTGCATTAATAGCTACAGCCTTTGGTCTTGGTGTTGCAATTGTCGCAGTAATATTTTACAACTCTTTCCAATCCATAGTAAAACGCTATGAAGAAAATTTCCAGTTAATTAAATTATTATTCTTGAGTTTTGCAGACTCGGAAGAAAATGAAACTTCTGTTGCACCTAAATATATAAAGGATTAACCAATGAATTCCCAAAAAGGAAAATTATTTACAGAAATAAATATAACACCTTTGACAGATATATTTTTAGTTCTGTTAATCATTATGATGGTTATTGCTCCAACATTTCAATCTGTTGACAATAATATATCAATTCCTGAGATAAACAGCGGAGTTGCAATAGAACAAAACAGAGCGGAAATTGCAGTAACCAAAGAGGGCTTGATGTTTATCAACGGTAAACAAATTACGGATGACAAACTCGTTGAAGAGCTTGTTCTAATTAAAGATACCCTTGAAAAACCGGAGGTTGTCGTAAAAGCCGATTCACAGGTAAAAAGTTCAAAAATAATGACTATAATGAACGCAGCACAAGAAGCTGAATACAAAAAACTTATTGTAGCAGGTGAACCGCTAAGTAAAAAAGAACAAAAAGAGCTTGAAAATGCAAAAAAATAGAAAAACATTTAATGAAATAAATATAACACCTTTGACAGATATATTTTTAGTTCTGTTAATTATTATGATGGTTATTGCTCCACTGTTAGATCAACAGGGTCTGAACTTAACAGTGCCGGAAATGGTTAGTCAAGAACAAATAAGCGATAAAGAAACTAAAATTTTGACAGTGACAGTAACAGATCAAGATAAATACCTAATTGACGGGGAAGAAATATCTGCTAAAGACCTGGCAGCCACTTTAAAAAGCAAAGCCTCAGACTATCCGGACGGAATGCTGATTGAATCCGGCGGTGATGCTTCGCATGGTGCGGTTGTAAAATTAATGGATGATGCAAGAAATTCAGGGATTACAAGCATTTCTATAACTGAAATTTAGGTATCTTCAATACTTTTCAGCAACAATCTTATCCTTTGAATAGAATTATTGATATTCATGCTGTTCCCAAAAGTAGCAAGTTCTATTTTTGCATCCTCCGCATTACTTAACAAATCAACACCCAAACTCTGTGCACGCTTTTCCATACATTCAATAAAACGCATGCAATGATCATATCGCTGAGTAGGTGTTGCTCCATCCAAAAATGCCTGAATAAAACTTTTACCGTAGTTTTTACCGTACATTTCATCCCAAGCATCCATAACGTCAAATATATTACTGCAATCTACCTTAGAGATTGCTCTTTCAAATCCTATATTATCAGTACCAAAACATTCAATAGCATCAAACAACCAATCACAAATTTTCTCTATTTCTTCTATATTTTCAGAATTTTTCACAACAAGTTTTAACTCACGCACACCCCCGTTATCAATCTCTGCGGATGACGAGTCTGTCAGATCTGCACTAAGCAGTATTCTCCTAATATCATTAAAACCGTTTACCATTAATATCCTCATGTATATAAAAAATTTTAAGTAAAAAAAATTGCTTCTGATAAGATTTTTGTTAACATTCAGCAACATTTTAAATACTGTAGAATACAAACGCAAAAATGTAGATTTTTTAACATTTTTGAGATATAATAAATAAAAAAAGAGAGGTTAGTTAAATGAATAAAAATCAATCCGCAGGTATGTATATAGTTTTAGCAATTATAATACTCGTATTTGTTTCGTCAGTATTTATGGCAGGTCCCGTAACAAGTACTACGGAACTTTCGTACTCTAATTTTTTAGAAAAATTAGCTGCAAATGATTTCAAAAAAATTGAAAAAGCAGATAATTATCTTATAGCAATACCTGCAAATCAGCCTGAAAATTCTGAAAAAACAATAAAAGAACAAAGTCCTTTCGGTCCCATAGAAAAAAAAATTCCACAGGTGCAATATAAAGTATTAACTCCAAATGATCCTGATTTAATGAAAAAACTTGAAGCATCTGATGCTGAAATAACTGTAAAAAAACCTTCCGAATCTTCACAATTACTTGGAGTTTTAGGTTCATTACTTCTTCCGCTGCTATTTATAGTTTTTTTGGTAGTAATGGCAAAAAGCATACAAGCAGGCGGCTCACAGGCAATGTCTTTTGGCAAAAGTAAGGCAAAAATGCTTTTAGACAGTAAAGTAAAAACAACTTTTAAAGATGTAGCAGGCATTGATGAAGAAAAAAAAGAACTGGAAGAAATTGTTGATTTTCTAAAACACGGCGAAAAATATATAAAATTAGGAGCAAAAATTCCAAAAGGAGTACTTCTTGTAGGTGCTCCCGGTACAGGTAAAACTCTTATGGCAAAAGCCGTAGCAGGAGAAGCAGGTGTACCTTTCTTTTCAATAAGCGGTTCCGATTTTGTAGAAATGTTTGTAGGTGTTGGTGCAAGTCGTGTAAGGGATTTATTTGAACAAGCCAAAAAACATCAGCCATGTATAATTTTCATAGACGAAATAGATGCTGTCGGCAGACAAAGAGGTGCCGGATTGGGCGGTGGACATGACGAGCGTGAACAAACATTAAACCAGCTTTTGGTTGAAATGGACGGATTTGATGAAAATGTAAACATAATCGTTATTGCAGCAACAAACAGACCTGATATTTTAGATAATGCTCTTTTAAGACCCGGACGTTTTGACAGACAAATTGTCATAAACAGACCAGATATTCTTGGCAGAGAACAAATTTTACAGGTGCACGCAAAAAATAAACCTTTAGCATCTGATGTTGAATTAAAAGTACTTGCCAAAAGAACTCCAGGCTTTACAGGAGCCGATTTACAAAACTTACTGAATGAGGCAGCACTTCTTGCAGCAAGACATGACCAAAAAGAAATCAACATGGACAACTTAGAAGAAGCTATTGATAAAGTTATGGCAGGTCCTGAAAAGAAAAGCCGTATAATTTCTGATGAAGAAAAAGAGAATACGGCATACCACGAAGTCGGTCACGCACTGCTTGCTAAATTATTAAAAAATACCGATCCCCTGCATAAAGTTTCAATAATCCCCCGCGGTATGGCTTTGGGAGTTACAATGACTTTACCGGAAAAAGATCATTTAACAATGAAAAAATCTCAGTTGCTTGACAGAATAACAATGACTTTAGGCGGAAGGGTTGCTGAAGAGATTGTATACGGAAAAGATTCAATAACAACAGGAGCATCAAACGATTTAGAAAAAGTAACGACTCTTGCTCGTAACATGGTTACGACTTACGGGATGTCTGAAAAAATGGGAAATCTTCAGTATGGTAAAAGTGAAGAACATATCTTTATGGGACGTGATTTCGGGCACACAAGAGATTTTTCCGAAGAAATAGCCGCTGAAATAGATAAAGAAGTGAAAAAAATTGTTGATGAAAGATACGAAATCGCAAAAAAACTTCTTTCTGAAAATAGAGATATGCTTGAATATATTTCCAAAACCTTGTTGGATGAAGAAACTATTGATGAAAAACGTTTCGATGAATTAATGGAAAAAGTTCAAAGTGACAGACAATAAAACACTCTATGTTCTTGAAATACCAATTTTTAATCCTGAAGAAAATTTTCAAATAGCAAAAGACTATTTTAAAACGACAAACAGAATTAAATTGCTGCGTAAAGCTCAAAAAAGTTCTTGTGATATTTTAGGGTTAAAATTTAATGTAAAAGAAATAAATGATATTAAAAAAGCAAAAAAAATTTTAAAAAGGATTTTACCTCATATAAGCAAACCGCTTATGATTAACTGCACTGATGATAACACATTACTAAAAAACTTTTTACCTGAATTAATTAAAGATTTAGACAGAGAATGCATAATTTCATTTGCAAATGAAAAGACTTATCAAGACATAATACCTGCAGTGATTCAAGGCAACCATCGTTTAATTTTAAAAAGTCCGATTGATATCAGTTCCTGTAAAGAACTAAACATTTTAGCTAATGATTTCGGGCTTTCTTCAGACAAAATAATAATTAACACCGATATCGGCGGGCTTGGTTACGGATTGGAATACGGATACAGCATAATGGAAAAAATAAAACTTGATGAATCCTTAAATTTACCGATAATAAGTTTTGCCCCTGAAGAAAGCTTAAAAACAAAAGAAGCAAAACTTGACAACTTTCCAAAAAGCTGGGGAAAATTATCCGAAAGAGCAAGAATGTTTGAAATTTCATCTGCAGCTGCGGTAAAGGCAGCCGGAGCAGATATTATTGTTATGTATAATCCGCAAGATATTGAAATTATGAAAGGAACAAATGAATTTATCAGGTCTTGAAATTTTCAAATATCTGCCGGGTGCCGCTAAATCAAAACACACCAACTGTAAAAAATGCGGCTGTCCGACTTGTATGGCTTTTGCTATAAAATTAGCACAAAGACAGGTATCTTATGATAGATGCAAATATATGCCCAAAGAATTAAAACAATTATTCACTCAAAAAGCATCACAAAAAACCGTAAAAATTGATAACCTGATAATCGGCGGCGAAAACAGTCTTTACCGACACAAAAAAAAGTTTTTAAATCCTGCGGCAATTGCTGTTATTTTAGATTGCGAAGCTACTGATTTTAATAAAAAAATTGAACAGATAAAAAATTTTGAGATTACTAGAGTAAATGAAAAAATGAAAATTGATTTAGTAATTCTCAAAAACAGTAAAAAATTCAAAATGAAAAATTTATGTGAAGAAACGGTTTATATAAAAGAGGAAGATTTTTTAAATCTCTCTTTAAAAAAGATAAAATACAATAAGAACACTGCCAAAAAATTAATTGAAATAAGAAAAAAAGTCATAGAAGAAAAAAATGATAAATATTCTGATCCTGTCTATGTATATTTCAAATCCGGAATAGATAAATATGAGCTGTGTGCACAATCAAGTTATTACATATGTAAATATGCTAATATGCTTGTATTTGAAGATTTTGACGAAAGTCTTTTTACGACACTGATGATACTGCGACAAAATCTCTACACAGACCCGCAAAAACCATTGCAGGTAAAAGCAAAAATTTATGAATTTAACAATCCTGATGAAAATTCAATAGTTTTTATGACAACAAACTTTGCACTGACATACTATGCCGTTGCAAATGAGCTTGAAAATTTAAATATACCGTCATATTTAATAGTAATACCTACAGAAGGTATGAGCGTATTAACAGCCTGGTCAGCAGAAAAATTTACAGCGGAAATAGCAGCAAAAACGTTAAAAAAATTCGATTTTGCAAATAAAGTAAAAACAAGAGAAATAATCATTCCGGGACTTTTAGCACATATGAAGGCAGAATTAGAACATGCTCTTTTGGGATATAAAATTATTGTTGGGACAATAGAAGCCTATGAAATCGGTGAATTTGTAAATTACCTTAAATCAAAATCATTAATCAAAAGCACCTGAATTTCACCTGGAAGTAAATTTAATTTAAATTTACTTCCGTCGGCAATAGGAGCTGTATCCATTTTAACCGGTATTGTCAACATTTCATCTTTATAACCGGGAACTTTAACTTCCGCATCATTATATGTTCTAAAATTCATATTCCCAAATACCAAAACCGTTGTCTTATTATAACTTAAGCCATAAGCAAAGACTTCTGAATTATTTGTTTTTAATTCTTTGTAAATACCGTTTACAATAACAGGTCTAATAAATGATTTAAAACTTGTTGCGGTTGCAAATTCTTTAGTCAATTCAATAAATTTACCGCCGGGTTTTCTTGAAAAATTAAATATATCTATCTTTCCACGATGGACAAAGTAATCGTTATCATCAGTATATGTTTTATGGGCTTTTTTATTAGCCCACAAATATATATAACTATCACCTGAAGTAAAACCGTCAACATAATAAGCATTAACAGGTAAAGTTGAATTTAGCCACAAGATCATTTCGCTGTATTGTACACCATTTATTAATATTGGACTAAGCTCATCATGGGTTGCAAAACTACCTATAACAGCTTTAGAAAAATTTTTTTTCAAAGAATTTGTAAATTTAACCTGATTTAAAAATTCAGATGCATTTCGCCAATCCTTCATTTTAAAATAACTTCCGTAAAAGCCATCAAAACCTGCATCTAAAAGTTTATCATACGGAGTAAAATCAACAGCCGGGGTTATTGATTCAACCCATGAATCAGAAGCTTCTGCAAGCCACATAAATTGAGGATCTTTAATTCTTGAATAATCAATCAACTTTTTCCAAAAAGCAGCCGGTTTTATTTGAGCTACATCGGCTCTAATTCCGTCAGCACCCAGCATCATCACATAATCTACAAATTCACGATACAAATTATAAACATCCATATTTATATTAGTTTCGCTGCCTGCATCCAAAATTCTGACATCAGTCCAATCCGACGGAGCGACCGGCTGACCTGTAGAATCTTTTAAAAATAATTCAGGTCGTTTCAAAAATAAATCATATGCACCGCAAGCAGGTAAATCAATAACAACTCTAATTTTACGTTTATGAGCTTCATTAATAAATTTTATTGCTTGATCTTCCAAAGATAAAGCTGTCTTTTCACTTTTCAATTGCGGGTTAAGCTGATTAAAACTTGCAGCAGCATATAAAGAACCGGCAGTACCCAGTGCTTTTGTTTTACCGGTTTCCATAATCGGCAAAATATGTAACGTATTTATTCCTAAACTTTGTAATTCATCCAGTCTGTTAATACCATTTAAAAAATTACCGCTTTCTTCACCGTCAGAAATTTCAATAAGCCCGTCATTATTTGTATCCTGAGCTCCGAACGTCCGCATATTTATGCCGTAAATAACCGCACCGTTTGAAAGGAATAAACTTCTCAAATCATTTACCCAAACATCTTCCGCTAAAACTGCAGGAATAAATATCAACCCCATAATTATCGTTAACAAAAATTTATTAAACATATTTTCCCCTTACAAAAATATATTATCAGACTGTATGATTTTTTGCAAATTTTTTAGAAATTTCATAAGCTTTCATAGTATAATAATCCAAAAAGGAGTTTAAATGAAAAAAATTTTTTTAATTATAATTGCCATAATTTTATTAATAATTTTAACAAATTACAAAAAAATCACAGAAAACTTTGCAACAAACAGGTCAAATTATGCGGCAGACACTGCGGAAGTAATCTTTTGGACACTTCAAATGAGTGATTTTTCGGAATATATTAATAACGTAATAAACGAATTTGAGCTTAAAAATCCCGACATAAAAATTCATTGGATAGACGTTCCTTTTTCAGAAGGAGAAAAAAGGACTTTAGCTGCAGTATTAAGCGATAATCCGCCTGATTTAATAAATCTAAACCCTGATTTTTCAGCAATTTTAGCCCAAAAAGGTGCGTTATATGAAATTGATGAAAAAGAAATGGGACAATTTGTCCCTGAAATAACAGAGTCTTTAAAATACAACGGCAAAATTTATTCTCTGCCGTGGTATGCAACATCTGCAATAACAATTTATAATAAAGATTTCATCCAAAAAATTCCAAAAACGTACAAGGAAATGGGCGAAATGGCACATCA
Organism: Candidatus Gastranaerophilales bacterium; assembly: GCA_944325895.1. Lineage (GTDB taxonomy): Bacteria > Cyanobacteriota > Vampirovibrionia > Gastranaerophilales > Gastranaerophilaceae > SIG32. Next base: position 131,558 of record CALVCA010000002.1, read on the forward strand.
GATAAAGACTAAAACAAATGCATATATTTGGCTGCCTAATATTTCTGAAAATGATACAATGCTAAAAATTTTAAATAAATACGGTATAAATTCCGCCAATAATATAAATTCTGAAAAATCTGTCGAGGTTTTTGACTTTTTCAAAAATCTTTACCAAAAAAATCTTATACCAAAAGAATCAATAACCCAAACACACAGAGAAGCTCTTGAAAAATATATGTCGGAAAATATTGTTCTGTTTCAGGCAGGAGCGAATTTTTTAACGATGATTAAAGAAAATGCTCCGTCAACGTATGCCAAAACCGATGTTGCAGAACAATTAACCGGAGATTTAGGTCAATACGATTTTTCACTGATGAACTTTATAATACCTTCAAAAGCAAAAAATAAAGAAGCAGCTTTAAAATTTGCATTATTTTTAACAAATGAGAAAAATCAGCTTGAACTGGCAAAATTAACAAACGTAATTGCGGTAAATAAAAAGACATTAAAAGACGACTTTTATACAAAATACAACGAAACAGATTTAATGGCAAAAGCCCGAGTAATAAGTGCACAACAATTAAATAAAATAAATCCTGTACTAAAACCGCAACGTAATCAAAAAGAAATAAATACTCTTATAAATTCGGCAGTACAGGAGATTTTGTTAAACAAAAATCAAACTAAAGTCATACTGGATAAAGTTAGCAAAAATTGGACTTTAATTAACAGCGACAGCAAAACCCGCCAAACATCGGCATTGGAGCCCCAAACATAACAGGTGTTGCCCAGGCTGAATAAATTCCAAACGGCATTACAGGCGAGAACATTGGTGTCGTAAATATAGCAGCACTTGTCATACCAATTGATGTCGCAAAAGGATTATTAAAAGTACTCAAAACACTGTTCAAAGTAGTACCCATATAAGAATGAGTAGTTTTATCTATAGCATTGCCTAACATAGCATTACCAATACCCATAGACGCCGTCCCCAAACCATATGCCGTAGCCTGCCATGGATTAGCACCGTTATTTCTGGCATCCAAATAACTTACAACGCCGTTTAAACCTGCAAGCCCTGCCTGAATTCCCGATATTGTATCTGTAAATCCTGGATTATATCCGTACATAATAATTCCTCATATACTCTCATATATATAAACAATTCTTACTTATATAAATTTACTATTTTTCTATATTTGTTAAGTAATGTTACAAATATGTTCAAGGGATTAAAGTTCAGAAGAAAAAGTGCCGAAAACATGAATACAAAGGAAAAGGGAACAAATGAGTCTAAGCATTAATTACACTCAAAACTTCAAAACCGGTTTGGATACTTCTATATTAAAAGAAGTATCCGCCGAAATTCTTAAAAGGGCACATGCAAAAGCTTCAAACATACAAACAGGAGCTTTAAATACAGCATTCAAGCCTCAAGAATTAGGACTTGATTTATACAACATAGACTCACAAACAGCAAAACAAATCGCATTAAACAAATCAGGAATGCAAATTCAACTTAATCAAAATGTTTTAGAATCAATAAAATTTTTAAACACACAGGCAGCACAAAATATACAAAAAAATATTGAAGGCAAAATAGCATTTTCAGTATATGAAGGCATAGATGTACAAAAAGCGGCAGAAGCTCCAAAATTCAATTCAATAATCAGCTTCAGCACAGCAAAAGATAAAAAAGGTTCAAACCCCTTCTATCACGGAGAATTGTTAAACCATAACAAAAAAGAAGAACAACACAAAGATATTAACATTTTTGGTTAATAAAAATCTTCTTCCTCTTCCGTGTCTACAGATTCCTCAATTTTCTTTTTCTTGATACCCTCTTTAAGGGTAATCTTCTTTTTTTTGGCATTAATAACATTAGCAACATTCATCATTGCCAAAGAATTCAAAGTTGCACGTAAAACTGCACTTTGATCCATATATTTATTTTCAGGCTCACCATTTTCAGGAGCCTGTTGGGCGAAATATTCTCCGCCTTGACCCATTTTATCATCTTGAGTTTTTGCAGCAGTTCCGGAGATATCGCCGCTTTTAAAATTGAACGATCCACCAATTCCGAAAAATCCTGCTGATCTGTTATCGACCATATACGCTACCTTGTGTTTATTTTAGATTATAGCATCCAATCAATATTTTAAATCCTCTAAATGAATTAATTTGCTATTTTGTAAAAAAATATTTACATGTTGAATAAAAGAAAAATTTATTGAAAAGCTATAAAAAATATGCTAAAATATAAATATCAAAGGAAGGATAATATGAAGATATTAAAAGGTTTTACATTATCGGAATTAATGATAGCAATAACAGTATTAGGTATAATCTGTGCTGCAGTACTGCCATCAATCGTAAACAACAATCCTAACCAAAACAAAATAATGATGAAAAAAGTATATTATACCACAACAACAGTTGTAAGCGATATGATAAATAACCCGAGTTTATATCCTTTGGTAAATAAAGCCGGAGCAACGGATCTTGTGGGATTTGATAATACGGATAAAGTAAGATTTCATGATGAAGATTGCGAAGGTAACAGCAAATTCATAAAACTGTTTGCAAAGCATTTAAACATTGAAGGTACGATTAATACATCATGTTCAAGTGCTATGAAAACCGGAAGCGGCTCTAACTGCAGGACATTTACAACTCCTGACGGGATAAAATGGTCGCTGGTAAATAAATCTTCGACAACAGACCCTAAAAATGAAATCGTAGTAGACGTAAACGGTGACAAAAAACCGAATTGTATTCAAGGTGATACATCCAACAACTGCAAAAACAGGGATGGTAACTTTGACAGATTCAGTATGAACATATATGATGACGGACAAATAGAAATTCCTACTGCTCAGACTTGGGCAAAAGAGGCTATTTCAGTAAGTTCGTCATTGACTGACAGATAAATTTGTACAATTACAATAAAGCAGCCGGATAATCGCACAGAAATGTGAGGAAAGTCCGTGCATTCAAGGACAGGCTGCCGGGGAAAGCCCGGACGGTGTGAGCCGGTGGATAGTGCCACAGAAATGAAGACTGCCGATGGATTTCACAGGCGATGGTGCAACGGTGAGTTAAGAGCTTCACCAGTGATATCGAGAGGTATCAGCTAGGTAAACCCCAGCCGAATGCAAGATTAAATCGAAGGTTATAAAGGTGTCCGCCCACTTCGGAAAAATCGCTAGAGTTTGCGGGTAACCGCATTCCCAGACAGATGATTATCTAGAAACAGAACACGGCTTATGAACTGCTTTATTTTTTTAAGAGGGTTAAGGCCCTCTTAATCCTGCTGTTTCCATTTTGGCATAATGCCCCGGTAACTTTATTAAAAATCCGTCCCTTAATCTTATTTACCCTCTTATAATTCATAATACACAGCTACACTATTTTTTGTAAATTTTTAACTAATCTGATTTCATCATCAAACGTAAGATTAGAATTTTTAAGTTTTTCCGACAAAACATAATCAAAAATTCTTTGATATTCAGCTGACGGTGTAATTCCAAGCTGCAACAAATCTTTACCTGTTATTAAAATTTTAATCTTACGCAGAATATCAAGATACCTTGTTGCTGCATTCAAATTTTTGGCTATACCATATAACAAAATACTTTCAATTGATTTATTTTCAAAAGCTTTATAAATTTCAAAATCATTGTTCAAATTTCCGATTGAATAAAAATCATCCAAAATTTTCTTTTCTTCCTTGGTAAATTCCAGCCTCGATAAATCGGGTAAAAGTCCAAGATACACAAGCCATACATTATTAGGATTATACTTAGTAACCAAACTTTCTACATCAGCCTCCGGCAAATCAAATTTTTCAGGAGAAAGAAGTTTATAAATACCTTCATTTACAAAAATTTTAAATGCAAGATTGGAATTAAGATTAAATGTTTCAATAAGCTCTTTTTTAACTCTCTTATAAGACATATCATAATTGATATTTGCCAAATAATCTTCTTGAAGTTGTCTTGTGTGTTCGTCCAAATCAAAACCGAACCGCACACGGAATTTTAACCCTCTAATAATTCTTGTCGGATCGTCAATAAAACTTTCATCATGCAAAATACGAAGTTTTTTCAGTTTCAAATCATCTAAACCGCCAACATAATCAACAATTTCACCTGTTGCAACATTTTGAGCCAAAGCATTAACCGTAAAATCACGACGCATAACATCTTCTTTTAAAGAACAACCTATTTTTGTAATAACAGGTAAATGTCCTTTTTTTTCATAAACTTCCGCACGAGTTGAAGCAAAATCAACTATACAACCCTCTACATTAACTCTTACCGTGCCAAAATCAGGATTTTTTTGGATAACCTCACCAAATTTGGAACAATATTCAACTGCATCTCCAACGTATGTTATATCGACATCAAAACTTTCAACACCAAGAAGTTTGTCACGGACTATGCCTCCAATATAATACAATTTATTATCATATATTTTGATGATGTCCATATTCCATATTTTAGCTTAAAATGATATAATAAACAAGCAGGAGAAATCATGTTACAAGAAGCGACAAAAGCCATAAATTCAGCATTTAATAACAGTTTTATAAAAAAATTAAGTCAATATCTGCACGACTGTGTAAGAGAAGAAGTAAAAAGTTCGACCTTCCGTAATCTAAAAGCTGATAAAGATAACAAATGGATTTTCTTATCAGGAGAAGAACAATTGTTTACAACCGGTGCAGAATATTTAAAATTGGACGGTTCAGACAGTAAGTTGACAGAACTTATGATACAAAGTGAATTAAGCACAAAAGACAAATACTTAATTTACGGATATCTGTTTTTAGTGGGGAAAAACAATAAATCCAAAAAACAAAACGAATTTTTAACCCCGCTTTTATACGTACCATGCCGGCTTGAACGCAACGGGGTTAACATAAACTGTATTCCTATGGATGAAATACTTTCATTAAATACAGGTGCCCTTGCAGGTTTAATGAAAAAAAATGATGATGAAGATGAAGTCGACCTGCTTTTGGAAGGGATTTTGGATGTAGTACCTGATTTACCAATAACGCAGGAAAAATTAGACATATTTTTAACAACATTACAGTCTATTGTTCCGGATATTGAAATAAGTAAAACCTCAAAAGATAACGAAACAGAAGATAATATTTCAGAGGCAAAAGATTTTTATAAAGAAAAAATAAATTCCGAAAACCTTGACGAAATTATTGAAGAAGAAGAAACAGCACAAAAATCTTCAATAAAAATTGATAAAGTTGTTGTAACATATCAAAATGCAATAATTTTAACCAAAAGACCTTCAGTTACCGCAGGAGTTTTACACGAATTAACACAAATAGCTGAAAAACCGAGCGGAATCTATCGAGAAACAGCCTTGAGCGTAATAAACGATGAATATGTGCAGGCAAAATCAGCACCTATAAAGGATTTAAAAGAAATTACCGATTTTTACCCGATAACACCTTTATCATTAAGTGACTCGCAGGAAAAAGTTATCAAAAATATAGACAACAACAAATTCATTGCTGTACAAGGTCCTCCGGGCACCGGAAAATCACAAACCATCGTTAACTTGGTAGCACACTTAATTGCCAACGGCAAAACAGTTCTTGTAGCTTCACGCATGGATAAAGCCGTTGATGTTGTCGCTGAACGCTTAAACGAGCTTGGAGCACCGTTTTTGGCACTTAGAGCAGGAAGATTAAATTACCAAAAACATCTGAGTTATCAACTACAAGATTTATTATCAGGTAAAATCGACATTGATAGTGATTGCGAAGACAGCCTTCTTATTGATGTTAAAGATATGAAAGATCATTTAAATCTTTTACATGAAACAGAAAAAAAATGTGAACAGATTATAAAACTTGAATGCGAATGGCATGATCTGTCTTTGGAAACATCAGAACATGAAAAATCAATCGGAGAAATGCAATTTATAACAACACAGCTTAAAAAAAGCGAAATCGATATTGTATCAGGAATTATAAAAATTTTAAGAAACAATATGGAAAAAGCCGGATTTTTTGCAAATATCGCAAATTTTACCAGCTTAAGACATTTGAAAAAAATCCTGAAATTAAATGATTTTGAAGTAAATTATGAAAATTTAGCACGACTTGATGCAGAACTCGAAGTTGCAATGATGAATTGTAAATTAAGAAAAATAGAAGCTGATATACAAAAAATCGGGAATTTGCATGTTCTTATGGAACAAATCCGCCAAATGAAGAAAAAACAAAAAAATCTTGCGATAAATATACTTAAAAATAAACGTCGAGAGGCTTTAAAGGGTCTTTTACGTGATCAAGTCAAATGCCAAAGACTAAAAGTACACGCAAAATCATTGGTAGAACGGAAAAAAAATCTGCAAAACAGAATATTAGAAGAAGAAGACTTCAGACCCCTTTTAGAAGCCTTTCCTTGCTGGTGTGTAACAACTTATGCAGTGTCAGGCTCTTTACCTATAAAACCGGGAATGTTTGATGTCGCAATTATTGATGAAGCTTCTCAATGCGATATTGCTAGCTGTTTTCCTATAATGTTTCGTGCAAAACGTGCGGTTATTGTAGGCGATGACAAACAGCTTCCGCACTTATCATTCTTAGAGAAAGCAAAGGAACAGTCTTTCTTAAATCAATATGGAATACCTGACAAATACCAATTAATGTGGCGTTTTAGAACAAATTCCATGTTTGATTTAGCTGATTACTATTCAATGAATTCCGTAATGCTTGATGAACATTTCAGAAGCTTGCCGCCAATTATTGAATTTTCTAACCACGAATTTTACGGTGACAGAATACGTGTAATGAAAAAAGATTTCGGCGGACAAAAAGTGTTAGAATTGGTTGAAGTTCCCGATGGAAAAGTTGATTTTGATGCAACACGCAATCTGCCGGAAGTTGAAGCTGTAATAAAAAAATTACACGAAATCATTATAGAAGATGAACGTAAAAATCCTGATAATCCTGTATCTATAGGTATAATTTCACCTTTTAGAGCACAGGTGGAACAACTAAAAACTTCTGTTTCAAAAGTACTTTCAGATTATATGTTAAAGAAACATCAGGTTGAAATAGGTACAGCTCATACATTCCAGGGCGATGAACGTGATATAATACTAATGTCCTGGGCATTTGCTGACAACAGCCATGCTCAAAGTGCAACTTTTTTACAAAAACCTAACCTGTTTAACGTTGCAATAACACGTGCCAGATACAAAGTCATAAACTTCGTTTCAAGAGATATTACAAACCTGCCCGAAGGTCATTTCAGAAATTATATTTCATATATTAAAGAGTATCAAAATAAACAACTTGCTCTTGAAAATCTACAAATTGATGAAAATGAATACAAAAACAATCTTGAACGTGAAATTGCAGCTCAAATACGAGAATTGGGTCATGAAGTGATTGCAGGCAGTGAAATAGCAGGATTAAAGTCTGATTTATTAGTTGATAAAAAATTCATTATTGAAGTTGACGGCGTTGAAGATAATGTAAAACAAAATGTTTCAAATATGAAAAAACAAGCAATATTAGAACGCTGCGGTTTTAAAGTCAAACGCATAACCTATCGAGAATGGCAGTATTCATCAAAAGCCTGTCTCGACAGGATTTTAACGGATTAAGATTTTATTGTTCGTTAAAACTTGAATGAACGGCTAATATCCTACTAATTTCAATATAAAAATTCCCAGCAAAGAACCGGCACCGACGACACCGGCACCTGTATTTATACCGGAATATTTTGATGATTTATACAATTGTTTTGTTAATTCCGAATTATATGTATAATTATCAAATTGATATTCAACAGGAATATTCACAACCCCCAATTCTTCAGGTATACTACCAAAGTCTATACCTTTTATCTGATTAATAACATTGTTGTTAAATTCTTTATTTCCTGTAGATGCCGTAACTTTAATATTTTGAGCCTCACCGCTTTTTGAAATAATAAATTTTATTTTAACAAGAGATGCTTTTTCACCGTTATATTTAATTGCTTCAAGCATTTTAGTAACGTCATTCATATAACTTTTAAAAACTTTTCTTTTATTTCTGTCATTAAAACTTGCATATGTATGATTTGATGGAGATTTATCAGTAATTTTGCAATTTAACAGACTTGTATCTATTTGTATAGAATTTTTTTCGCCCCAAACATTATAATCAAACGTAAATTGAATATCTATTTTTTCACCGTTATATTCTTTAGGTAAAGACTTAAACGGAGCAGTGTCTCTAACAGCTTTTAAAGCAAGTTTGTCAAACTCATTATCTCCTGAAGATTTAGAAATTTCACAAGAAACTAATTCACCTTGTTTATTGATAGAAAATAATAAAATTGTTAGTTTAGATTTTTTACTCCATCTGTTTGGTTTCCAATTTTTCTTAATCTTTTTTTGCAGCTCACTCATATAAGGTTTAAAATCTACATTTTTAACTTCAGGTTTATTTTCAGCGTTATATACAAAAGTAAATTTAATAAAAATATTTTTTTGATGAGCTTCCTGCGGCAAATTCATAAACGGAAAAGCATTTTTAACAGCTTCAACAGCTGATTTAGATAAAATTTCATTACCGGTCAATACCTTATATGAAACTAATTCACCCCTTTTATTTATTTTTAATAGCATTTCAAGCGTGCTTGTTTCAGACATCTCATTCGGATGCCAAAATTTTGCGACTTGATGCCCCAAATCCTCCATAAAATCTGTATAATCAACATCGCCCAAAACAAATACCTGAGAATCTGCAGATACATCAATAGAAGAATCATTCTTATTAAACTGCAATTTAGTATTTAAAAAAAGAGTTTTAGCTTCATTAATCTCGGGTTTCACCGAGCAGGCAGAAATAGAAGTATTTTGAACCCCAAAAACCGGCAATGAGAAAAACATTAAAAATATAAATACAAAAATCTTTTTCATAAATTAAAAGCCCCTTTTTAGGGGCTTTCCTTATATTTCTTGAAATATTAAAGTTGCGTTTTGTCCGCCAAATCCAAATGAATTTGATAAAGCACGGTGAACTTCTGCCTTTTGAGCTTTATTAGGAACATAATTTAAATCACCAACATGCTCATCTTGATTATCAAGATTTATTGTAGGCGGAACAATATTTTCATTAATCGATTTAATACAAGCAATAGCCTCTATTGCACCCGTTGCACCTAAAACATGCCCGTGCATAGATTTAGTTGAACTTACACGCAAATTAGGATTTTGCTGCTTGTTGCCGAATAATCTTTCAATAGCATTGGATTCTGCAACATCACCAAGTCCCGTACTTGTTCCGTGAGCATTAATGTATTCAATATCAGTTGGTTTCAGCCCGGCATCTTTTAATGCAAATTCCATAGACTTTGTAGCACCTTTACCTTCAGGACATGGAGCTACAACATCATAGGCATCAGCTGTTTGACCGTAACCTATAATTTCGGCATAAATCTTTGCACCTCGTTTTTTAGCATGCTCATATTCTTCCAATACCAAAACACCGGCACCTTCAGACATTACAAAGCCGTCACGATCTTTATCAAACGGACGTGAAGCTTTTTCCGGTTCATCATTTCTACGGGATAATGTTCTGGCACTTGAGAATGCACCAACACCAACATCACAAATTGTAGCTTCCGTACCGCCAGCTACGATAACATCCGCATCACCATATTGTATTGTTCTAAAAGCATCACCTATCGTATGAGTACCTGTTGCACAAGCAGAAACTACAACCTTGTTTACACCTTTAAAGCCGTATCTCATTGAAATTCTGCCTGATGGCATATTGACAATCATCATCGGAATTGTAAATGGTGAACATTTATTCGGTCCTTTTTCCAATATACGAACATGATTTTCTTCAAATGTTCTGAAACCTCCTGCGGCAGAACTTACCATAACACCAATTCTATACGGATCCGTTTCTTTGTCTTCTTCAAGTTTTGCGTCTTTTACAGCTTCATCAGCAGCAACCATCGCAAACTGAATAAACCTGTCCATTTTTTTGGACTCTTTAGGATCCAAATACTGCTCCGGATTGAAATCTTTCACTTCACCCGAAATTTTTACTACGTGTTTTGATATATCAATAGACTCGGAAATACTGATACCGCTTTTACCTTCTACAAGACTGTTCCATAATTTATCAACACCCACACCAAAAGGTGTAACTGCTCCCAGCCCTGTAATTACTACTCTTCTTTTCATCATCTCTAATCCCTTTTTAATAAATTTGCGAGAATGAGAGAATATCCTCACTCTCGCAATTAATTAATAAAAACTTTATTCTTATTATGAGTGTGAATCAATATAATTTACAGCATCTTGAACTGTTTGAATTTTTTCAGCTTCTTCATCAGGGATTTCGCAGCCAAATTCTTCTTCAAATGCCATAACTAATTCAACTGTATCTAATGAATCAGCACCTAAATCAGCTGTAAAACTTGCATTCGGTGTAACTAATGATTCATCAACGCTTAATTGATCTACTACTACTTTTTTTACTTTTTCAAATGTACTCATTTCTTCTTCCTCATTATTAGTGTATCACTACTATATGTCATTAATATTATACTATTTAAAGATTAATTTGCAACAGATTTAAAAAATTGTTACATTTCAAATATTTACAAGAAAAGAGCCCAAAGGGCTCTTTTAAAACCTTATAAAGCTTTTTGAACTTTGCCTGCTCTTAAACAAGATGTGCAAACTTTAATTCTTTTTGTTTGTCCGTTAACAACAGCCTTAACTGATTGTAAATTAGGCTCTTGCGTATGGACAATTTGTTTATGCGAAAATGTTAATTTAGCTGCTTTAATAGGTTTTTTACCGCAAATTTCACATTGTTTTGACATAATTCCATTCCTTTTCTAGTTGTGTAATTTAATAATATATTAAAAATCAAAATAATCAAGTATCATGTTAAAATAGTTTAACTTTTCTTGCAAACGAAAGCCCTGCCGGCAAGTTTAAAATAACATTTTCATAATTGCTGAGATTGTTTATAGTGTCTATGAAAGGCTTAACCTTTTCTTTATGAGAAAGAACGTTATCACAAGCAATAAATCCGCCCAAAACTAAATGAGGATCCAACAATTCAAAATACTTAATATATTCTTTCTTATTTGCATCAATAAATGCGAAATCTATTTTAAAATCTTTTGAAAAATTTTTCAAAACATCACAGGCTGAGCCTTGCAAAATAGTAATTCTGTCGCTTATTTTACAAGTTTCAAAATTTTCTTGAGCTATAGAAAAACGTTTTTCCCAAAATTCTATAGTTGTCAAGTGGCCGCCTGTTTTTTCTAAAGCTTTCCCTAGCCAAATCCCCGAATAACCGTTTGATGTACCTATCTCCAAAACGTTCTTACAATTCGCTTCTTTTATAAATGTATACAAAAATTCACCGGTAACTCTTGATATATTCCAAAAATTTTTTTGAGTAACCTCCAATTCAGCAAGAACTTTTTCAGTAGTTTCATCAAAATATTTTTTCATTTATTTTACTCTATCTGTTACAACAATCGCTCTTATTGGAACTTCTATTGCACTTGCTTTTATAAGCTGTTTTGTTTTCATATCCAAAACACAATATATTGTTGCTCTTGAATCTGAAATTACAGCAAGCGTTGTTCCTTCAACAGGGTCTATATTTGTTGAAAATCCATATGTATTTAAATATATAGAATCCGTTATTTCATCGGTTTTTGTATCAATAACTTGTATAGAATTCTCCAAAGCCCCTAAAATATAAAGATTATTTTCATATGAAATCATATCCACCGGTTTTGGAGTAATTTCTATTTCGGCAATCAAACCGTTTGTATTATAATCAATAATCGCCAAATGATTTTTTGTACGGCTTGTTATATAAATTTTATTGTTATTAAACTCAATTTTAGAAACATTAGGGAATTTGCCTATATCTTTTAACAGATAATTATTATCCAATTCCACAGCCCAAATTTCATTATTTTTTTTGTCGCAATAAAACAATTTTGAACCGTCATTTGCAAGCGTTAACCTTTCACACATGCCATTAATTTTAATTTGTTTTGAAAGAGTCATTGAGTCTAAATTTACGACAAAAATGCTTGAATCCTGCGGACTGGAAACATATGCAATTTTTTTTGTTTTGTCTATTAGAATTTCATCCGGAATATTATCAAAAAGAATTTGTTTAATAATTTTTTCATCTTTAAGCGAAATAACATTTAAATTATTACTGCCAAAAGATGTTACAAGCAAAAATTTATTATCATAACCTTTAATGTTATTTGGCACGTAATCTTGAGCAAGAGCATAAGCAGGAGTTTTGCTTTCCGTATTTATAACCTGAATATTCCTGGAATAGCCGGTTGCAACATAAAAAGTTTTATTTTTCAACTGCGGAACCGGAGTAACACTTACAGGAATTTTAGACTGCGGGACTTCGACCTTCAAGCTTTTCGTTATGTCAATTTTAAGATTTCCGACAATCCCTTTAAGATTTTCAGGGATTACAAGTCCGTGTGGGACAAGCATATCCTGAGGTAAAAGCCCGTTTCGGATTTCAACAGGCACAACCTGTGGAACAAAAACTGTTTTTTTGCCGTTTTTATCGTTAATAACTTTTAAAATTGAATAATTGTTATTAAAAATTACGATATCCGGTTTTTGTAACAATGTTTTACCGGCAGGAAATGTTGTTTTTATTGCAATTGTTTCGGGGCTTTCAGATTTAGCCGGGAATAAAGGCAGATATACAGTATTATCGGGAAGTGTTATAAGTCCGTCAAACCGAAAATCTGTTTTAGGAAATGATTTTAAAATATAATCCTGCAGCTCTGACGGAATTTTTGATGCTGCAGCAGGGATTGCCGTCATTACAAATATTAAAAGCATGACAAACAATTTACGCATTATTAAAAACTCCTTTAACTTTAGACATAATAGTTTCAGGGATTTTTTTAGAAGTATTCAACTCATAAAGACGTTTATAGAGTGAACGCTCTTGTTCGCTGAGCTGTGTCGGAATTTTTACGGTCACAACAACAATATGATCACCTCTTTGAGCAGGTCTTGAAACAAGCGGAGCACCTGCACCTTTAATTTTTATTGTATTACCGCTTTGAATACCCGGTTGTATTTGAATTTTTTTATCTCCATCCAAAGTTTTTATCATAATTTCGTCGCCCAAAACAGCCTGTGCAGGTGATATTTCAAGCTTTGTAAACACATTAATACCATCTCGCTGATAATAATTTGACGGTTTTACATGAATTACAACAAATAAATCACCGGCAGGACCACCGTTTGTACCGGCATTACCTTCTCTTGAAACACGAATTTTGGATAAATTGTCAACACCTTTTGGAATTTTTATTTCTATTTTTCTTTCTTTTTCAACTTTACCATAGCCTCTGCAGTTTGAGCATGGTGTTTCAATTTTCTGACCGGTACCGTGACAATCAGGACACATACTTATTTGAGTAAAAGCACCCAACGGGGTTCTTGCAACAGTTTGAACTTGTCCAGTTCCGCCGCATGTTCTGCAAGTTACAGGTTTAGAACCCTTTGCGGCACCTGTACCGTTGCATTCGGAACAAATTTCCAAATGATCAAATTTAATTTCCTTATTTATACCAAAAATAGCCTGTTCAAAGTCAATTTCAATATCAAGCCTTAAATCATCGCCTCGCTGCGGAGCATTCGGATCAGGCTGTCCAAAGCCAAAACCCATGCCGCCAAAAAAAGAATTAAAAATATCATTCAAGTCACCGAAACCGCCGGCAAAAGGTCCGCCCGTATCAAAACCGGCCTGCTTCAAACCATCCTCGCCGAATCGATCGTACGTTGCCCGCTTATTATCATCCATCAAGGTTTCATAAGCTTTACCAAGCTCTTTAAATTTTTCTTCAGCATCAGGGGCCTTATTTACATCAGGATGATACTGACGTGCTTTCTTTCTGAAAGCTGATTTTATTTCATCTTTTGTAGCGTTCCTTGATACGCCTAATATTTCATAGTAATCTGTCATTCTTCCTCTTGCTATTCAACTGTCGCAACGTTAACCAGTGCCGGACGAATAACTTTATCGCCCATTTTATAACCTTTTTGCATAACGTTTATAATAGTATGCTCAGGATGTTCACTTGTCGGAGTCTGCATTACCGCATCATGAAAATTGGGATCAAATTCTTTTCCTTCAGCTTCAATTTCTTCCAAACCTAACTTTTGTAAAGTTTCAAAAACTTGTTTGTGAATAAGATTAAAACTGTCTTTTACTTGCTTGCAATCTTCAACATTTTCCAATGCTTTTGCTCCACGATCAAAATTATCCAAAATATCAATCATTTTTTTCAAAGCATTTTCAGTACCATATTTTAAAAGACTTTCACGTTCTTGCTCCTGTCTTTTTCTATAATTATCGAAATCCGCAGCAAGCCTTATATACTGTTGGTTTAATTTGTCGTATTCTTCTTGAAGATGACTTTCAGTGTCTTCATTTTTTTGCTGAACTTCTTCAGTTTTTTCAGACTCTTCGTTAATTTCAATATCCTTTTTAAACGGATTGTTGTGTTTGTGACTCATAATTTTTCCCCTTATATTTATTATTATAGTTTAACAATTACAAGAAACAAGTTTAATTTATTATTTTTTAATATTTCATGAATAATTTATATAAATTGTTTGCTTAAATACGATTTTTCTTTTATAATTAATAAAAAAGGAGAAAAAAATGGCACAACAATTTAATCCTCAAAATATTAAGACAAGAATTTCAGTTTTGGTTTTTATAAAAGGTTCAACAGCACCGTTAGTGCTGTATGTTGAAAATCCTCAGGATTTATACAATGAACTTTCCCAGGCAATGAAATCATCTTCCGTTACATTTATTGAAAAAGAAACAACCGGACCGTTAAAAAAAGTATGCTTTGTATCAAACCAAATAGCAGCACTTGCAATGCAAGAGGAACAATATGTCTAAATTCGTTTCGATAGAAGATATCGAAAATTCAAAAAATAAAACCGTCAATTGTAAAGTTGAAGAAAAAATTGACGGCATAAATGCCCTGAGCCCGATTTATGCTGATTTAACATTAAAATCTTTAGGGGATTTTATTGAAGTCAGCGGAAATGTTAAGGGAATTGTTAAGCTTGAATGTGACTTATGCTTAAAAGAATTTGAATATAATTTAGATTTTAAAATAGACGAATTATATGCCAAAAAGGCCTTAATAGAGGATGAAATAGAGCCGGGACAAGAAATTGAAATAAAAGAAGGACAGTTTGTAACGGACCTGAACGGTTCAGATAAAATTGACATTTATGACTTATTGTATCAATCTGTAATATTAAATTTACCAAATAAAAAAGTTTGTGGTATAAATTGTAATGGAGAGGATAAATTTTTGACAGAAGAAAAAATTTCCGATCCGAGAATGGATGTATTCAAAAACATCAACGTGAAATATAAGTAGTAGAGGAAAAGAAAAATGGCAGTACCAAAAAAAAGAACAGGACATTCCGCACAAGGACACAGAAGAAGCAACTGGAAGGCAACAAAGCCTGAAACAACAAAATGCCCTAATTGCGGAGCAACACAATTAGCACATACAGTGTGCACAGAATGCGGTTATTACAAAGGCAAAGCAGTAAGCATCAAATCACCTGATTATGTTGAAACTGCTGCTAAAAAACCTGCAAAAAAAGCAGCTTCAAAAAAAGCTGAAAAGCCCGTTGAAGCTAAGGTTGAAGAAGTAACTGAAGAAGTTAAAGAAACAACCAAAGACGAAGTTGAAAAAGAAGAAAAGACAGAAAAAGAAGCTGAATAGACACTTAGGAGAGGGACAATGACAAGAATAGCGATAGATGCAATGGGCGGTGATCATGCTCCACAAGAAATTGTAGCAGGTGCTGTATGGGCGGCACACGAATACGGAGTAGCTTTGGAGCTGGTCGGCAAGCAGGATAGAATAGAACAAGAACTGGACAGAATCAGCCATGAAGGTTTTTATTCCGATTGCGGCAAAGCCGGTAAGCAATATCGCATAAAAATAGACACTTCTAAGTTAGATATTAAAATCACGCACGCTTCTGAAATTATTGAAATGGGTGAAGCTCCCGGACAAGCAATAAGAAAAAAGAAAAAGTCATCAATTGTTTTAGCGGTTGATGCAGTTGCTACCGGAAGTTCAGATGCTGTTGTGGCAGCCGGTTCCACCGGAGCTGCCATGGCATCAAGCCTATTTGGATTAGGCAGAATTTCAGGTATTGACAGACCGGCAATTGCAGTAACTTTACCTACGGTAAAAAAGCCTATTGTAGTTATTGATGCAGGAGCTAACAGCAATTGTACACCTGAAATGCTCTATCAATTTGCCGTTATGGGAGCTACTTTTTCAAAAAATGTTTTAGGAATTGAACATCCTCGTGTCGGAGTCTTAAATATAGGTGAAGAAGCCGGTAAAGGTAATGAATTGGCACAACATACTTACAAATTATTAGAAGAAAATCAGGAAAAACTAAATTTTGTAGGTAATATTGAAGGAAAAGAAATTTTCTTAAGTGTATGCGATGTAGTTGTTTGTGACGGCTTTGTAGGAAATGTTGCATTAAAAGTTACAGAAGGCACTTCACAAATGTTATTCAGAATGCTTAAGCAAGAATTTAAAGCGGATTTGCTTGGAAAAATTATTGGACTTTTGGCAAAACCGTTTATGAAGAGAATATATACAAAAATTAATTACGAAGAATTCGGAGGAGCACTGCTTTTAGGTGTAAAAGGAATTACCGTAATTTCACACGGCAGAAGCAGAGCTTATGCAATAAAAAATGCCGTAAGAGTCGCAAAAGATGCCGTTGAAACCGGTGTTAACGAAAAAATTGCTAAATTTTATGAGGAATAGTGGTATGACAAAAAATTACATCCCTGTAAAAATTGCAGGTGTAGGTTATAGTTTACCGAAAGCGGTAGTAACAAATGATGATTTAACAAAATTATACGAAACTTCTGACGAATGGATATATACAAGAACCGGTATTAAGGAAAGAAGATTAGTATCCGGCGATGAAGATGCCATTGATTTAGGTTTTGATGCAGCCAAAAAAGCTCTTGATAAGTCAGGCATAAAAGCTGAAGAACTTGATTTAATCATAGCGGCTTCATCAGCTCCGCCGCAATTATATCCGGCAATAGCATGCCATATTCAATCAAGACTCGGTATTGAAACAGATATTCCTGCATTTGATATAACAGCAGCATGCTCAGGATTAATTTACGGGATGCAGGTCGCAAAAGGATTTATCAATTCAGGAATATATAAAAATGTTTTAATAGTTGCAACTGATAATAACTCAAGATATTTAGATTGGTCAGACAGAGGCACATCTATTTTATTCGGTGACGGAGCAGGTGCAATGGTTATGACCGCTTCTGATGACGGACTGGACGATATTTTGTCAATTGACATAAAAGCAAAAGGTTCAATAGGCGAACTTATATATAAAGATAATGTTGGTAAAAATTGCCCGCTTGTTGCTCCTTGCACAGAAAAAGACGGATTTATTCACATGAACGGAAAAGAGGTTTATAAATTTGTTGTAAAAATCTTGCCGCCATATATTGAAGAAGTAATTGAAAAATCCGGTTTAAAGGCTGAAGATATCAATTATTTAATTCCGCATCAAGCAAATTTAAGAATAATTCAAGCAGTACAGGAAAGACTACAATATTCTGACGAAAAAGTTATAACAAACATAAAATATTACGGAAACACATCTGCCGCATCAGTACCAATTGCACTGGCAGAAGGAGTTGAAAAAGGTACGGTCAAACTAGGCAGAGATAAAACAGCGATTCTTTGCGGTTTCGGTGCCGGTATGACATGGGGTGCTGCAATCGTAAGATTACGTGAAGGAATATGTTAGGAGGTATTTTATGAAACAAAATTGCAAATTAGCGGATAAGATAGTCGCCCCCCCCCTGAAATTGAAGTAGCTGAACGCTTTCCGGCATTTTTTAAGTTTATTGACTTCTTTTTTATTCCAAACTATAATTCTAGTATTATGAATTATAAGAGGGTGAATTGGGTTGAAAAAATAAAGGGTAGATTTTTTAATAAAGTTACTATGGCATTATGCCAAAATAACTTTTTAACGAACTTATTCCCTTCCAAACGTCATTCTGAGCGAAGCGAAGAATCTCTTAAAAAAATCTCTAAGCCGCACGGTTGCATACCATTTGGCACTGGTAAGATCCTGAAACAAGTTCAGGATGACAGTGCTGTAGGTACGTCTAACAATAATCGTCATGCCGCCTTCACTTTGGCAGAGGTTCTCATCACACTCGGGATTATAGGTGTTGTTGCCGCTTTGACTATTCCGACATTAATATCTAAATTCCAAGAAAAGGCTCTTGAATCTCAATTCAAAAAAACGTATTCAATGTTAAGTCAAGCTCTACAATTTACAATCTATGAAAACGGTTCTGAATATAAATGTTATACTCAAGATAGAGTTACAAACCCTCCTGATCC
>CALVCA010000003.1 GCA_944325895.1 Candidatus Gastranaerophilales bacterium
TCATTGCTATCAAAACTTCCGCTAAAGTAAAACCTCTTTTCATATAAATTCCTCTATAATAGTATTACACTACAAATATACCACTTTTATCTTTTGACTGTCAATATTTTAATAGTTTACATAAGTTAATATAAAGGCACATAAATTTTATTTGCAATATAATAAAAATATACATCGCTGCATCAATTGTTTAGATTTGTAACAATGTAATTATACAAAATAGCAAATTTAATTTTTACAAGATTTAAATACATGACTAATGATTAATACATGGTTAAGAGTAAAGGAGTAAAAATGCAAGTACACAGTATTAATTCAATCAGCTTTAAAGGGATTGAAAAGAAAAATGATCCAAACTTAGTTCAAGTAAGTGTTAACGGAGCAGGAAGCGGTATTGGTAAAAACTTCGGTCGTCAATACATTTTGGCAAAACACGCACCTTTAGGAGTTTATACATCCTGGGACAAATTAAGCAAAGTTTATGCAAATCAAAACTTAGTAATGCTTAAT
Organism: Candidatus Gastranaerophilales bacterium; assembly: GCA_944325895.1. GTDB lineage: Bacteria > Cyanobacteriota > Vampirovibrionia > Gastranaerophilales > Gastranaerophilaceae > SIG32. The sequence continues at coordinate 511 of CALVCA010000003.1, forward strand.
ATGGGTTCAATGGGTCTTAAAGACGGAAACACAATCAATAATGTTCCTGAAGAAGACTTAATTGCACAACTTACACACTCAAACGTATTGGGTGCAATGCCTGATGACATCAAATTGAGTATACAAAGAGAAGATGACAAAACATTCTTGGAAGTCAACTCAACACGTGGCGGCAAAGAAACAATCGAATTGGTGGCTACTAGAAACCCTGTAGATTGGTCTTCTCAAAACACTGAAATAGTTGTTGATACAACAGGTGCTAATACAAAAAAAGACAAAATGCAAAAATTATTAGGCGGAACAGTAAAAGGTGCAGTACTTTCAGCACCTGCAAAAGACGATATGCTGACAATTATCCCCGGTATAAATGATGAAAGAATCTCTGAAATTGCAGCAAACGGAAATGTTGTTTCAGCAGCAAGCTGCACAACAACTTGTATTTCACCTTACCTTAAACTAATTGATGAAAAATTCGGTATTGACAGTGCAGTCATTGATACAACACATGCTGCAACAGGTTCACAATCAGTTACAGATAAAGCTAAATCAACAGCTGATTCTAAAAACAGAGGTGCATTGGATGTAATGATTCCGACATCAACAGGTGCAGCAAAAGCAACAGGAAAAGTTCTTCCTCAATTGTCAGGTAAAATGGACGGATTTGCAACAAGAGTTCCGACCTCAGCTGTTTCAATGGCAATACTTTCTGTAGTTACTAAGAAACCTTTAACTGAAGAAGCATTAAGAGAAGCTCTTAAAGAAGCTGAAAATGATCCTAAATACGCTAACTTAATTAAGAGAGCACCTAAAGGATCAACTTCAAGAGATGCTCAAGGTCAAGTAGAAAGCGGATTGTATATACCTGAAGCTATTAAAGTAGTAAACGGAAACCACATCGGTATGAAAGTTTGGTACGATAATGAATTCGGTTACACAAGAAGCTTGGCTGAATTAACAAGCAAATACGGCGAACAGTTGAAAAAAGAAGACAACATAGACGCAGCTTAATGCAACATTAAAATAAGCACTTTTAGGACCGGGGCAACCCGGTTCTTTTTTATGCTATAATATAGAGAGTATGAAAAGATTTATAATAACAATATTAATTTTTGCTGCATGCTGCAACGGAGCAAATGCAATACAAGACATTAAAAAAGTCTATTTAAACGAAGCAATTGAGGCAGCCGTAAAAAACAATATAGACTTGCAGGCAGCACAAATCGACATTAATATAGCGAAAAACAACATAAAAGTTGCAAACCGGCTGCAAAACCCTGAACTTAACGCTTTTTACTTTTTGGGAGGAGCCGGTGCAAGCGAACCAAAACAAATAGGGGCTTCCCAAAGTATTGAAATTGCCAAAAGAAGTGCTCGAAAAAATCTTGCTATATCAAATTTGGAACTTACGCAAAAAAACGTAAACTATACGACATTTGACTTAAAAATGGACGTCAGAGAAGCTTATATAAACCTCGTTGCCGCAAAATCAGTGCTTGAAGCACTGGAACAGCAACAGGAATTACAGGAAGAACTTTTGGAAATTGCTCGTAACAGAACAAAATCCAGCAAAGAACCTGAAATAGATACAATACAGGTTGAAATAGCTTTAAATCAATTAATTACACAGGTAAACACCGCTAAAGTTGACGTTAAAACAGCCATATCAAATTTTAATAAAATAATAAACGACCCGAATAAAATAATATACGACAGCAAAGATGATTTATTTAACGAAAAAAATAATTTTGAAGAAATGGAAACACCAAACCCGAATCTAAAATTCCCTTCAACCGACACTGTTATAGAAAAAGCACTTCAAAATCGCTATGATATACAAATAGCCAAACAAGAAATTGATATAGCACAAAAAAATCTGACAGTAGTTGCCCGCCAAAGAGTTCCTGACATAGAGCTTTCCAGCGGATATGCCTATCAGGTTGCAAGCCAAACTGACTCCGGTCATTTCAACAGCGGTGCCTACGTAGGGGCAAGTATCGTAAATATTCCATTATTCTATAACTATTCACCTGAAATTCAAAATGCCGCTTTTAAAGTCAGACAAGCAGAATTAAAATACAACTCTGTAAAAAACAAAGCCGTAAAAGATATTACAGCTGCCTACGAAAGATTTTTAACAGCTGCTGAAAACCTCAGTCATTACGAAACAAAAATTCTTAAAAATTCCGAACAAATGATTGAAATGTCAAAAGACAGTTACGAAAACGGAGAAACTGATATTACGGCTCTTATTGTAATGAAACAATCTTACAGATCAATAATCATAGGTTACACCTATGCACTTGCCGAATACTACAACGATTGGACAAATTTTTTGAGAGAAATTAATGACGAAGATTTTGAGTTTTCTGAAACTACATTGTAAGAACTTTTCATTGCATAAACTTCAACAAAGCTTCAGGAGAAAAAATTAACACAATCATTGATATTTACATCAATGATTGTGCTGTCACCAATTACTACTAATTAACAAGCCTTTACTATTTCATAAGCAACATCGGCATTAATTGTACCATTTTCACCCAAAACAGTATTGCGTTCACTAAAACGAGCACGAATTTTTTCGGCAGCTTCAAGTGAATTGATACCATAATCAGCTAATTTTGTTTTCATACCGATAGAATTGTAAAATTCTTCAATTTTGTCAATCGCAATATCAGCAGCTTTCAAATCAACGCTTTCATTAACTTTAAATACTTCACGGGCAATTTTTGCAAGTTTAAAAGCTTTGGCAACTTTTTGATTACGTAATAACCTTGGCTGAACAATCGCCAAACTTTGACCGTGATCAATTCCGTAAAAAGCAGTCAATTCATGACCAATCATATGCGTAGACCAATCCTGAGGTACACCGCATGAAATCCAATAATTTAAACCGCATGTAGCACACCAAAAAAGATTAGCTCTTGCACCGTAATCAGATGGATTAGCCAAAACTTTCGGAGCTTCGGAAATTAACGTTCTTAAAATTCCCATTGCCCAAATATCCTGAAGGGGTGAATTAACATCATAAGTACAGTTAAATTCCATAGTATGAACAAACGTATCCACAATACCGTTAATCGTCTGCTTAACAGGCAACGAAAACGTAACAGAAGGATCTATTATTGAAAACTTAGGAAAAACATAGGGGCTATGAAATGCCAGTTTTTCTTTGGTAGCAAGGCGGGATATAACTCCGCCGTTATTCATTTCCGATCCTGTTGCAGGAAGCGTAATAACATCCGCCAATTCAACTGCAGAATTTGGAAGTTCACCTCTAACTAAAATAGCGTCATAAGCATCATCACCGTCATATTTAGAAGCCAAGGCAATAAATTTTGTGCCATCTAAAACAGAACCGCCGCCGACAGCAAGCAAAAAGTTAACACCTTCTTTTTTGACGATTTCAACAGCTTTTGCGAGAGTTTCATATTTAGGATTAGGCTCAATACCGCCGAATTCCAAAACATCAAATCCTTCGAGTGCTTTTTTAACTTGATCATAAACACCGTTTTTCTTTATTGAACCGCCGCCATATGTCATTAAAATTTTTCTGTCTTTCGGAATTAACCTTGAAAGCTCTTTTATAGTATCTTTACCAAACACAACACGTGTCGGACCGTAAAATTCAAAATTCTGCATAATTACCCCCTCTTAGTATATAGTAATATATTTTTATACAGCCGTCAATATTAACGAGTATATTCATAAAAAAAATTGCCGCAACTCGGAATTGAACCAAGGACACAGGGATTTTCAGTCCCTTGCTCTACCAACTGAGCTATTGCGGCAAATTTCTATTTTGTTTTCAAAGGAGTTAATAAAGATCTGTATATTTTTCGCTCAGACTTAGAGCAATTACGGCTTGATTCAATTTTTATCAATTGATAATAGCCACATATACTATTCTATCCGCTAAAATTTTAACGTCAAGAACTTTTATTGAGGAGCTAAATACAAAGTAACGTTACGCCCTTCCAGCATTGGTTTTTTCTCAATTTGAAGCGGTTCATCCTTCAAATCTTCTATAAATCTTTTTGCCAAATCAAACGCTAATTCACTATGCTGCATCTCACGACCTCTTAGCATGATAACAATTTTAACTTTATTTCCCTGTGAAATAAATTTTTTGATATTATTTATGCGAACTTGATAGTCATGTGTATCAATTTTATAGCGAACTTTAATTTCTTTAACCTCAACAACATGCTGTTTTTTCTTGGCTTCTTTTGCTCGTTTTTCAAGCTCGTACTTATATTTTCCGTAATTTAAAATTTTTGCGACAGGAGGTTCTTGATTGGGGCTTATTAATACTAAATCTAAATCAGCATCATATGCCATTTGCAAGGCTTTAATTGTCGGAACTATCCCGTGATTTTGACCTTTATCATCTATTAATCTCACTTCTTTTGAACGTATCCGTTCGTTCATAATTGCATTATCCCTGTTATTTCTGTTATCGTTAGCTATTGTCCTGTCTCCTTTTATTATGTAATACGTGTTTATAATAACACAACATCCTAAAAAAAGCCATATATTCATTAAAAACTTTTTTGTAACAAAATGTAAAAACATTTTTTACAGCTACAATTCAACAATATCAAGAAATTTATTTTTTTAACAAAAAACATGATTAAAGTTTTTATAAAACAAAACCGATAAATAATTTGACAATAATATAGGAGTAGAAAGTATGATTACTGAAACACAAGCTGATTTGTTAGGGACAGAAGAAGAGATTGACATGTCAATTCCGATTCAAACATTATTTGATGAATGTCTAAGCTTTATATCGATATCGAGTTTCGAGTAAAGTAAGGGTAAATCGTACGATTTACCCTTTTTAATGATGTCGGCTATATACATATAAATATTCTTGTATTAAAATAAAATACAAGAGGTTTTAGTATGTATAAATTTTGGATAAAAGCAACTAACAGTATAATCATAAGCATTCTGTTAATGAACTGTGCTTATGCAGGATTTAAAGAACATTATGATTTAGGTCAGGAATATCTTTCAAATTATCAATATTCAGGAGCTATAACCGAATTTAAAAATGCCTTAAGAATTAACTTTATGGATAATTCTGCAAGAATAGGATTAATAAATTCCTACCTTGCAAGAGGTATGTACTATGGCAAAGAAGAAAAAGATTATCAAAAAGCTGCAGATGACTACAGAAGTGCACTGTTCTACATGGTATATTATCCAACAAAAACAACCTCTGCACAAGCAGTTCCGCAAGTTACGGCAAATCTAAACAAATGTTTAAATGCAATAAATTTTGATACAACACCAACAAACAGATATGCAACAGCAAAACAACTTCGTGCTGAAGGCAATTTTGCAGCTGCGGGATATGAATTTAACCAAACATTGGCAGACAGAAGTCTACAAAAAGACAGCTTTGAACAAGTCGGCGACATTATGAAACTTCTAGGAAATAACAACAAGGCTGCTGAATATTACAGAAAAGCTGTTGCGGTAGCTCCTGACAATATTCCTTTAAGAATGTCATATGCCAAAATGCTGGATAGTTTAGGCAGTGAAAAAGCAGCTGTTGAAGAATATAATTATATTTTAACAAAAATTAAAGATGATAAAGATATATTATATGCACTTGAAAGAATATACAAAAAGAAACTGGAAGCTTCTCCAAGCGATGCTGATATAACAGCCAATTTAGGTGCAATAATGCAAAAGCAGGGAAAATTTGATGATGCTCTTTTATATTACCAAAAATCAGAATACTTAAACCCATCTAATATAAATACAAGACTTAATGTAGGAACTCTATACCAGCAAAAAGGCGATAATAAAACCGCAATAAAAGCATACGATTCTGTCTTAATATTATACCCTGATAACGTAAATGCCAATTTATACAAAGCACAGGCAAACGCAGCTTTAGGAGATACAAAAGCAGCAATTTCAGGGTATCAAAAAGTATTAAAACTTGATCCGTCAAACACAGAAGCCCAAGCACAAATGCTTAATTTAATAAAAGGATCAATGACCACTGCTGAATTTATTGATTATGTTAAGAAAAATATGGCTGCTTCAAATCCTGCTGAGCTTTTGTATACCTATGCATTAGACTTACACAAACAAAACAAGCTTGCAGATGCAATAAACATTTATAATGAAGCCTTAAAACTCAATTCTCAAAACCCGGAAATTTATATGAACTTAGCAATAGCACAAAATCAAGCAGGAAACTCAGATGATGCAATTTTAACACTGCAAAATGCTGCGGCAAAATTTCCGTCAGATACTCAAATAAAAGATGTCTTAAACTCTGTTAAAAATGATGCGGTTAACAACAAACTTTCAAATGCTGCCGCTTTTTACGAAGCAAAAGATTATCAAAAAGCCATATCCGAATATTTAAAAATTAATCCTCCTACAGTAGATTCAATGCTTGGAACAGCATCAAGCTATCAGGCCATGGGCGACAATTCAAATGCTATAAAATACTACGAACAGGCTTTTAAACTAAAACCTGCAGATTCCGATATTGCATACTTTATAGCAGCTTTATATGCAGAAAATCAAGACTTTGAAAATGCAAAATCATACATAAATAAATCTCTTGCTCTAAATAAAAATAATCAAAAATCACTGGATTTAATGAAAGCCTTGAATGAACAGACAAATTTGGAAGAACTTAATAGAGCAATTACAATGTATGAATCCGGACAATATGCCGAAAGTCTTGTTATTTTGAACAAAATTTTAGAAAAAGATACATCTAATTCTTATGCATACTATTATCGGGGAATGATATATGATGCACAAGAAAAAAGAGCTCAAGCAATAGAAGATTACAAAAAAGCTTATGCTTTAAACAGTTTGGATTTTGAAATAATCAATTATTTAATAGCGGTAGACTATGACATGTTAGGCAAAACAAAAGAAGCCTGCGAATATTATACACTCTACGCCAATTCCAAAGCAGCAGACGATGAATACAAGCAATATGCAAAATCACGTGCGGAAGAACTAAATGCAGGAAAATAGAGTCAAAAAACTTATAAAAAGTCGTGTATCACTTGCACCAATGGCAGGAATAACCGACTATGTGCTAAGAAGTCTTATAAGAAAATATTCAAAGACCTGTCTTATAACGACTGAAATGATAAGTTCCGAATTTTTAGCACAGACGCTACAGGGAAGAAGCGGTACAGAAATATTAAAACGTGATTTAAATCATTCTCCGATATCCTATCAAATAAGCGGTCACAAACCTCATCTGATGAATTTAGCAGCAAAAACTTTAAGTCCGACAGCAGATATGATTGATATAAACATGGGCTGTCCGGTTAATAAAGTTGTTAAAGGACAAGACGGATGTGCATTGATGAAAAACCCAAATCTTGCATCAGACCTGGTAAAAGCCGTAAAAGACGGTACTGATAAACCCGTTAGCGTAAAATTTCGTTTAGGATATAATACTATGAATTATGTTGAATTCGGACAAAAAATGCAAGAAGCAGGTGCCGAATTTATAACAATCCATGCCAGGACTCGTTCACAAATGTATTCAGGCAAAGCAAACTGGGCTTTAGTAAAAAGCCTTAAAGAAAATGTTGATATACCTGTTTTTGTTAACGGTGATATAACTTCTATTGAAAGTGCAGTTGAAGCACTTGAAAAATCAAAAGCTGATGGAGTTGCTATCGGTCGTGGAGCGTTAGGAGATCCGACACTTTTATACCGAATTGAACGATATTTATCAAATGGAGAAAAACTTTCTGAGCCTGATATAACCGAAAAAATGGCATTGCTTAAATTACATTTAGATGAAGAAATAAAACTCAGAGGCGAAATTACCGGCATAAAATTTGTACGTAAATTTTATCCTTATTATCTGTCAGGATTTAAAAACGCAAAACAACTACGCACAAAACTTGTTGTTGAAGAAGATTATAATACTATAATCAAAACTTTAAACAGCCTTACATCCTCTCCGGTGCTGTAACAGCCAAAATATCCATTGCATTATTAAGCACTGTTTTAACTGAATAAACGAGAGCTAAACGAGCTTTCGTCAAATTTATATCGTCATTGATAACTCTAACTGCATTATAGAAAGAATGAAATTCAGCTGCAAGCTCTTGAACATATCTGCAAATAGTATAAACCTGTCTTGTCTTTGCAGATGTTTCAATCATTGATTTGTATTCTTCAAGTTTAAGCACTAATCTGCGAGCATCATGAATATTATTTTCCAAAATGGATTTATCAAAATTGTTTATAAATTTATTAAAATCGTCTTTGGAAAGTATTGCAGGAATTGTTTCACCCGTTTCTGTATCAAGTTTTTCATTAATAATATTTCTAATAATAGAACAGGCTCTAGCATGTGCATATTGAACATAGAATACCGGATTTTCATCAGTATTTGTTTTAGCAAGTTCAATATCGAAATCAAGAGTAGTATCAATATTTCTCATACACATCCAAAAACGAGTTGCATCAACTCCGACTTCATCAATTAAATCATCCAGCGTAACCATATTTTTACGTTTACCCATACGGACTTCTTCACCGTTGACGACAAGATTAACAAGCTGCCCCAAAAGAATTTCCAGCTTATCAGGATCATAACCCAATGCTGCAATTGAAGCTTTTACCCTTGCGACATAGCCATGATGATCTGCACCCCAAATGTTAATCATTCTGTCAAATCCACGCTGGAGCTTATCTATATGATACGCAATATCAGCTGTTAAATAAGTATTGGAGCCGTCAGCTTTTTTGATTACTCTATCCTGATCATCACCAAAATCAGAAGATTTAAACCAAACAGCACCGCCTTTTTCATAAATTTTTCCGCTGTTTTTAAGCTTATTTACGCATTCCTCAACTTTTCCTGAATTATGTAAAGTAAGCTCCGAATAAAAATTATCAAAATGTACTCTGAAGTTATCCAACAATTCTTTTTGAAGTCTTTCCATTTCAAATTTTGCGAAATCAGACAACTCTGAAACATTATCAGGAAGATTAGAATGTGTTTCAAGATATTTTTTAGCAACCGGAATCAAGTAATCACCGGGATAATAATTTTTACGTTCAGTTTCGTCCGTCGGAAAATCAATATTTTCGCCAAGTTGCTGTCTTATCCGAATAGCAAGCGAATTTCCCAACTTTTGAATTTGGGAACCTGCATCATTAATATAAAATTCCTGATAAACGTCATGCCCGTAAAATTTTAAAAGATTTGCAAGAGCTGAACCCATGGCTGCCCAGCGACCATGTCCGATATGGAAAGGTCCTGTCGGATTTGCCGAAACATACTCAAGAATAATTTTTTCTTTTTCTATATTCTCAGGTTTTCCGAACAATGTTTTTTTCTTAAAAATTTCATCAATAAGCTCTATAAGAAGTGTTTTACCCGATTTAAAATTAATAAAACCGGCAACTACAGAATATTCATTATCTTCTCTGTCTATAAAATCTACAATGGATTGTGCAATTACGGGAGGTGCAATTTTTGCATTCCTGGCAAGACAGGAAACATTTATCGCATAATCACCAAAATCACTATTCTTAGGCTTTTCCACAATTAATGTACCTGCCGCATATTCAGTCATTTGTCCTAATTTACCGGCTTTTAAAGCTTTTTGCAAAGCATCTTCTACCTTATTTAAAAAATAATCTTTTATCATATTTTCTACTCCTGTAAGATTATTTTATCATAAACAAAAACTACCAGGGATAATCAGGAAAAATTTGCCAACCATCGTATTGAATTAATGTACCGCACGGTTACGTATTAGATGCAAAAAATATTGCGGAAATTCTCGGATACAAAATGGGAATGAATTATATGTTTGTAATATAATATTAATATGATGAACGTTCAAAACATAATCGACAGAATACGTGAAATTATGAACGACGAAACAGTTATTCAGCTAAAAGAGGAGTTGAACAGCTATCACGTTGCGGATTTGGCTGATATTTTTCAGGAGCTGAAACCTGAAGAAAGATTAAAGTGTTTCAAACTTCTTGAAATCGAAAAAGCAGCCGATTTAATAGAATATTTAACTCCTCAGCTGCAAGTTGAACTGTTAGGAGATATAGACGAAGAACTGGCTTCCAAAATTATAACGAAATTACCGCATGATGCAGCGGCAGACGTATTGGGCGACATGGAAGACGACGAGAGTGAAACATATCTTGATAAATTGCCGCACAAGTTTTCTGCAGAAGTAAGAGAACTTTTAACATATAACGAAGACACCGCCGGCGGTATCATGAATCCATCCGTTTTAACGGTAAATTGTGATATGACAGTACTTGACGTATTAAACTACATAAGAATAAAAGCCGAACAGGATAATTTGGAACTTTATTATATTTATGTTGTTGATAAGCAAAACCACCTTTTAGGAGTTGTATCATTAAGAAGTCTTTTAACTTCACCTATTAATAAAAAAATTGAAGACATAATGATATGCGACATAGTAAAACTTCATATAGACGATTATCAAGACTATATAGCTGATGTATTTATGAAATACCAATATAATGCACTGCCGGTAGTAGATTTATACAACAGATTAAAAGGTATGATAACCTGGGATGACGTTCAAGATATTGTAGAAGAAGAAACAACAGAAAGTATCTATCAGTCCTCCGGTATTTCTACGGAATTAGTTGATGAAGATGAAATTTTATCAGGGAATATTTTAAATGCAATAAAAGCACGTACACCATGGCTTTTTATAACTTTAATCGGAGAATTTATAGCAGTAAATGTTGCACATCATTTTGACTCAACACTATCTGCATTACCTATAATTGCAATATTTATGCCGCTGTTAGCGGGGCTTGGCGGGAATATCGGCACTCAAAGTATAACTCTTATGGTCAGAGGGCTTTCTACAGGTCAGGTAACACTAAGTTCAGCCGTTTACCATATAATGAGAGAAATGCTTATCGGGCTTTGTATAGGCATATTTTTCGGCGGCATGACAACGCTTGTTACATGGGGCTGGCAGCATAATGTTGAGCTGGGCATTGTTGTCGGAATAGCTATGGCAATAAACATGACAATGGCAACTGTCATCGGAACTTTTACACCTTTTGCATTAAAAACAGTTAATATAGACCCTGCCGTTGCATCAGGTCCCGTTATTGCCACAACTATTGATGTTATCGGGCTTGCAGTTTACTTTACGCTTGTTTCCACATTTTTACTACACGTTATTTAAAAGGTAAGGAATTATGACAAATTATACAGAAGAAACCCCTATTGATAAATATCTAAATGAAAACGAAGATGAAAAAAAAGATAAATCCACATTTATAAAAATAGTCATAGTTATGACAATAATTTTTATAGGTGTACTTTTTGCAATATTTTTATTTGCAGACAATAAAGAATTTTTGGAAGATGAATTCGGACAAGATTCATTTATTACAAAATTATTTATAAAACTGACACAAAGCAACAACGACAAAGAAAAAGCAGAGTTTGCACTGCCTTTTGGACCTAGGAAACAAAATATTTTATTATTAGGCGTGGATTCCAACGGTGAAGGCAGCGACTTGTGGAAGGGTACAAGAACTGATACAATCGTAGTTTTAAATATTGATCCCAAAAGCAAATCTTTAAATGCAATATCAATTCCCCGTGACAGTAAAGTTTATCTGCCCGGAGATAATGGCATTCAAAAGATTAATGCAGCACATGCAATAGGCGGCATAAACATGACTGTACGAACTATTGAAGACACTTTAGGAATAAGAATAGATAAATATATTATGGTTCATGACGAAGCCGTCAGAAAAATAGTGGAAGCTTTAGGCGGAGTTGATATTTATGTTGAAAAAAACATGCACTACAATGATTATTCAGGCAATTTACATATCAATCTTACAAAAGGGCCGCACCACTTAGATGCTGATGAAGTTATAGGTTATTTAAGATTTAGACATGACGCTATGGGCGACATAGGAAGAACTCAACGCCAGCAATGGTTTTTAAGAGGCTTATTACAAGAAATACAAAAACCCGAAACCATTGCTAAAATACCGGAAATTCTTTCTATTGCAAAGGAATATGTCAAAACAAATATGTCACTATACGAAATGTCACAGTATGCAGCTTTAGCCAAACATTTTGACATAGATAATATCGAAATCGCTACCCTACCCGGTTCTCCGAATAAAAAAGGCTATACAAGTTATTGGATTTTAGATCCCGAAAAAACTCAAGAAGTTATAAACCGATTAATTTACAGAGAAAAAATTCAATCCGATAAAACCCAATTCGTAGCCAGCGTACTATACACAAATGAAAACACTCAGGATGCAAAAAAACTTATTGAAATGTTAAAAACTAATAATGTTGAAGTAAAATGCACCGACAGAACTATGGCAACACATTCACAATTTATAGCACATACAAAATACGTCACAAAAGAATATTATAACTGGCTGGAGAAAAAAGTTCCAGATTTGGATAATGCAAGACAATTCGTATATGATCCGATTAATTATTACTGTGCAGATACTGATTTCACAATTATTTTAGCCGGTCAATAAATTTAAATAGACAAAATAAAAAAAACATGTTAAAATAATAAAATACGGAGGCAATTAATGGATAGTACAACATTAACACCTGAACAGGTAAATCAGCTTTTGGCACAAGCTGCCGCAGCCCAGTCGCCGGATTATTTAAAAATATTTTTGATAACCGTAGGTTTAATTTTATTATTTTTGTACATAGTATATGTTTTGCTGATAATGAAAAAAAACAAAGTCAAAGAAGCTTTGGCAAGCATTGATGTACAATTAAAAAAACGTTATGATCTTATTCCTAATATATTATTTTTGGCAAACAAATTTATGGAGCATGAAAGAGGGCTGTTAGACGAAATAACAAGGTTAAGAACTGAAGCGTTAAAGTTAAGCTCCGGATTTGATAATATAAAAGATAAAATCAATTTGGATAATGAGATTAAAAACAAAATGGGACAGTTGATGGTATCAGTGGAAAACTATCCGCAGTTAAAATCAAATGAAACAATGATGCAGGCAATGTCAACGTATTCAGAAGTTGAAGAACATATAGCTGCAGCAAGAAGATTTTACAACAGTGCTGTTTTGGATTTAAACAATGCAGTTGAAATATTACCCAGCAAATGGTTTGCTGATAAACTCGGTATAAAATCAGAATTACCGTACTTTGAAATAACAAATGAAGAAGAACGAAAAAGTATAAATGCGAAAGCATACTTTTCATAAGTGCCTGTAGCTCAGTAGAATAGAGCGTCGGTCTCCGAAGCCGAAGGTCACGGGTTTGACTCCCGTCAGGCATAAGGGTTCGTAGCTCAGTAGGAAGAGCAACGGTTTCCTAAACCGGAGATCGCGGGTTCGACTCCCGCCGGGCCCAAATATTTTAATAGGAGTTAGAATAATGTTTTTAAAAATCATCAACAAAATTAAAGATATCGGATTATCAAGTATTATCGCAATCTTAATAATACTATCAGGATTAATATTCGGCTTAATGGTATTTCAAACACCGAAGCAGCAGTACGCATTTCCGTCAGCACAAGGTTACGGTGCGTTTACCAGCGGCGGCAGAGGCGGTGTTGTTTACCATGTCAGAACACTTGAAGATAAAAATGAATTAGGTTCTTTGAGATATGCAATTGAACAAAAAGGTCCAAGAACTATCGTTTTTGATATTTCAGGCATAATAGATTTAAAATCACCGCTGGTCATCAAAAACGGCGATTTAACTATAGCAGGACAAACAGCCCCCGGGGACGGTATATGTATAAGAAATTATCCGGTATCAATAGAAGCAGACAATATAATAATAAGATATATACGTTTCAGACTCGGTGATAAATCGAACGGAACTGCACTTACAGCAAAAAACAGGCACGACATTATTTTAGACCATTGCTCCTTCAGCTGGGCATCAATAGACAATGTAGCTTTGTATAATAACAGAAACCTTACAATGCAATGGTGTATAATCAGTGAAGCATTGAATACAGGTAATGCTGACAATGGCATGGGTGCAACACTCGGCGGCTATAGTTCAACATATCACCACAATTTATTTGCAAGCAACAGAACTAATAACCCTAATTTTTACAAAGCATCACATGCTAACAAACTGGATTTGGAAACTGTTGATTTCAGAAATAACGTATTATATAACTGGGGTTCTTCATCAATAAGCGGAGCCGAAAGCGGTTCATACAATATTGTTAATAATTATTTCAAATTCGGACCGGCGACACAAATTGCATCAAGAAGCCAAATTATGGAAGTTACAAATGTCGGACGCTATGGAATAGCGTATGTAAACGGCAACTATGTATATATAAATCCGCTGCAAACAAATGATAACTGGATGGGTGTATATCCGAATATGGATTATATAAGAACTTCTACAAACCCGATATTAACCCGCTCGGAATTTTATCATGAACCCGTATTAACACATAGTGCTGAAAGAGCATTTGAAAATGTATTGGCACATGCCGGTGCTTCATATAAACGAGATTTTGTAGATAACAGAATTGTAAAAGACGTAAACACATATATGTCCGGTTCAACATCCAATACAGGGCTTATAACATCTCCTAAAGATGTAGGGGACTACCCGAAATACAACAGCGATGTACCGGTGGTAGATTCAGACAGCGACGGTATACCTGATGATTGGGAATTCAATCATAATTTAAACCCTTATGACACAGGTGATGCAAAAAATTTAACAGAATCAGGTTATACTTATTTGGAAGTATATTTGAACAGTCTTGTTGGTGATATAACAAAACAGCAGAACGTAAAATCTTTGCCGACTTTTGATTCTATAAGACTATTAGTACAAAAAACAGCAAACAAAATTAAGAAGCATGAAACAATTGAGCCTTAGTTTTCATTCTGCCGCACGATTTATCTTCATCGCAAAAACCTAACCTTTCACATTTAGGAACAAGGTAAGGTTTAAGCCATGGTTCTTGAGCTGTAAGCTCATCACACATAAGTTTAACCATTGTTCTGATTTCGTACTGAGCACGTGTACAAAGACGCAAGTTAGCCAAATGAATCATTTCTCTCAAGTTTAAGCTTGCAACAATTGAACTTGCTGCAGCATTGGGCAAAACAAAACGGGCATCTTCTGCCGGAATACCGGCTTCAACAAATTCTTGATACTGCTTTGAAATTTCATTCATAAAATTTTCAAATTTAGATTTTAATTCAGGATTTTTTTCAATTGTAGGAGGAATTATATAATCAAATTGCCCCTTTTCTTTTACATATCTTTGAGATTTTTGAGAAAAAGACATATGCCTATGACGCACCAGCTGGTGAGTACAGGCACGGGAAACATTTGATATTGCAAAAGTAACCTGTATATGTTCTACAGTTGAATAATGACCTGAAGAAATAACTCTTTCAATAAGCTTAAGCATCTTATCATTATCAACGGCATTTTCATAGATATCAGCCGGATATTCAGCACTATAACAAGTTCTGCAGGCCGTATAAATAGTTTTAAGCATATTGTCAGGCTTTGCAATCAACTTAACAACAGGTTTGTTATTCATAAATACCCCCATAAAAAAATGTAGCCGAAGGCTACATTTTTATTTATTACCGTAACGTTTATTAAATCTTTCAACTCTGCCTTCAGAGTCAAGAATTTTTTGCTGTCCTGTATAGAACGGATGGCATTTGTTACAGATTTCAACGGTTATGTTATCTGAAACAGAACCTGTTTCAATTTCATTACCGCATACACATTTGATTACAGTTTTCTTATAATCCGGATGTATACCTTGTTTCATTTTTTACCTCTTTTCTTTAAGATTCCAAACTTAAATATTTCGACTAATTATATTTTATTCCGCTAAATGCAAAAACGCAAGTTTTTTTAAGAAATATTTTCATGCATTTGTATTAGAAAAATATGAACAGATTATATAAAAAGTTGATGTAATTTTTAAAAGATTTTGAAATAATATAAAAGTTGCTCACATTTAACGGGAAATAATGATGAATCTTCACGAAGAATGCTTATTAAGATATTTAAAAATTCCGGATGAATTATCATATTCAACAGAAATCTTGAAACTAAACAACTTTATACTTGAAAAAAAATTTATATCAAAAAATTTTGTTGCCAAAAGTTTGACATTCAGCTATACTGATGAATAGTTATGCTAAAGAAAATATTATATTCAATATGGATATCTGTATTTATGCTGCTGGTAATCTTCACAGCAAAAAATACAAATTTTAATACATTTTTAGATTCCGTAGAGAACAAAACTTTTGACTTAAGACAAAATTTAATAGTAAAATCAGGTTACAAAAAACCGAACAAAGATATTGTAATAATTGCTATTGATGATGCCAGTTATGAATATATTTTGGATAAATACGGAGAATGGCCGTTACCACGTGATGTTTATGCTCAAATAATAGAATATTTAGAAGCACAACATCCAAAAATAATTGCTTTTGATTTAATGTTTGTTAAATCAATCAAGAGTAAAACAGATGCAGATCAAGCACTTACAAATACTTTTAAAAAATACAACAACATATACACCGCAATGAATTTAGACAATCAGTCTGTCGAATTGCGTTTACCGACAGAATTACCCCAAAAATTGAGTGTTGAAGTTGCAAATTATTCACAAGACATAAATTTTGAATCCCTGACATTCCAAAACTGCCGGACAATTTTGCCTGAATTACTTAATGCAACGTCGAATATCGGCATGATAAACGTATCACGTGCAGATGACGGAATATTAAGGAAAATGCCCATTTTCTTAATATATCAAGGCAAATATTATCCGCAGCTAGCTTTTAAAGTCGGTATGGGGATTTTAAAACAGGAAGAAAGCTACAATCCGCCAAGGTTTATTATCAATAGGGGATCAGAACTTCTTTTAAATAAACGAAAAATTTTCATAGATAATGATGGCGGTGCAATTTTGAACTGGTACGGTCCAACAGGGACATACCAACAAATTTCAATGTTCAGATTAATAAAAGCAGTTGAAAAAAAAGAAAAATTTAACTACAACTTTAATAACAAAATAATATACTTCGGAACAACGGCATCAAGCTTATTTGATATAAAAACAGTTCCTGTTGCAAAACTTTATCCGGGAGTAGAAGTACAGGCAACATATTTAAATAACATGCTTGATGACAGTTTTATTTCAAAAATTGATAAAAGAATAACTATTCTTCTAGGGATAATAATGGCGGTAATTACAGGTTATTTAGTTATAAATGTAAATTCAGCGGCAATTGTCACGCTATCATTTGTGTCCATGTATTCTTTATACATCATGTTTACCTACTTTATGATGAAATACCATAATCTTTGGATAGGTATAGTATACCCGCTGATTCTCGGACTTTTGGTATTTATATCAGCATTTGTCGTAAAATATATTATAAAATCAAGAGATTTTGAACAGCAATATTTACTGGCAACAACTGACGGATTGACCGAACTATACAATCACAGATATTTTCAGGAACAAATGCGAATGCAGGTAGAACAAGCTAAACGATACGAAGCACCGTTTTCTTTAATAATAATTGATATTGATTTTTTCAAAAAATTTAATGATACATTCGGACACCAGGCAGGAGATGCCGTATTAAAACAGGTTGCACAGCTTTTGAAACAAAGTGTGCGAGCAACGGATATAGTTTGCCGATACGGAGGCGAAGAAATGAGCATAATTTTGCCTAATACACCGAAAGATATGTCCGTAATTACTGCTGAAAAAATATGTAAACGTGTTGCAGCCAAAAGATTTCGATTAAATAATTCACAGGAAAGCAACGTAACAATAAGTCTTGGTGTTGCTACATTTCCTGATGACGGAACAAGTGCTGCAGAAATTATAGAAGCAGCTGATAAAAGACTTTATCAATCAAAAAATAACGGAAGAAATCAGGTAAATTAAGGAGAGAACACTATGAAAATAAAAATAATAACAATGTTAATAATAATGGCATTCGCAATACAAACGGCATTCGCAGCCCCGTTTAATGCAAATGCCAAGACAAAAAGAATACCTGCCGGTACAAAACTCAGCATAAAACTTTTGACACCGCTCGGTACCGCTGCGAATTTAGAAGGAGCAGCATTTACAGCTATGCTTATAACAGAACAGACATCAGACAATGATGTAATCTTACCGATGGGTTCAATCGTCAGAGGAACTGTTGAAAAAATCGTACCTTCACAAAGAATGTCAAAAGGAGCAGTTTTATATATGAACTTTGACCATGTCGTTACACCTAGCGGCAGACAATTACCGTTATCTCTCAACCTCGTCGGCAGAGAAGATTTAACTTATGATGGCGGGATTACAACGACAAAAGGTTATGGAGATGCTTTTAAATTAACCTGCAAAAAATCCGGTGAAATAGCAAAAGAGTCCACTCAATGGGGTTTTGACACCGGTGAAGACTATTGGAACGGCTATATGCAAATTTTAACGGTTCCGGTCGGCATAATCGGCGGCGGATTAGGTTGTGCAGGATATTTTATATATGACAGCATAGCTGATATGATTCGCAAAGGCAAAGATGTTCAGTTAAATAAAGGCGAAATTTTGAATGTGATTTTAACTGAACCTATTGATGTTCCGGTAATTTAATTATGTCAAAGCTTGATAAAATTGAAGAATTACAGAATATATTAAAAGAAGATGCCACTAATTTTCCGGTAAGAAGGCAATTAGCTGTCTTGCTTTTAGATACGGGATATGCCGAAGAAGCTCTGCAACACTTTTTATATTTGGCACAAATTTTTCAACAAGACAGCGGAATTTACTATAATTTAGGAATTGTATATGAAAAGTTAAAACAATTTGAAAAAGCCAGAGATGCTTATATAAAAGCAATAGAATATTCACCTGAAGAAACTGATGCTCAATACAATTTAGGATTGGTTTATATAGAATTAAAAGAATATGACAAAGCAATATACTGCTTTGAAAAAGTCGTAGAAACTGATAATGATGATTCAAATTCATATTTCAACATAGGAATTGCCAACTTTAAAAAAGGCGATTTAATTGAAGCAATGGATAATTTCCAGCGTACAGTAGATTTAAATGATGAAGATATATATGCACATTTTTATATCGGTAATATTTTTAAAGAATTTGGAGATAATGAGTCAGCTGCAGATGAATTTAAAAAAGTTTTGAAGATTTCTCCTGACTACAGCTGGGCATACTACAATTTAGGAGTAATTGATTTTGAAAAAGGGGATATTGAAGGAGCCATGAATAACCTTGAAAAAACTCTTGAATTAAACCCGAAAGACATAGAAGCATATAAAATATATGCCAAAATAACAGCAAAAGAAAACAACATTGAAAAAGCAAATGATATAATAAAAACCGCACTGAAAAACTGCGGTCCAAACGGTGATTTACTATACATATATGCAGAAATTAAAAAACTATTAAACGATAATGATGCATATATAAATTATCTGAAAAAAGCACTTGAAAATAATGACACACTAACTATTTCGCCAAAAACAGTCAAATCAGAACTAGATAAATTATTAGCACAATAATTTTCAGCATGGTAAAATAAAGAAAAAAGGATTAAGTAACTATGAAAATGTCAAAATTATTTGTGCAAACATTAAGAGAATATCCGTCTGATGCTGAGGTAATTTCGCATAAAATGCTTGTCAGAGCCGGATACATAAGAAAACTTACATCAGGCGTATACAATTTTTTACCGTTAATGTGGCGAGTATTGAAAAAAATTGAAAATATTATAAGAGAAGAAATGGATGCAGCCGGAGCACAGGAGCTTTTGATGCCTTTTGTGCAGCCAAAAGAGTTATGGGAAGAATCCGGCAGATGGGATGCATACGGAAAAGAACTGATGAGATTAAAAGACAGGCATGACAGAATAATGTGCTTAGGTCCGACTCACGAAGAAGTTATAACAGCCGTAGCCCGGGACGGATTAAAATCATACAAGCAGCTGCCCGTAAATTTATACCAAATACAATCAAAATTCCGTGATGAAGTTCGTCCGAGATACGGGCTTTTAAGAGGTCGTGAATTCATAATGAAAGATGCATACAGCTTTGATATTGATGAAACCGGATTAGACAGAGAATATGAAAATATGGCAAAAGCATATAAAAAAATATTCGACCGCTGCGGGCTTGATACCAAAATGGTACAATCAGATTCCGGAGCAATCGGAGGTTCAGTATCACATGAATTTATGGTCATAACAGATACTGATGCAGGTGAAAACGATGTATTTTACTGTAACAACTGTGATTATTCCGCAAACTCAAACCACGCAGTGTCAAAACTCGGTGATGCAATTACTGATGGCGGACAATATTTTGCAGAAACAAAAATCATAGATACTCCTAACACTCATACTATTGATGAATTATGCGAATTTTTAAACATACCGTCAACTATTATTTTAAAAACATTAGTTTACATAATCGATAAAAAACCAGTACTTGCATTAATAAGAGCTGACAGAAATATAGAAGAAACCAAGTTAATGAACGCATTTGGAGGCACCGAAATAAGAATAGCCTCAAGTGCTGAAATTACAGAACTAATGCAAAAACATAATTTCGATGCTGTTGCCGGTTTTATAGGACCTTTTAAAGGTATTCCCATAATAGCAGATGAAACAGTAAAAGATTTGAAAAACTTTGTTGTCGGAGTAAACAAAAACGACAAACACATGGTAAAAGCGAATTTAAGTGATTTGAATTTTGACGAAATCACCTATAAAGATATTAGACTTGTTGAAGCAGGGGATTATTGCCCTGAATGCGGTAAACCGCTGTTTATTACAAAAGGTATAGAAGTCGGAAATATCTTTAAACTCGGCACAAAATATTCAAAACCTATGAATGCGGTTTATACCGATGAAAACGGGAAAGCTCATCCCTATGTAATGGGCTGTTACGGTATTGGTGTAACAAGAACAGCTGCAGCCGCAGTAGAAGCTCATCACGATGATTTTGGCATAAAATGGCCTATTTCAATAGCCCCCTATCATGTTGTTGTTGTACCTGTAAGTACAAATGATCAACTGCAAATGAATTGTGCTGAAAAAATATACAATGAATTACTGGAACAAGGAATAGAAGTTGTTCTTGACGATCGGGACGAAAGAGCCGGTGTAAAATTTAAAGATGCAGATTTGATAGGTTTCCCTTATAGAATAACTGCCGGAAAAACTCTTTCCGACGGTCTTGTTGAGTTAAAAGTGCGTGAAACCGGCGAGTTGATGACATTAACACCGGATGAAGCTGTTAAATATATTATAAATATTTTTAAAAACGTTTAAAAGCAAAGTATTTAAATAATATATAGGTAATGACTGAAACCAAAAATATAGATATAAACTGTGCTAAATACGCATTTAAACTGTGTATTAACAATTCTAATATCAAAACATTTATAATATAGCCAACAAGCCACGTTGTACAGCACTTAAAATATTCTTTTAAGTAATTTCCTTTCGTACAAAATACAAAAAACTTTTGATTTAAATAGGAAAAAACAGAAGAAATACTCCACTGTAAAAATACTGCAAGCTGATAATATTTTTCACCCAAAAGCCATAAAGCCAAAGCAAATATTACATAAGAAATTGCAGCATTAACACAGCCTATAATTAAAAAACGCACTTTATCATCTAATTTATTCCATTCAAACATCAATAAGCCTTACCTGTCAAATTCTGATGCGTAATATTTTCTATAGCATCGTCAAGTTTTTCAAGAACTATTTTTTCGCCGTAGCGTTTTTCAAGAGCAAGCTCAATCAAAAAATCGGCAAATGCAGGATTTTTAGGCAAAAAAGAACCGTGCAAATATGTACCGAATACATTTTTATAATAAGCACCTTCTGTTTTATCTTTTCCGTTGTTACCGCTGCCTGCTAAGACATAAGCCAAAGGTTTAGTATCGCCTTTTAGGTAAGTCAACCCGCTGTGGTTTTCAAACCCGACAAGAGTATTTGGTTCGACAAGAGATGTTTGAGCAGTAACATTTCCGATAAATCTTTTGTTTCCTGCAACCGTATAAGCATCCAATAAAGAAATTCCTTCAAGTCTTTCAGCATTGTGCGGCTGGTAATAATGTCCGAAAAGCTGATATCCTCCGCATATTGCTAAAAACACCGCACCTTCATCACGCTGCGTTAAAAGGTTATTTTTATTTTTTAAAAGTTCTTTTGCGACATCTCTTTGCTGTTTATCCTGACCGCCGCCGATAAAATATAAGTCATGCTCTTTTATATCATCACTCAGGTTAATTTCTTCAAATTCTACATCTATACCCCGCCAAATACAACGTTTTCTTAAAGTTATAACATTGCCGACATCGCCGTATAAATTAAGCAATTTCGGATATAAATGAGCTATTGAAATTTTTAAATTTTTGTTTGCCACATTTTGAATTATAACACATAACAATCAACAGTGAAGCAAATTTAATTTTATGTAAATTAAATATAGCGTTTTTTTTATGTTTTTGGTAGTATAAAACACAGGAGAGAAAAAATGATTAAAACTAGAATGAAAGACCACAATTGCGGAGAACTTAATTTAAACAATATTGATGAATACGTAACCCTATCAGGCTGGGTAGCAACAATAAGAGATTTAGGCGGAATATTATTTATAGAATTACGTGACCGTTCGGGATTTTTCCAACTTGTTGCAAACCCGCAGATAAATCCTGATGTTCATAAAATTTTTGAAAAAATCAAAAGCGAATATGTAATAACAGTTAAAGGTAAAGTTACGAAACGACCGGAAGAAACATACAACGAAAAATATCCGACAGGACAGGTTGAAATGTATCCTGAAAGTGTTGAAATTTTATCGGAAGCTAAAACTTTACCGTTTGTTTTGGATGATGAAAACGTATCGGAGGACGTACGTTTAAAATACAGATATCTAGATATCAGACGTGATGCAATGAAATCTAAATTAATTTTACGTCATAATATAGTTCAAGCAGTACGAAATTATTTAAACGGCTTGGATTTTTTAGAAGTTGAAACACCTATTTTAATCAAAACAACACCTGAAGGGGCAAGAGATTATTTAGTGCCGTCGAGAGTTCAGGAAGGAAAATTTTATGCATTACCGCAATCACCGCAAATATTTAAACAATTATTGATGGTTGGCGGTCTTGAAAGATATTATCAAATAGCAAAATGTTTCAGAGATGAAGATTTAAGAGCTGACAGACAGCCTGAATTCACACAAATTGATATGGAAATGTCATTTGTTGAACAGCAGGATGTAATAAAAGTAGTTGAAGGGCTGCTTGTAGATGCATTCAAAGCAGCAGGAGTAGAGATAAAACCGCCTTTTATACAAATGCCGTGGCAAGAAGCAATGGACAGATACGGTTCTGATAAACCTGATACAAGATTTGGTTTAGAATTGTTTGATATCGGCGATATTATACTTCAGTCAAACTTTGAAATAGTAAAAAATACTTTACTAAACGGAGGCATTGTACGAGGAATAAGAATTCCCGGCGGAGCAAAATTCTCCAGAAAAGATATTGATGATATAACAAAACTTGCAGTATCTTTTGGTGCAAAAGCACTTGCAAATATAATTTACAACGAAGACGGAACTGCAAAATCACCTGTTCTTAAATTCGTAACCGATGAGCAGGCAAAACAAATCCAAGAACGTGCACAAGCCGAAGCCGGTGATATAATATTCTTTGTTGCAGATAAACCGAAACTCGTTTATGACATTATGGGAAGATTAAGACTTCATTTCGGAAAAAGCTTAAACCTTATTGATGAAAACAAACACAACTTATTATGGGTAGTTGATTTTCCGATGTTTGAATGGAGTGATGAAGAAGGCAGATATATGGCAATGCACCATCCTTTCACATCGCCGTGCATAGAAGATTTGGACAAACTGAACAGCGGCGATTTGGGTAATGTCAAATCAATAGCTTATGATATAGTTTATAACGGAACTGAACTTGGTGGCGGAAGTGTAAGAATTCACTCTTCAGAAGTCCAAAAAGCAATATTCAAAGCCTTAGGATTAACAGAAGAAGAAGCCAAAGAAAAATTCGGATTTATGGTAAATGCATTACAATACGGTACACCGCCGCATGCAGGTTTAGCAATCGGTTTGGACAGACTTGTTGCATTATTGGCAAGAACTGATTCTATTCGTGACGTTATAGCATTCCCGAAAAACTCAGGAGCTAAAGATTTAATGAGTGATGCCCCGGGAGAAGCTTCATTACAGCAGCTTAGAGAACTTCACTTAAAAAGTACCGTTACTAAAAAATAATTACTTTAGTTTTGAATTATTTTTAAACTGCTTAAGCCTGCTTTTTGTACTTTTGGATGCTATATTTTCATTATAACGCCTGAGAGCTGTTTCAGCAAAAACCGTTTTAAGCCGATTAGGTGCGTTTTCAAGAACCAAACCTCTATATTTGCCGTTGTCAAAATGAACAAAACCGGATAATTCTCTGCCGTCATCAAGAGTTGTAGTTACTTTTATAATATCTTTTGTTTCAAATGTATTTGGAAAATTTTTAAAAGTTTTTTTATAAATGTAGTTCATCATTGATGAAAAATTTCTAGGCATATGCTTACCGCCAAAAGAGGGTGTAATTGAACAATTGTTAAACATGACTTTCTCCTATAATACTTTTTAAAATATAAAAATAAAATTTTTTGCCCGTATGTAACATAATGTAAATTTGTATTATAATAAACATATGCAAATATACCATACATTAAATAAAAACCCTGATTTATCGATAGCTTTAGGCTATTTTGACGGTGTACATTTGGGGCATAAAAAAGTTATCAAATCAGCTGTAAATTATGCCAAATCACAAAACAAAAAATCTGCCGTCATAACTTTTAAAGACCATCCATATTGCTATTTAAAAGGTGTATGCCCTAAATATATACTTTCACGAGAACAACGACAAAAAAAAATTGAAGAACTGGGAATTGACTATTTATACGAACTTGATTTTAATGAAATATATACATTAACAGCAGAAGAATACATAGAAAGAATTTTAATAAAAAACTTTTCACCCATTGCAATATCAACAGGATACAACCACCATTTCGGTTCAAACAGAACAGGCAGTGCAGAACTGTTAAGAAATAATCAAGATAAATTTAATTACAAATACTTTGAAATACCACAGCAGAAATTAAACGGAGAAGCAATAAGCAGCACTGCTATCAGAAAATTTCTACAAAACGGTGATATAAAAAAAGCAAATGAAATGCTTGGTTACAATTTTTCGATTAGCGGTAAAGTTATAAAAGGACAGCAATTAGGCAGAAAAATCGGTTTCAAAACAGCAAATATACCATATCCTGCTGAAATAATCGACATACCTTTCGGAGCATACGAAACCCTGACTATTTTCGGCAGATCAATAACAAATTTTGGCATAAGACCGACCGTTAGTGATAACAATATAAGCGTCACTGAAACCCATATTTTAAATTTTGATAAAGACATATACAATACGAATTTAGAGGTTGAATTTATAAAAATGCTCCGTAAAGAACAAAAATTTAATTCAATTACGGAGCTGAAAAACCAAATACAAAGTGATATTTCTAAACTTTAACAGGATACCAGTCAGGGATTTTCCAACCGCTGCGTTTAATAACTTCCGTGCAAGATCTGCCTGTAACTAAACAATCCTGTTTAATTTCACTGTCGCTTTTATTGTATCCATACGGGAATACAGATTTACCGGATTTATATTCAAAGAAAAATACATCTTTACCAACTACGTTCGGCTCTTTTGAACCGTTCAAATCAACAACAATATAGTTTTTATCTAATACAGGTAAACCGGTATCATCAGAGACAATAAAGAAGCACACTAGATAAAAAGCACCATCTTGACCTAAAAAAGCTTTTCGGCTTTGTGGATTCCAAACCAATAAAGAATCACTATAAGATTTAGGAGATTTAAAAGGCATATTTGAGGCATATCCGCAAGTTGAATAACTGTCATTGCATAATTTTGCCATTTTAAAATAGGGTACCCAATAAGCATCAAATAATTTTTCCGCAACATTTAATGTCACTTTTATTTCGCCTATATTACCATTTTGGACTTCAGCTAAAGTAAGGCTTTGGGCTAATGTTGAATTAATTTTTTTCAACTGGTTAACAAGAAGTTTTTCACGATAATTTGACATTAATGTCGGAATAGTCAATGCAGCAACAATACCAATAATCCCGAGGGTGATTAGAACCTCAGCTAACGTGAAAGCGGCACGACGATTGTTGTCAAACGTACCTACGTGCGTAGCACTTTCGGCTAAAGCCTCAGGATGACGTGTAGAAGGCAAACCTAATGTGTCTATGTGCGTAGCACTTTCGCTTTGCTCAGAATGACGAATTGTGTGGAATAAGTTCGTTAAAAAGTTATTTTTGTGTAAAGTCTTAATAACATTATTAAAAAAGCTATCTGTTATTTCTTTAATCTCATTTACCCATTTATAATTCATAATACTAGAATTATAGTTTAATTTTAATATGCAGTCAACGGCTTTAAAAAACAATTTAAGCGAGGTGTTTACAAATCTCAAAAAACTCGATATATCAAAGCATTGAGCAAGTTGCCCCCCCCCCTGATTTAGACTGGGCAACGTTTTTAGACATACATTCTAATTCTTTACTAATCATTTAACACTCCTTTATTAAATTCTGAATTTGTTTAAAATCTTTATGTTCAGCTGATTTTAGCCATTCAAACAATAACGTTTCAACACAGGTAACAAAAGCTCCGTTTTGTTTAATCAAATCCAAACCTGTTTCGGCTTCGAATGGCTTCCTTGCAGCACATGCATCTTTTACTACTTGAACATCATAATATTTTTTGAGCAAATCACAAACAGTCTGATAGACACAAATGTGGGTTTCTATTCCAAAAACAACGACATGATTTCGACCTGTTGATACAATTGCATCGTAAAAAGCCTCGTTATCCATTGCGGAAAAACAAGTTTTTTCAACGTACACTGTATTTTCCGGCAAATTTTCTTTCAATTCCTGAACCGTAGTTCCCAGCCCTTTAGGATATTGTTCTGTCACTATAACCGGAATACCAAGGATTTTTGCAGCTTTGGCAATTTTGCAGGCATTATTTACCGGCGAATTATCTTTCACTGCATTAACAAGTTTTTCTTGAATATCAATAATTACAACAACGCTGTTTTCTGTATCAAACATAATTAATCCTTCATCGACTTCTTAAATTCTTTTATAAAATCTTCAACAATCTTTGCTAACGATTTTTGTGTAACTTCATTTAAATTAAGAGTAATTTCTTTATTTTCAGGGGAATCAAGTCCTTCGTGCGAAATAACAATAACTATTTTGGCAAACCCGGGATACAATATTTTTAATCTGCTCTCACGCTCGCCATGCTTTAATTGAAATACACTTTGCAATTCATCGGAATACTGCTCGATTTTTGTTTGAAAAAGTTTTTCTTCATAAGTTTTTTGAAGCCTGAAAAAAACAGGAGTAATAACTTTTTCTAACTTATTATTATATGCATTTTGAAAAAGCTTAAAGTTTTTAGAATCATTTTCATCAAGCCACTCGTCAAGCGTCTTAACTTTTTCTTCCAAAAATACAGCTGTTTCATTTCTTTGACAAGCTTCGGCCATGCCGGCAAAACATTCTTTTTCCAAACGTTCAATTGACTTATTTTGAATACGACACATACCGGCTCTGACAATCATTTTAACACCCAAAATATTTTGGACTTTATCTACAACCGCAAATGCACCTGATTTATCTATATTAGGTAAAATAATATAAAATTTACCGCCCCTTACAATAGAAACAATATCGTCGCAACGAATAGAACGTTTAATAGCCTTTGCTAATTTATCAGCTGAAAACCTTGTTTTAGATTCATCGTCCAGCCTTAAAATTATAAACATACCGTTTTGAATTCTTCTGTCCTTTATAAATTCCGCAAAAAGATCTTTGCACAATTTATATTTATAAAACCCGGTTTCTTCATCAATAACATCCAGCTGCTTTAATAAAATAATATCTCTTGCTGCTTTTACTTTAACAGCACGGGATTTAAAACAATTTACCGTTCTTATAAGCATCTCATAAGGTTCTGCTTCAATAGAAAAATAATCGCATGCCCCTGAATCATATGCCGTCAATATAAAATCTTTATCATAATCATTTACAAGTAAGATAATATCGTAATTAAATGATTTAATTTCTTTAATAAAATCAATTGTAACCTGCTTATTGTCTTTTTCATGGAGAATTACAACAGAAACCGCAGAATTTTTTAAAATTTTCTTTGCAGTATTATAATCGGAAACTGCAATACTATCGCTTTTTCTTAACAAAACAAGCTTGTTTAAAAGTTTATCAGCGGCATTATCGTCATCTGTAATCAGTAATATATTATCTTCAATCATTATCTACACCTGCAAATGTTTCTTTATACATAAAAAACTGCCACCGGCACCAAACAAAATTCCCATAGCAAACATTGTTATAACAACAATATTTTGAGCATATAAAGGTGACGGAACCATAAAGAATTGATGCATATTATTCAAACCATTTTGAACAACGTTCAACGGGAACAGAGCAATTACTGCCCCCATAAACCCGTAAAATGCACCCTGAATAATTAACGGGAAACGAATGTACCAGTTGCTGACCCCCATTAATCGCATAATTTCTATTTCGTCTTTTCTTGATTGTATAACAAGTTGAATAGTATTATTTATAATAGTAATTGTCAAAATAGCCATTATTATAATTACAATCACTGTAATTGAATTAACAACTTTATTCAA
This sequence comes from Candidatus Gastranaerophilales bacterium, assembly GCA_944325895.1. Lineage (GTDB taxonomy): Bacteria > Cyanobacteriota > Vampirovibrionia > Gastranaerophilales > Gastranaerophilaceae > SIG32. Next base: position 29,445 of record CALVCA010000003.1, read on the forward strand.
AGTTTCAATTTTTTGAACAAGATCCTGAGCATAGCTCATATCTTCAACAATAGAAAGACTTTTCACGTTATTAAATACTTGATCAATATTTTCAGGTTTATCGACCTTTACATGCAGCGTATCAGGGAGAGGGTTATCAATATTCGGAAGCCCCATTTCCCTTTTTAAATTTATCCAGGAAACTTCTTTTGAAATAACACGAACACCTTCAACATGATCAAATTCTTTAATGCGTTTTTTAGCGACATTTGTATCCGTACCTGATTTCAGATAAACCGAAATTTCCAATACATTACCTAATTCATGAGCAAATGTGGAAACAGACAGGGCAGTTCTAAAAAATGATGCAAAAATCATTAAAATAGCTGCCATAGTGGTAATAATTACCAAATTAACAATTCCTGTACGTTTAATATCATTAAATGTTTCCATAGAAATTCTGTATAAAATACGCAGCTCACAAAGCCAGTCTTTTGGAATATGTTTTTTAACTTTTTTCTTTATCTTCATTTTTTGACTATTCATATGTACCTGCCTGAATATCACGGACAACTTCGCCATTGTCCAGGGTTATAACACGTTTTCTAAAGTAATCCACCATTGCATTATCATGAGTAGACACAATAACAGTAATTCCTCTTTGATTAATTTGATCCAAAATTTGCATAATTTCCATAGAATTTTTAGGATCAAGATTACCGGTAGGTTCGTCCGCAATCAATAACGGAGGTCCATTGACAATTGCTCTTGCAATACCGACTCTTTGTTGTTCACCGCCGGAAAGTTCCGAAGGCTTGGCATGCTTTTTATCATATAAGCCGACTATTTTCAAAGCACCGGAAACTCTTGCGTTAATTTCTCTTGAACTTATCCCCAAAGTTCTGATAACATATGCAACATTATCATATACGCTATGATTTTGTAAAAGTTTATAATCTTGAAAAACAATTCCCATACATCTTCTTAAATTAGGAACTCTGTCGTTGGATAAATTAGCTACATTGATACCTCCTATTGTTACAGTACCGCTTGATGGTTTTTCTTCACTGTATAACAGTTTCATCAAAGTAGACTTTCCAGCACCTGAAGCACCGACAATAAAAACAAATTCGCCTGATAAAATATCCAAGTTAACATTTTTCAGTGCATAATGATCATTGTCATATCTTTTAGTTACATTACGAAATTGTATCATTATTCTTAATCCTTTAATTTTGATTTAATTCTTTTGGCAATATTTTCTGCTGTCAAACCGTAATATTCCAATAATTCACGGGCTTCACCGCTTTGTCCGAATTCATCATTTATTCCTATTCTGTAAACTTTTGCAGGATATTCGGAACAAAGAACCTCGCAAACCGCTGAACCCAAACCGCCTATAATTGAATGATTTTCCACAGTAACAGCATAGTTTGTTTTCTTAACACTTTCAACTATCACGTTTGAACAAATAGGTTTAATTACGGGGACATGCACTACTTCAGCTGATATACCGTCTTTTTTTAATATTTCAGCCGCTTCCAGTACTTCCACTAAAGTTTCACCGTTCGTAAAAATTGAAACATCCGAACCTTTTTCCATGACAAGAGCTTTATGCATATCAAAATGATAATCTTCGCCAAAAACATCTACAACATTGCTTCGTGCAATCCTTATATACATAGGTCCGTCATGCAAAGCCGCATATTTAATTACTTCGTCACATTCTTTAGAATCTGCCGGAACAACAACCGTCATGTTCGGAATATTACGCATCAATGCAACATCTTCAAGTGCTTGATGACTTGCACCGTCTTCACCGACAGTAATTCCGCCATGAGTTCCAACTATTTTTACATTAAAATTCGGATAAGCTGCAGAATTGCGAATTTGATCATACGTTCTGCCGGTCACAAACATTGCAAAACTGGATACAAACGGAATTTTTCCTTGAGAAGCAAGTCCTGCCGCCGTTGCTATCATATCCTGTTCTGCTATACCAAAATCAAAAAAACGTTCAGGAAAAGCCTTGGCAAACATTTGTGTTTGCGTAGAGCATGATAAATCGGCATCCATGACTATAACTTTCGGATTTAATTCGCCGACTTGGCATAATGCGTTACCGAACGCAGAACGTATTGATTTTTTACTATTTTTATCTATTTTCATCAAATCCCCGCTTCAATATTATTATAACATAAACAAAATACCTGTAGTATTAACTTTACCGATTATTTACATTCAAAAAACTTTTTAAAAGGGTATTTTTGACAATTTTTGTTAAGAATTATTAAAAAAAGTTAAAAAAAAGGCAATTTAATTTCTTGAGGAACATTTAAACGGTAGAATAGAATTATAAAAATATTTATTGAAAGGAAGATCACATGTTACAAGTTCCAAATTTACCCGGTTATCAATTACAACAGCCAAACTATAATGCTGTAAAAATTGATATTCACAATCCTTCGGTAGGTACAGCGTCTTGTCCGGTACAGCAGCCGCAATACAATCCGCAATATGCAACCGTGACAAACCCGTACTACTCCTATCCTCAAACACAATTATATGACTATCCGCAAGTTGTAAATGCACAGCCATATTATCCGCAGCCGCAACAGATTATACAACCGGCAGTACAGCCCGCTGTAATGCCTGCTCAACCTGTAGCACAACCCGTTGCTCAACCGGTAGCACAACCGGTAGCTCAACCTGTTCAGCCGGCAGCACAACCCGTTGTTCAGCCGGCAGTTCAGCCGGTTGCTCAACCTGTAGCTCAGCCGGTAGCGGAACAATCCGCAGCACAAACTTGTCCGCCATGCCCGCCATGTCCTCAAGTAGTTGAACAGCCGGTTGCTCAAGGACCTCAACAAGTAAACATCAATCAGGCTCCGCAACCTGCTCCGGTAGCAACAGCACAACAAGCTCCGAAAGTTGAAGTAGTACCTCCTGTTGAGCCAATGCCGCAAGTTGATTTAAACGGCTTTATTGCAAAATTGACAAATCCGGACTTTGAAGTTCAGGCAAATGCAATGGAAGAAATTGCAAACATGGTAAATACTGAACCTCAAAAAGCAACAGAACTTTTAGATTCAAAAATAATTGACTCTTTAGATAACATTATTAAAGCAGACTCCAGCAAGCTTGCAGGTCCGACTCAAGAACAAATTGATTTAAGAAAAAAATTGATGGACGGTCAACAGTTATCTGAAAAAGAACAAGCAATTGCAACTACTATAACTCCTATGGAACAAGCTGAAAGAAACAAAAGCTATGCAATGTTTACATCAGCAATCCTTGAAAAACTCTATGGTGATGAAGTAACAAAATTAACAGGTAACAAAGTACCTTTAACTGAATTACCGGGAGCAATGACAATTGTAGATCAATTAAAAGACAACCCTAACCCGATGGTAAGAACTTCTGCAATTGAAGCGTTAAGCTATATTCAAAACCCTGAATACAAAAAAGACTTAACAACTCTATTCACAATTGCTAAGAATGACCAGGACAAAGGCGTTCAACAAGCAGCAACAAATGCTCTTGAAAAATTAAACCAAATACAATAAAAATTCCTTTCTTTAAATAAAAGCCTTCTTGAAAAAGAAGGCTTTTTATTATAAAACAGTTTTTTGAGGTTCAGGTATAAGATTTTCATAATCAGCATGCTCGGATATATATTTACACCATTCGTAAATTATTTCTTCTTCACTGAGTTTATATGAAATCGGTTTTCCTATATAAATTTTAAATTTTCTGCGGGTAAAAGGTTTTAGTTTTGGATAACCTGAAAACTCAGCGATGGCAACAGGTACAATATCCGCTTTTGCATTTTTTGCAATAACAGCAAAACCTTTTTTAATTCCTTCTAATTTGCCATAGGGATTAGTACCGCCTTGCGGAAAAACACCCAATGACCATTTTGTAGTAAAAATATCACGGACAGTTTTGAATGTTGCAATTTCCGGTTTTGTTCTGTTAACGGCAAAAGCACCGAGTCTTTTTACTAACCACTGACGTTTATCATTTGGCTCAAATAATTCTTCTTTTGCCATAAAAGCTATAAGTTTTCTGGTTGCAAAAGAAACAATAGGCGGATCGAAATTTGAAACATGATTTGCTGCATAAATATATTTACCGTTATCTTTAGGCAAATTTTCCCGACCGTAGACCTTATAATCATAAAAAATTCTTAAAAAATTATCTACAACAGTAACTAAAAATGTCAGATAGAACAACGAGCGAAACCAGTTGTACTCTTTTGCATATCTTCTGTTGTAATTTCTTTCACTCTTTTTCATAAACCCCCACAAATCCTGTTAATTCTTGAATTGCTTTAATCCATTCAGCTACCATGAAATCCAAATCATCGTTATACGGAATAATTTTACCTATACGTACAACAATGTGTCCTGAAAAAGGTAATCTTTTAACTTCATTTGTACCAGTAATTCCGACAGGTAAAATTCCGCATTTTGTAACTTTTGCAAGACTTGCAAAACCTTTTGTAATCTCTCCTATTTCACCGGGTTCACACCTTGTACCCTGCGGAAACAGACCTAAAACCCAATCAGTTTGTTTAATAGATTTTGCGGTTTTTATAGTAGATGCACCCAAATGTTCACGGTTTACGGCGAATGCACCGAGCCAGTCCAGCCACCAGCGTAAAAATTTTATTTCAAACAATTCCTGTTTTGCCATAAAACATACAGGCCTTGGCATAACAGCTGCAACTAACGGAGGATCAAGCGTTGACAAATGATTGGCTGTCACAATATAATTATTGTCTTTCGGAATATTTTCTTTTCCGTAAACTTTCAGGTTATAGACTAATTTAAATCTAATCATATAACCTACTTTTGTTACCAAAAACAAAAATATTTTTCTAAAAATATTATATTCAGATGCCTCACGTTTACTATAACTGCGTTTCTTTTGATTAGTTTTACTCATGTAACTCCCCTGTATTTAAATTATACAATAAATAGTATTTTTAGCAAATAGACAATCAAATATCTTTTTTATATAATCAATAATAAAGGAGAGATTATATGGCAAATGAATTGGAAAACCAACTTTTTAAAAGTGTATATGACAAAACACCCGAACACATCAAAGATTTAAAATTGATGGATTTTGATAATAAAGGAGAATTCACATTTACCTTAAAGCGGGAACATTTAATGCCATATGATGAAAGAAATCCTGAAGGTTTAAATTTAGAAGAATGGTTTGAAAATTATGCCAAAGAAGCAAAAGTTTCAACAGCAGGCATAAGAGGTCCGCAAAATATCCTATTTCCGCAAGACACACGTTTTCCGATTAATTTAGTGGGAATAGTGCTTGCAACCATTGCTAAATCACTTGTTGCAAAAGAAAAATATTCAAATAAAAAAATCACAAAAATTGCAGGACGTGAAGTCCGCTATAATTCCGCATTATTCTTGGATGCAATTGCAAGAATACAAGCTGCACAAGGTATAAGAACCCTTGTTCCAAAAGATAAACAATCTATTCCGATATGGCTGGCATCATTTTTAGCATTTAAACTTGACTTACTCGGAGGTGAATACATAACCTCAAGTCACGGTATTTCCGTTAAAAATGCAACAAAAGATTTAAACTGCCAGGGCAGTCAGTATCTTCCCGAAGAATCAATGGAATTTGTTAATAAAATAAAAGAAATTTTTGAAGAAACAAAACAAAAAGGTATTTACGAAATAAAAATTGCGGCTGAAAATAACCCGCTCATTGACCAAAAAGTAATGACACAGCTTGATGATGGCATTAATTTATATGTTGAATATTTAAAATCAGGAGTAGCTCAAAAAATTAACCTTGATTTAATAAAAAGTCTAAAAAATAAAATCATGATAGAAAACGTTGGCGGATCAGCCTACAGAACACTTAGCAGAGTTCTAAGCAAACTGGAAATATCGGGCAAATTTAATTGGTTCAATATTGAAGAAGATCCTTTCTTTCATTCAATAGGTAAATACGATATAACACCTAAAGGAGAAAAAGCTTTTTATGATTATTCGGTAGATGCAACGGTAATTGCACAGAAGCCTGACGGGACAAAGTTTTTTCCGGTTATAAATACAATGCATTATGACCAAAAAAATTTACCGGCGGGGACGGTTATTCTAATAACCGATCCTGATCATGACAGGCTCACAATCACACAGGTTGAAGATGTTTCGAGAATTGATTTTCTGAAAAAACATGGCATCGACTACATTATGCTTACGGATAAAACAATTTTAACCGTATTTACAGCTAACCAGGCATTTTTAATGCTTATGGATTTTTGGGCAAAACAATTGAAAGAACAAAATTTATGGATAAATCATCCCAGATTTATAATAAAAACTACTGCGTCAGCACTATCATGGGATGAATGGGCAAAAAATAACGGAGTAAAAGTTATAAATGTTCCTGTTGGATTTAAAGAAATAGCAAACATAATGAAAAAAGTAGAATTAAAGTTAAAACAATCACCTGATAAAAACATTATGATAGAAGACGTATTCGGTAACAACATAGATTTAGGAATTAACCCCCGTCTTTTATTCGGCGGCGAAGAATCAGGCGGCATGATTATGGGGACTGAAGAACTGATAAAATCATTACACGGCAGATTTGCAATCGCAATGAGAGAAAAAAGTGCCACTGAAGCAATAATTGTAGCTTCTTCGTTAATTGCAAAACTTGATAAAATGCCTCTTTCGGAATATTTAACAAAAGTTTTTGATGAAAATAATATAAAAGGCAGGTTTGACACAAGGGTTGATATTGCATACTATAACGAATCAGAGCCTGATATAGAAAAGCTTAAACTTGCAAAGTCTGCCGGCGAAAAATTAAGAACTCAAAACGATTTATTTTATCTTTCTATGGCAATGGGAATAAAAGAAAATATTTTAACATTGGAAAATGTCAAAGAAATTTTACAAGATGCATTTAAAGAGCTTGATTTTTCAAATCTAAAATCAATCAAATTTGTAGGTGACGGCACTTACATGGAATTTTCAGATAAATACATTGAAATCAGACCTTCGGGAACAGATGCTAAAACAAAGGCATACGGCGGCGGATTAGCTAAACATGACATTGAAAATTTTGCGGCAATTTTAGGCAACTACAGCGGCGAAAGAACAGCTCTTCACAAAAAATACATTTCCGACAGTCTTTATAATACAGCAAAAGAAAAGGCAAACGACTATTATTTAGCTTTTGTTGCAAAAGATGCCAATAATGAAAAATTTGAAATACCTGAATATGAGTTTTAAAGAACTCATATTCAAATTGTTTTATAGCAGCTGATTTTTAAAATCTCTTTAATTAAGGACAAATATTTTCCCAATCTTCTTCCTCGTCAAGTTCACCCGGTTCTGTGATATGATCACCGCTTTCTAGCATAACAAGCAATGTCAACTTCAACTGAGATTTGTAATTTTCTCTTGCTTTTTCAATAGTTTTAGCACAAAATACAAAACTTGGAATTTCTTTTATTTCAATATAATGATAAGGATTGCCGTCAAAATCCAAATCTTCACCTTCAATAAGAGTCCAAGGCAAATTTAAATAATAATCCAAATCCTTATTATCCATCTAGCGACCTGTCGTTTAACGGTTGTGACAACATTATCCCTTCACCGCCTATTACATCGGCACGTTTGCCTTCAATATATAAATAAACCGGAACATTCGAATTGCGTTTAGCTGTTTTTATCAATTGGTATAATCTTTTATAAAGACTATCAGTACCGCCGCCGGTTTCAAAATCATAAGACAAATTTACTACGGCTTTATCAGGAAGCTCCTGCACGGAAATAACCTCTGTACCTGCCGGTATTTCGGTATAAACACCTCTTGAAACTTCACTCATTCTCGGACCTGCTATTAAAGAATTTATGGCAAATTTCAATTTAGATCCGTCAACTGACGCATCATATTCACGTTTTACAGCCTTATACACTTCTTCTCTGTTTTCATTTTGACCTATAAAAAATACATTTACATATTCTTTTTCAATATTGTCAGGCTTTTGAATAACTTCTTCTGTTGTTCTTTCACTGACAGGCACATCCTCAGGTAAAATTTCTGTCGGAGAAAGCATCTCCAATCCGTAATATACCGCAAATGCCACCATTATTACACCTAATATCAATAAAAATATTTTTTGTTTTCCGCTCATATCAAAAATCCTTAATCTTTTGGTATAAATATTACGCCGTTTATGTAAATTTTAGAATCTTGAATTTTTATCATTTTTACAGCAAGCTGTGCATGTTTATTTTCCAGTATTTTTAAAGAAAAATCAAGAGGGTTAAGATAATTTATTACTCGGTCGATTTGTTTTAAATCCAACAAAAAATTTTTGTTAACAAGTTTGGAATTTGTTAAATCTATCTGACCTTTTGAAACCTGTAAATCTGACATCAAGATTACATTTTGAGGATTCTTAACAAAAGGGATAGTTATTTTCAAAATATAATAAAATTTATTATCTTTAAGTCTTATTTGGCTTGAATCAACTCTAAAAACACCTAAACTGCTGCCTAACATGTTTAAATCTTCAATTACCTTCTTATACCCGGAACCTTGCATTGTTTTGTTAATATCGTCTTCCGTAAAAACAGCATTAAAAGACAAAGGTAAATCTTCTTTAAATACAGGATTTTTCGGATCTTCTAATGATATATAGTTGAAATCACACAAAGTTTTTATATCCAGCCGGCTAAAATAAACACCTTCTGTTGAAATATCTTTACCTTTTATATGAATACTTTTAAAAATCCCTTTTTTTAAATCTTTAACACTATAAGAATCTATATTTACACTAATTTTTCCTTCAACTGTTTTGTTTATTTCTTTTTTTAAAATCATTTGAGCTACTTGAACACCCAAAAAATTAGAGCCGGTCACATTGCTCATAAACCTTGAAATTCCAAAACTTAAATCATATGGCTCCGTACAATTTATAAATGCACAATTTGAAGCAAAAACAGGGATATTCAGCATCATTATAAACACTAAAAATAACAAAATTTTTTTCATAAAAATACCTTCTTCACCTTAATCATGCCGCCTGAATTCTCTGCAACAGCACTTATGTTATTATTATAAACCAAAATCAATAAATTATTACACGGAGCTGATTTATTTTCAAAAGCTTGTCCGTAAAAAACTTTTTTATTTTCTTCTTCTGATAATTCAAATACCGGCAAATCAAGGACTTCCAGCGGATTAATCAAATTTTTCTCAATATCATAAATATTATTTGGAAGCACAATAGAATTTTTAACTTCAAATTTGCCTGCTTTTGTTCTTATAAGTTTATAAAGATAAGCTCCGCACCCGAGCTTTTGTCCTAAATCGTTCGCTATAGAGCGGATATATGTACCTTTAGAACACGATATTAAAATTTCAGCAGTTTGGTTAAATTCATCAAATTTTTGCAATTCAATATTTTTTATAACAACCTTGCGAGGTTGAATTTCTACAGCCTGATTGTTTCTTGCGTATTCATATAGCTTTTTTCCTTTTAATTTAATCGCAGAATAAATAGGCGGAGTCTGAAAAATTTCACCCTCAAAATCTTTTAAAACATTTTTTACATCTGATTCGGACACCTTTAAATCCGACTTAGAAACAACACTACCTTCAATATCATAAGTGTCAGTTGCCGTGCCGAATTGAATATATGCAAGATATTCTTTATCATCGTGTAAATACTCAATTAATCTCGTTGCTTTACCGATTGATACAGGCAAAACTCCTTCTGCAAAAGGATCTAAAGTGCCGGCATGCCCGATTTGCTTAATTTTTGTGATGCGACGCAAAAAAGCAACAACGTCGTGAGAAGTTTTACCGGCAGGTTTATATACATTCAAAAAACCAAACAAACTACAGTTCCCCTTTGGAAATTTTATCAATAATTTCCGTTACTCTTGAACCTTTTTCAAAAGAGTCGCTGTAGACAAATTTCAATTCCGGCGTAAGCCTCAATCTGATACGTTTACCAACTTCATATCTGATTTTCGGAGTACTTTTTTCAATTATCTCTTTAGATTTTTCGATTTGTTCATCAGAACCTAAAACACTGTAAATAACCTTTGCAAAAGAATTATCATGCGAAACTTCAACATCAACAATAGACACAACACCTTCCAAACCTCTGATTTCTTTATGCAAAATTTCAGAAATATCCCTCATAAGTTCTTTTCTGACACGTTCATTTCTTAATGTCATAATTTTCTCCTTGTTAAAAAAATTATAACATAAAATATTAATTACCGTCAAAATCAATAGAATAATTAATGGAGTTTACAAGATAAAGCGTACAAAATAGCTCCTCATCAGTCTAAATACCAAATTGGGCCGCCAACAACAATTATGCCCGCTATAATTCTACACGTTCGACTTGTTCCGTAGTCGAAACTTGAATAATATCGCCTACCTGTATATCATTAAATTTATTAAATGATATACCGCATTCAAACCCTTGAGCTACCTCTTTCACATCGTCTTTAAAACGTTTAAGCTGATCAATAGCACCTTTAAATATTTCAACACCATTTCTCAAAAGAACTGCGTCTTTACTTCTTACAATCTTTCCTTCTATAACATAACAGCCTGCAATCTTGGTTGTTTTACCAATAGTAAACACCTGTCTGACTTCAGCTTTACCGAGTTCAACTTCTTTAACTTCAGGTTCAAGTAAAGAAAGCATGGTTTTTTCGATATCTTCAAGTATTTGATAAATAATATCATATTTTTTAATAGTAACACCTTCACGTTCAGCGGCAGCCAAAGCATTGCTGTCCTCTTTTACGGTGAAGCCCAAAATCAAAGCATTAGATGCCGCTGCAAGCATTACATCCGCTTCTGATATATCACCAACACCGACGTGAATAATTTTTGTTGTAATTTCTTTAGATTCCAATTGAGCAATAGCCTGAGAAACAGCCTCAGCTGCACCGTGAGTGTTTGCCTTTATAATCAAATTCAATTGAGGAATATCATCTTCACCGGCAACAGCTTCACGTCTGATATGAGCGGGAAGCATAGCCTCCAGTCGTTTATTACGAGCTTTTTCACGACGTTTTTCTACTATTGATTTCATTTCTTTTTCGTTTTGAACAACTTCAAAATAATCACCGGCCTGCGGAACTTCTGTCAAGCCTAAAATTTCAACAGGTGTTGAAGGCTCTGCTTTTTGAATTTTTTCACCGCTGTCTGATAATAATGCTCTCACTCTGCCGCAAGCTATACCGACAACAATACAATTCCCGACTCTTAAAGTACCATTTTGCACTAAAAGTGTCGCAACAGGACCTTTACCTTTGTCCAAATTAGCTTCTATCACAACTCCTGAAGCTTCGGCTTTAGGATTAGCTTTTAAATCCTGTATTTCCGCTACTAAAAGTATATATTCCAACAACTCATCAATACCGGTTCCTTGCAATGCCGAAACTTTGACAGTAATGGTATCTCCGCCCCATTCTTCAGGGACCAAACCGTGTTCTGTTAACTGCTGCAAAATTTTATCGGGATTTGCTCCGGGTTTATCAATTTTATTGACTGCAACAATTATGGGCACATCCGCAGCTTTAGCATGGTTAATAGCCTCAATTGTCTGAGGCATTATGCCATCGTCAGCCGCAACAACAAGGATTGCAATATCAGTTGCTTTGGCACCTCTTGCACGCATTTCCGTAAATGCTTCGTGTCCCGGTGTATCAACAAATACAATTTTTTTATCTTTGTTATTATCCAAATAAACAGTATACGCACCTATAGACTGCGTTATACCGCCGACTTCCGTTGCAACAATCTTATGTTTTGAAGCTCTGATGCTATCCAATAAAGTTGTTTTACCATGGTCAACATGCCCCATAATACTAACTACAGGTGCACGTCTTTTCAATAACTTTTTATCAATTTCAGAGAGTGCTTTTTTCTTTTCTTCTTTTTCGAGTTCTTCTTCAATATAAGCCTCTACGTCTTCATCCAAAACTTCCAAATTATACTCTGCACAAACTTTTTTTATAACATCAACATCAATAAGCTGGTTAACTGTTGCCATAATGCCTTGCAGCATCAAAAATTTAACGATTTCTGCCGGTGTTTTTTGAATTTTTTCAGAAAGCTCAGATATTGTCATGGGCTGATTAACAACAATTTGTTTAACTTCTTCCACAACTTCATCTTTATGAACTTTCTTTTTATGTTTTTGTGCAGCAGCTTTTTCTAAAGATATACGTTCTTGTTCTTCTTTTTTAGAATTAAAATCTCTGTCTTTACGTTTATTATCAGGACGTTTTTTTGAACCGCCCTTGTTTTCGTAAATATCCTGCGGAATAATATGTCGTTGAATAGGTTTATCAGGTCTTGGAGTTACAGGACGAGGTCTTGCAGGCTTTGCGTCTTTAGACTGCTGAGGCTTCAATGGACGCTGAACGGGTTTTGGAGGAGCTTTTCTGACAATCTCCAAACGATTTTTAGGCTTTACAACCTCAACTACTGGTTTTTTAGGTTCAGCTTCGTTCTTTTTTTCTTCAACAGCAGGCTCAGGATTTTTAGATTTTTTTACAACAAATGCCTTAGGTTTTTTTACTTCTTTAACCCCGCCTGAAGCAATAAATTCTTTTAAGCGTTTAATTTGATCGACAGTTACGGTACTTGAATGAGTTTTTCCTTTTACACCTATTTGAGCAAATTTTTCAATAATTTCTTTGCTTGTCAAACCTAATTCTTTTGATAACTCATTTATCCTTATTGTCTCGTAACTCATCTAACAATTTCCCTTTCAATTCTTTTGGTACAGGGGCTTTTAAAATCTTTTTCAATCTGTCTTTTTTAAAAGCATTCTCTATACAAGATTTATTATAGCAAAGATATGCCGATCTGCCAAATGTTTTTGAATTTCCGTTTATAACAACGTTTTCAGCGATATATTGTATTTTTATTAAATCCTCACGGTTTTTAATAATACCGCAGCCGACACATTTTCTGTTTATCACAAAAACCGCCTTAATTTATTTGTGCCAATTTTTCAAGTTTTAATTTTTGATCGTGCTCCATCAGCAAATTAATCAACTCATCCAAATCACCGTCAATAACAGTCCAAACATTCAGGTTATGATTAATTCTGTGATCGGTCAAACGTCCTTGCGGGAAATTATACGTCCTAATCCGTTCGCTTCTGTCGCCGGAGCCAACTTGAGATCGTCTTAAATCAGTAATTTCTTTCATTTGCTTTTGAACTTCCATATCATAAAGTTTTGCTTTTAAAATTTGTAAAGCACGTTCTTTATTCTGCAATTGAGAACGTTCTTCCGTGCAAAATATCATGATACCGGTAGGTTTATGGAACACACGTGCGGCAGTTTCAACTTTGTTAACATTTTGCCCGCCTGCACCGCCGGATCGAGCTGTTGTTATTTCCACATCATTCATGTTAAGTTCAACTTCAACATCGTCAACCTCCGGCATAACTGCAACAGTTGCTGTTGAAGTATGTACACGACCTTGAGATTCCGTTGCGGGTACCCTTTGAACCCGGTGCACACCTGATTCATATTTTAGTTTTGAATAAATACTATCTCCCTTCATTGAGATAATAATTTCAGAAACTCCGCCGGCTTCACATTCGGTTTTACTTAAAACTTGAGTTTGCCAACCCTGTTTATCCGCATAACGCATATACATTCTTGCTAAATCACCGGCAAAAATATTAGCTTCATCTCCGCCGGCTCCGCCTCTTATCTCAAGCATGATATCCTTATCATCCATCGGATCTCTCGGAAGCAAAAGAATTTTCATTCTTTCTTCGTATTCGGGCAACTTTGCTTCATTTGCTTCCATTTCAGACTTTAAAAAGGCTTTCATTTCAGGATCAGATTCTGAATGTATCATTTCTTTTGCTTCTTCAATGGCATCAACAGCGTTTTTCCATGCATAATAAAGTTCTACTGTTTCTTCCATTGATTTCCGTTGTTTAGATAAATCTCTAAACCTGTTATAATCCTGTATTACTGCCGGATCTGACAGAATTTCACCTAATTCCTTATACTTCTTCTCTATTTGAAGAATTTTGTCTAACATATCTTTCATAATTTAATTATAGCAAGAACATATTTTTTTACAAAATCATAGTTATTTTAACCCTGCAGCTTTCATTCTTTCGTCAAAATTTTTGCCGCCGTTTTCTATTAAATAGCCTGCCCTCATAATTTTAATGCCTGTTGAATAGTTTCCGGCAAATTTAACATCATATATGTCATATCCCCATTTATTCGGTCCTTTTTTTCCGTTTATATCAAATACAAATACAGGCTTACCATCGTATAAAGCTACATATTTGATTATATAAGTACCATCTTTCAATACGATTGTAGGGTATTTCGTTTTCAAGTTATTATCCGAAAATTCTGCATAAGGCACAGGTTCATAATCTGGCTGAAAGTCCTGACGTATTTTATCCTGTCCTCGTATATCTGACGGCAAACACCCATTTGCCATTGAATTATTTTCACATATTTTTAGGACATTTAAAGTATTATCAAACAATTGATGATAAAACCACGAACATTCAGATGTTGGCCCGGAATAATCCGACGGTATTGGTTTACCTGTTTCTTGACATATTCTATCTACATTACAATTACCGGTTTGTTCATTAAGATCGGGGCAATATGCAGTACAGTTTCCTGTATAAGGATTGCTATCCCAATAAAAACAACTTACCGGCCGACCTTCCAATGTTTGTATACCTTGTACAGCCTGTGTAAATGTACTATAAAACTTCTTAAATGCAATATTTAATTGATAATCCTGTATATTTCTTAGTATTGTCGGAATTGTTAATGCCGCAACAACACCTATTATTCCTAACGTTATTAATACTTCCGCTAACGTAAATGCTCTTTTTCTCTTATTATAATTCTTAATACTAGAATTATAGTTTATCTTATACTTACAGTCAACTCCCCTAAAAAACAAATCAATTACATTACTTAATCTAGGTTTACCTCTGAAAACCCTGTCTAATAAGCCTTGAAGGGTCGCCCCCCCCCCCGTTGTTGTTTGCCGTTAAAACGCTTGATATATCTGTTTTTCCAACCATTTCACTTTCTCCTTTTCTTTTATATATAAATTTATTATATCATAATAATAATCTTTTTATATACATTAAGATATTTTTACAATTAGAAAATCAGAAAAACTTATGCTAAACTTAAATTTGAGGAGTTGGAATGGAACCAATTGTTAGCATTATAACTACAACACACAATATTGTAGAAAAAAATCAGGCTGATGACTTTAATCTAATGGTTACGCTGCTTGAAATGCAAACTTATCCGCATATTGAACACATAGTAATAGATAATGCATCAACGGATGAAACTCAGATTTTATTAAAAGATTATAAAAATAAAGGCTTTATAAATTTTTACTCAGAACCTGACACCAATAAATTTAACGGCTACAACAAAGGAATAATGAGAGCAAAAGGCAAATATATATCCTTTTTAAGCTGTGATGATTTCTACCATGATATTACGGCTATTCAGGACATGGTAAATCTTATGGAAGCAGAAAACGGTGATTTTTGTTTTTCTCCGTCATATTGCAGACACCCTGAAGGATTTGTTTTTTTGTTTATACCTTCCATGTTTAATGTATTTCAGGTAATGCCATGCCCGAGACAATGCTTTTTCTTTAAAAAATCCGTATTAGAAAAAGAAAACTATTTTGATGAAAAATTCAAATTACTGTCAGAATATGACCTTATAATCCGTTTGGTGATGAAAAGATATAAACCTGTCTATTTTAATATGAATTTCACGACCTACAAACTCGGTGACAAAATCGCCAAAGATCCAAGATCTGCCGATGATGAAGCTAAATTAATTTTTTATAAAAATTATAAAAATCTCTACCCTCTAAATGATAAAATTATTGAAGCAATGGCCTACAAAAGCGAAATACCAAAGCCGCTTTTAGATAAATTTGCCGCAATGTTTCCTAAAGAAGATCAAAAACTTTTTTACGAAAGATATGAACAAGTACGACAGCTCAGAAACTCTTAAACATCAATAATTTTTCTGATATAATAAATTTAAAAGGAATGAAGAATATGAAAGAACAAAAAATAGCAGTTATAGGATGCGGATTATGGGGAAGAAATATCGTACGTAATTTTTACAATTTAAACGTATTGGAAATGGTATGTGATCTTGATGAAGATAATATTTCTAAAGTTAAAGAAATGTACCCTAATATAAAAATTACACGGGACTTTCACGATATAATAAATAATTCTGAAATAACATCAGTTGCTGTTGTAACCCCGAGCCATACACACTATAAAATGGTAAAAGCCATGCTTGAAGCAGGTAAAAACGTATATGTCGAAAAACCTATTTCAACAGTTGCTCAAGAAGCAAAAGATTTAAAAGATTTGGCGGACAGCAAAGGTTTGGTTTTGATGGTAGGTCATCTCCTGCTTTATCATCCTGCTGTTAACAGATTAAAAATGCTTATTGAAGAAGGGGCTTTGGGTGATATTGTTTATGCTCAAAGCGACAGACTTAATGTAAATTATTTTAAAAATGACAGAAGTGTAATGTGGGATTTAGCACCGCATGATGTGTCAATGATGAGTTATGTTACAGGTAAAGAACCTGTGAGAATAATTTCGGCAATCGGAAGTTCGACAGATAGAAACGATATCATGGATATAACACACCTTGGCATAGAATTTCAAGACGGCATGATAGGTCATATAACAGACAGCTGGATAACACCGAGAAAACACGTACAGCTTTTGGTCAGAGGAACAAAAGCAACTGCAATTCTTGATGACACCCTGCCTGATCATAAATTAACAATTTATGATAACTTTAGTGCTGATAATACCAAAAATATCACACTTGATTATCTTGAAATTGAACCTTTAAAATTAGAGTGTCAGCATTTTATAAGCTGCTGTGAAACAGGCAAAAAAGCTCGCTCAGATGGTGATAACGGCTTTATGGTAACAAAAATCTTAGAGCAGGCTGAAAAAATGATGCTCGGCGACAGAGCTAAAAAATTAGATGACGTTGATTATGGTTTATCAAGAGTAAAACAACATTTATAAGGAGAAATATGGCAAACTTTATATCTATTTTCAGAATTTTTGTAGCATTTTTTGCAATATATTTATTGTTTATCCCCACAACCTGGGCATATATTTTAGCTTTTATATTAACTGTAATTGCATTTTCGCTCGATGGTGTAGACGGTTATATAGCAAGAAAATTTAATGAATCATCAAAATTAGGATCAGTAATTGATATTATGGGCGACAGAATAGTAGAAGCTTCATACTGGATCATCTTTGCGGTTATGGGATGGCTTAGCCCGATATTTCCGATAATCTGTGTTGCAAGAGCTTTTACTACGGACAGTTTAAGAAGTGTAGCTTTGGCACAAGGTTATACCGCTTTTGGAGATACCTCAATGCAATCAAGCAAAATAGGCAAATTTATCTGTGCGTCAAAATTTATGAGAATCAGTTATGCCGTTGCCAAAGTTGTTGCATTTATTTTAATTATAGTTGCACATACTCCTGGATTTGAATTATATCCGGCATTTGACATAATGAATACAATTGCTGTTATATTTGCGTGGATTGCAATAATCTTCTGCGTTGTAAGAGGGTTACCTGTTGTTTTGGAAAGTAAGAAACTATTTGAGAAAAATGTTTAATGTAGTTTTATATGAACCTGAAATACCTCAAAACACCGGAAATATTGCACGGTTATGTGCATGCACCGGATCAAATCTGTTCCTTGTCGGAAAATTAGGCTTTTCTCTGTCCAGTAAATATACAAAACGTGCCGGACTTGACTACTGGGATGACGTTGATATTAAAAAAGTTGATTCTATGGAAGATTTATTCAATGAATTTCCAAATGCAAATTTTTACTATTTAACAACAAAAACAAAAAGATTATATACTGATATTAAATTTAAAAACGGAGATTTTTTAGTTTTCGGACCGGAAACAAGAGGGCTTCCCGAAAAATATGTAAAAGATAAAAACGCATTAACAATACCGATGAAAGAAGGGCAAAGAAGCCTTAATCTGTCAAATTCAGCAGCAATAGTATTATATGAAGGGATAAGACAAAATGGAATTTAAACAAAGAAATCAAAATTCACATAAAGGTACTTTCGGAAAAATTTTAAATATAGCAGGTTCAAAGTACATGCCTGGAGCAGCATATCTGTCAAGTGTTTCCGCTCTTAAAATCGGTGCGGGATATTGTTTCTTAGCAGCAGAAGATACCGTAATTCAGGCTGTTGCCGCACAAACTCAAAATGTCGTTTTTAAACCTTTATTTTCCTGGATAGACGATATTGAAACCTTTGATGTAATTTCTATAGGCTGCGGGCTTTCAATGTCAAATGATGCTAAATGGAATGTTAAAAAAGTAATTAAATATTCTAAAGTTCCGACAGTTATAGATGCCGACGGATTAAATATTTTAGCAAAATTAGATTTAACAAGCTTACCAACCAATACAATTTTAACACCGCATCCTGCTGAAGCAGCAAGGCTTTTAAGGACAACTGTTGACGATATAACAAGCAATTTAGAAAAAAATGCCAAAAACATATCTGAAATGTATAATTGTGTAACAGTTTTAAAATCTCATAATACAGTTGTATGTTCAAAAGATTTAGAAATTTATGTAAATAATACCGGAAACAGTGCACTTGCAAAAGCAGGAAGCGGCGATGTTTTAACCGGCATGATAGCCGGTCTTTTGGCTCAAAAAATGTCTTTATTTGAATCCGCTAAAATGGCTGTTCATTTACATGGGCTTTGCGGAGAACTTGCATCAAAAGACTTAACTGAATATTCTGTAATGGCTGATGATTTAATTAATTATATTCCAATGGCTATTAAGAGTATTTTGTAATTTTTCCCATAACTACACGTCTTTTTGCTCCGGTACAAGACGGTAAATTATTCGGAATATTATAATATGTGCAATAACCTAAAAGTGCAAATGCCATGACTTCTTTAAAATTGCTTGAGATACCGTAGTCTTCATGACGTTTCAATTCAATATATTTAGGAAGATACAATTTTAAAAGTTTCATCAAATAAGGATTATATGCCCCGCCGCCACCGATAATAACTTCATTTATATCCTCAGGAACAAACCTTTCATATGCAAAAGCTATTGTTTTTGCAGTTAAAGCTGTAACTGTTGCTATAATATCTTTCGGATCATCAGGTGCGAACTTCAAGGCATTTTCAATATAAATTTTTGAAAAATATTCACGACCGGTCGTTTTGGGCGGATTTTTAAAATAGTACTCATCCTGCATTAAACAATCAAGCCAACTTTCACAAATTTTTCCGGAAAATCCTATTTCACCGTCTTTGTCATAAGGCATACCAAAAAATTTATTCATACAATAATCAATAATGACATTTCCGGGACCTGTATCAAATCCGAAAGTTTCGTCCGATACTACCGTCACATTCGAAATTCCGCCTATGTTTTGAACAGCTGCTTTTTTAAACCATTTTTCATCTGCAAAACATACCAAAGGAGCACCTTCTCCTCCTGCTGCAACATCTGCTTCTCTGAAATTAGATATAACGTCACAGCCGGTATTTTCAGCTATTACTGCACTATCTCCTATTTGCAAAGTACTTTTCAATGAAATATTATCAATTGAATCGTCAAACGGATAATGATAAACTGTTTGACCATGACTTACAATAAAATCAGGCTTTCCGAACTCTGAAATTAAAAGATTTGCTGCATTGCTGAAACACTGCCCTATTGCAAAATTCATTTGACAAATATCTTTTATTCCGGCATTACCTGAAAAAATTTGAAAAATCTTTGATTTGATGTGTTCAGGATAATTATAATTAATTCCCGAAATCAATTTGCAAGATAAATCCGGATATACATCACACAAACCTGCATCAATACTATCACATGACGTTCCGGACATCAAAGCTATAATTCTTTTTGGTTTAAGTTCCTCCATTATATCCCTTTATGCCATCACCTCCAAACTTTCTTATTTAAATGTAAAACTAAGTTAAATGTTTGACAAGCTAAAAAAAATTATTATTTTTTTACAATTGACCATGCCTCTAGTTTTTATAAGCAAAAATTCAAGTTCTAAAATCTTAATGAAGGAAATTTAATGAAATTAAGTTAATTTTAGACACGTATTTTATTGACAAAAAAAAATTACAAATTTGATAAAAAGCATGCCAATTTTTTATAGTAAAATAAAATATATGAAAGAATTTATGAAAAACAACAAAGTAACATATAACCTTATTTCTTTTACAGGATTTAAATCAATGCTGCTTTTTGAATGTCTTTTAAAAGGTCCTAAAACTTACGAAGAAATAAAGGAATATTTTGCTAATAATCCGTATCTACATGAAACTATAACAATAGATACTCTAAGGGTATACATAAACTCTCTTGAACGATTCGGCTGTGAAATAGTCAGAGGCAAAAAATCCGAAGGCTCTAAATATAAACTTCTAAAACATCCTTTTGAGCTAAAATTAAGCGATGAGGAAACTAAAAGCTTAATAAAAGTTTTTAAAACAATATGTAAATCAATCGAATTGGAAGATTTACTGGCTTTAACTAAATTTTTCAAAAAAATTGCTAACTATATAGAAAATGAAAAATTAAAACAAAATCTGTTAAATATTTCCCCGCTTAAAAATATAAATCAAGATATACTAAAAACTCTTATTTTAGCATGCCGAAAAAATGAAGAGATAACCATTCTATACAATTCACCATCCTCATCAACCAAAAATATAGATATATTAACCGAAAAATTAGCACTTTCTAATAACAAATTATATTTATACGGAAAGAGTCCGCAATATCCAAATACTGCAAGCTTTTTAGTATCCAGGATAAAAGATGTTCCGACCATAAAACTTCAAAGAACCATTACAACACAAGATGAAGAATTCATAATCGGATGTGAAATATATGATAAAAATATACCTCTTTTGGAAAATGAAAAAATAATAGCTGAAGATGCTGACAAAATGACAATAGAAATAACATCATCCAATAAATTTTTAACAAGACAGCGAATATTATATTTAGGTAGTGACTGCAAAGTACTCTACCCTCAATCATTTAAAGATGATATATACTCTATTCTGAAAAAAATGAAGGAGGAGTACATTGCCGAAAAAATTTAAAGAAAAATATAATAACGGCTGTATTAAAATGTTTCAACTGCTACAAATGCTTTATGAAAATAATGCAGAATATGATAAAGTTATTGAAATATTTTCAGATACTGATACTATTTCCGAAAAGCATTCCGGAAAAAATAAAAAAACAACAGTTATCTTAAATAAATATCTAAATACTTTAAGAGTTTTCGGAATAAATGTAAAAAAAATAAAAAAACATTTTGTGATGCGAAGCGGAGCATTTTCTCTGAATTTCGACATGAACGATATTAAATCAGTCTATTTATTATCACAATTTTTAAAAATTTTACCGGACGGCAAAACAAAAAAAGGTTTGGAAAAATTTGTCGACACAATAGAATCAAGATTTGATGATGAAGCAAATTTGATGTTAAAAACCATTAGCACAAATAACAGTACTGATTTTTCATTTTACTATTTAAACTTAAGAGAACAACTTGAAAGATGCGAAGAAATTTGTCAAGACAAATTCAAAATTAATATTCAATATAAATCAGACAAAGATATCCTTATTGAAACAATATGCAGTGCAAAACAAATTATATACGACACGAAAAATGCATATCTCAGAATATACAAAAACAATGAACGCATATATGAAGATGTTCCGATAAGTCGTATAATATCAATTAAAAAATTGCCTACACAAAAAAACCCTGTTGAAATGACAACAACAGTAGTTTATAAACTAAAAGGCAGATTAGCCAAGGTTTATAATTTAAAAGAAAACGAATATATTAAAGAAACCTGTCCCGATGGTTCAAAAATAATCATAAACAAAGACGAACCAATAAATCAATTATTAAAACGACTTATGCGATACGATTATGACTGCACAATAATATCACCTAAAATCTTAAGAGATGAAATGATGAAAATGATTAATGATACTTTAAATAATTATTAAATTTCGCAAAATTTTTTAATAAACAAATTATTTTTCCAAATAACCGTGTTACGATATAAATATGAATACGACATACGTACCTTTACACTTACACAGTGAATATTCCTTACTTGATGGAGCAATAAGGGTAAAAGAATTGTGTGAATTTGCAAAAGCAAATAACATGCCTGCTGTTGCAATAACTGACCACGGAGTAATGTATTCTGCTATAGAATTTTACAGGGTAGCAAAAGAAACGGGAGTAAAAGCTCTTATCGGATGTGAATTTTATGTCCATAACGGAGATATCCATGAAAAGAACCCTTCCAACAATCCATTATATCACCTGGTTTTAATAGCAAAAGATAAAACAGGTTATATGAATTTAGTCAAACTTGTTTCAATAGCACATTGTGAAGGTATGTATTACAAACCCCGTATAAATTTTGAATTATTAGAAAAATATCACGAAGGATTGGTTTGTTGTTCAGCATGCCTTGGCGGAGAAGTTTTACAAAACCTTTTAAAAAACGATTATGAAAAAGCCAAAGCCACCGCACAAAAATACAAAGATTTATTTAAAGATGATTATTACATAGAACTGCAGGATCACGGGCTGGAAGAACAAAAACGCACTAATCCTGATTTAATAAAAATAGCAAAAGAACTTGAGATAAAAATGGTCATTACAAATGACTCACATTATCTTAAAAAAGAAGATGCAGATTGGCATGACACATTATTATGCCTGCAGACAAACGCTCTAAAAGACGAACCAAACAGATTTCACTTCCCGAATAACGAATTTTATGTAAAAACAGTAACAGAATTACGGGATGCTTTTAAATGGATGGATAGCGAAATGTTTGATGAATGTATAAAAAACACCGTAGATATTTCGGAAAAATGTCATCTGACGCTATTAGGCGACAAAAGTCCATTGCCTCATTATGAAGTTCCTAAAGGTCATACCGTTGAAAGTTATTTAGATTTAAAAGTACATGAAGGATTAAAAGCCCGTTACGGGGAAGTACCGCCTGAAATTGAAAAGCGTGTTAAATATGAACTCGGAATAATTGAGCAGATGGGATTTTCTGCATATTTTTTAATAACCTGGGATTTTATACATTTTGCAAAAACCCACGATATACCTGTCGGACCCGGCAGAGGTTCTGCGGCAGGCTCCGTTGTTGCATATGCACTCGGGATAACGGATTTGGATCCTATTGAACATCATTTATTGTTTGAAAGATTTTTAAACCCTGAAAGATACAGCATGCCTGATGTTGATATTGACTTTTGCATAGAACGCCGAGGAGAAGTTATTGATTATGTAACTCAAAAATACGGAGCCGATAAAGTATGTCAAATTATAACATTCGGTACATATGCTGCAAAAGCGGCATTAAAAGGTGTGGCAAGAGTATTTAACATACCTTTTGCAAGAAGCAATTATTTATCCTCACTTATACCGTCTGAACCTAAAGCAAAAATTGAAGATGCACTGTTACCGGGTATGGAATTGAAAAAGCTTTATGATGAAGATCCTGAAGTAAAAAAACTTGTCGATATGGCACAAAAAATAGAAGGGATAAAGAATAATGTCGGAACACATGCCGCAGGAGTCATAATATCACATAAGCCTTTAAACGAAATTGTTCCGGTGCAGCCTTCAAAAGACGGTATTATTGTAACAGAATATCCCATGGCGGATTTGGAAAAACTAGGACTGTTGAAGATGGATTTTTTAGGTTTAAGGAACCTGACAATGATATCTAAAACAATGAAATTAATAAAACGCCGCAGAGGAATAGAATTTGATATAAACAAAATACCTTTGGATGATAAAGAAACTTATGAAATGCTGCAAGCGGGAGATACCGACGGCGTATTTCAGCTTGAATCTTCAGGAATGAAAAAACTTGTAAAAGATTTAAAACCTGACGTATTTGAAGATTTAGGTGCATTGGTAGCACTATTCAGACCAGGGCCATTAGAATCAGGGATGGTGCAGGATTTTGTTGAGAGAAAACACGGACGGCAAAAAATAACCTATGCACATCCGCTTTTGGAACCGGTATTAAAAGATACTTACGGAACAATAGTATATCAAGAACAGATTATGCAGGTCTTTCAAGTTTTAGCTGACTACACATTAGGACAGGCTGACATGGTACGCCGAATGATGGGTAAGAAAAAACTTGATGAAATGGCACAACAAAAAGGGAAATTCATAGAAGGTGCCGCAAGACACGGCATGAGTGCAAAAGATGCCGGTGCACTTTTTGAACAAATAGAAAAATTCGCATCATACTGCTTTAACAGATCGCACTCTGCAGCATATGCATTTGTCGCATATCAAACAGCTTATTTAAAATGCCATTATAAAGTAGAATACATTTCGTGTCTATTATCAAGTGTTTCGGGAGATCAGGAAAAGACACAATTATACATTGAGGAAGCACAAAAAAACGGAATAAAAGTAATGCCGCCCGATATAAACAAATCATATGCAGAATTTACACCGGACGAAGGCAACATAAGATTTGGTCTTGCATCAATTAAACAAGTAGGAGATGTAGTTGTTGAAAATATAATAAAAGAGCGTGAAGAAAATGGCGAATTTAAATCAATATATGATTTTTGTAAAAGAGTAGATCCAAAATGTACTAACAAACGTGTATTAGAAGGTTTAATAAAATCAGGAGCATTTGCAGGTATAGAAAAAAGCAGAAAACAGCTCTTAGAAAATATGGAATATATAGTATCTACTGCAAATAAAGAAGCACAAGCAAAAGAACTCGGACAGGTAAGCTTATTTGCGGGACTGCAGGATAACGAAGATTTTGCCGGCACAAACTTTAAATTATCCGGCAGTGATGAAGAATTCGATCAAAGGCAGCTACAAAATTTTGAAAAAGAATTTTTGGGATTTTATGTATCAAGCCATCCTCTTTCAACAATAAGAGATAAATTGCCATTTTTAATGACACACAAAATAAGTGAAATTCCGGAGTTAGCTAATGAAAAAGTAGTAACAATTTGCGGTTTAATAACTTCTGTTCGCATGATTCCGACCAAAAAAGACCCGACTAAATTTATAAAATTTGTAACGGTAGAGGATTTGAGCGGAAAAATAGAAACCATATGTTTTAACGGAAAAATTGCTGAATTCGGGACTATGCTGGAGCCTGAACAGCGAGTAATAATTTCAGGGAAAGTAAACAGAAGAAGTGATGAAGAAGCACCATCAATACTTATAGATAATGTAAAACCGGTAGATAATTCAAATATTTTTACAATAGAAATATTAGAGGATATTCCGTTTGAAGAACTTGTTTATTTAAAACAGATACTCTGCAACAACCCCGGTTCGGATCCAGTAATGATAAAATTACATGACGAAGGTGAAGAAATAAAAATATTATCGGCATCAATGTTTTGGGTAGATTCATCAAACGACTTGGTAAATGAAATAGAACGCAAATTCAAAGACAGAATAAAAACAGATATAAAATCATTAGACACAGAAGAAACAGTTGCGGCATAAAATAAAAAAATTTATATAACAAACCAAAAATTTTCAAAATTACGTCAGAGCGTTAGCGAAGCAGCAAAAGAGATTCTTCGGGCAAAAGCCCTCAGAATGACGGACTTTTAATAGTGTCTGTAAAATTTGCTATATAAGCTCCTAAAAAAAAACACTTGCAAAAAAAATTTGCTCATGTATAATAGAATTACTAAGCGGGGGTAATTCAGTGGTAGAATGCCTCCTTGCCAAGGAGGATGTCGCGAGTTCGAGCCTCGTCTCCCGCTAATTAAAAGACCGTAGAACTTTTGTTCTACGGTCTTTTAATTAGGATAATATAATTTAATTGAAAAATTGGGATGGATAATAACTTTATGACCATATTTGTCGTAACGGTAATTTATTATGTCTATGTAAGCCGCAAAGGAGGCTAAATATGGACGAAATAAAATTACAAATCAAAGGCAAGGAACACGATACATACGTAATTCATTATTCATGCGACGGATTTTATAACGGAGGTGCTTATGCTCCTGCAATATGCTCTATTTCATTGGTTAATTATGGAACAAAAGAATTACACTCTTTTGCTTTGAACAATTACCTTGTACTTGGTAAATCGCTTATGGAAAGTGAACAACAATTGCTTAAAGATTTTGTTGAATTTTATAAAAATTTAAACAATCCGATTTTTGTTCACTGGAATATGGACTATTTGGAATTCGGATTTAACACAATTCGTGCCCGTGCAGAAAATTTTGGGCTGCACGATTTTGATTTAACGAAAATAAGAGATTACAATTTATGTGCAGTTTTTCACACAAGTCTTATTACTAGCCTTGAACAGAATAATTGTAAACGGGTTACCGTCCTCAATGGCAAAGATGAAGCAAGTTGTTTTAATAAACGTGCGTTTGAAATGGTTAAAATGTCGACGGAAGGCAAAGTTCTCGGATTAGTTGACTTGTTTGAAAAATATCTTTCAAATGACTTAAAGGACAGTAGTGAAGATGATTATATTTATTAAAAAACTATGAAGGCTAAAAAGAAGATGTCCGGTTTCCCGGACAGAACTTCACGAAACTTTCTTATTATAGTAACGTTTCGAAAGTATTTATTGTATGATATTATTATAAAATAATAAATTTATTTGTCAACATTGGAGTATAGAATAATGGTTAAAGTATTAGGTTTAGATATTGGTATCGCATCAATTGGACATTCAATTGTAGAATTTGATGAAAAAGAACTTACTGGAAAATTTTTAAATTTAGGTGTTAGAGTTTTTACTGCTGCTGAACAACCAAAGACAGGAGCATCACTGGCTCAACCTAGAAGAGAAGCACGAAGTGCAAGACGCAGGTTGTCAAGACGTGCAAACCGTTTATATAATATTAAAAAATTTTTAATAGAAAAAAAATTTATTACTCAAGCTGAAATTGAAACTTTTTATAATTCAGCTGAAATAAAAATTGATGTGTGGAATTTACGCAAAGAAGCGTTGGAAAGGCAATTGAGCAATATAGAATTTTATAGGATTTTAATACATATAGCAAAACGCAGGGGATTTCAATCTATAAGAAAATCCGAAGAAGCAAAAACAGAAGGAGATTTATTAAAATCAATAAAGGAAACAACAGAAAATTTCGAACTGGGAAAATACAAAACTGTTGGCGAAATGTTTGCACTTAAATATACCAATGATGAAGCAAAAAGAAATAAAGCAGGAAAATATAACAAATCTATTTCAAGAGAGTTGTTAAAACAAGAAATAGAAACTATTTTTAAAATACAACGAGATTTAGGTTCTAATATTGCAAGCGAAGAAATAGAAAATGGTTATAAAGAAATAGCATTTTACCAAAGGCCCTTGAAATCAATTCCTATAAATACTCCTTGTATTTTTGAACCTGATGAAATGAGAGCTCCGAAATGTTCTTATACTTCGGAAATTTTTATTGCTTTAAATAAGCTTGTAAATATGCGTTTTATAAACGATGTTGGTGATACACGATTTCTTACGGCAGAAGAAATTGAAGATGCCATAAATCTTGCTCATAAACTTACTAAAGTTACTTATAAACAATTAAGAAAAGAGCTTGGTATAGACAATGATATAAGATTTTTAAATCTTAATTATGGTAAAACGAATTCAAAAGGAGAAACAATTGATATTGAAAATACAACTTTAATTGAACTTAAAAATTATCATGCCGTTAAAAAAGCAATAGTAGAGTCAGAACTGGGAAAATCATATTTTGATACGATAAAAAATGATGAAAACTTTTTTAATGATATTGCTTTAGTTTTAACTTGTGAAAAAAGTGATGAGAGTATAGAAAAAGCCTTAAAAGAAAAAGGATTTGAAAATACAATAATAAATCTCGTCAAAGGGCTTTCAATGAGCAAAACTGCACATCTTTCAATTAAAGCAATGAAAAAACTTATTCCATTTATGATGCAAGGTATGAAATATAGTGAAGCATGCGAAAAAGCCGGTTACAAAATTGAAAATAATAAAAAAGAAAAACAATCTTTACTTCCTGTTTTAAGCCAGGAAGAACTCACAACAAACCCTGTTGTAAATAGAGCCATATCTCAAACAAGAAAAGTAGTAAATTCTTTAATTAAAAAATATGGTCCTTTTGATACTATAATTATTGAAATGTCTAGAGATTTATCCAAATCAGTTACTGAAAGACGGGCAATTAAAAAAGCTCAAGACGAATTTCAGGCAGAAAAAGAAAAAGCCAAACAAAGGTGCATAGAACACGGTTTGAATCCGGATAATCCTAAAAGCAATCTTCTTAAATTCCGTCTTTGGGAAGAACAAGGAGGCTTCTGCGTTTATTCAGGTAAATACATTGACCCGAAAAGGCTTGCTGAATCTGATTATGTTGATATAGATCATATTATTCCGTATTCAAGGAGTTTTGACGATAGCATAAATAATAAGGTGCTTTGTTTAACGGATGAAAATAGACAAAAAGGTAACAAAATACCCTATGAATATATTAGCGAAGATAAATGGTATGAATTTGTACAACGCATCAAATCTTATCATTTGAAGCAAGCAAAGATTAATCGTTTAACAAAGAAAAAATATGAACAGGAAGGTTTTAAATCAAGAAATTTAAACGACGCAAGGTACATTGCAAAATTTGTCAAAGATTATATAAAAGAGAACCTTGATTTTGATAATAATCTGAAAGTCGAGACAAGAAACGGTGCACTAACAGCATTTTTACGCACGCAATGGGGACTTGTAAAGAACAGGGATGAAAGTGACAAACATCATGCTCTTGATGCAGCTGTTATTGCTTGTTCAACACAGGGAATGGTTCAATATTTATCTACTGTTTCAGCAAGACTTGAAAATTATGATTATACAAAAGATAGAAAACCTCGTTTCAAAAAACCTTGGGAAACTTTTTCTGAAGATCTTGAACAGTTATTAAAACAGGTTTTTGTATCAAGGGCCGTTAGAAAGTCCGTTAAAGGAGAATTGCATGACGCAACAATAAGAAGTGCAAAACATCTTGATAAAGGCTTTACTACGGTTAAGACACCTATTGAAACAATTGATCTAAAAAAATTGGAAAAAATGTTTGACAAAGAACGAAATTATAAAATTTATAATGTTTTAAAAGAAAGATTAGAGAAATTTAATAATGATCCTAAAAAAGCTTTTGCAGAACCGGTATACATGCCTTTATCCGAAGAAAAAATGGCAAAAGGGCAACATCCGCATGAAATAAAATCAATAAAAATTAAAGATACCAGCACCTCAGGTATTTTAGTCAGAGGCGGATTTGCGAAAAATTCGTCTATGCCTAGATTGGATATCTTTACCAAAAAGAATAAAAAAGGCAAAAATGAATTTTTCCTGGTACCAATTTATGTATCGGATTTTGGGAAAGAATTACCCAATAAAGCTATTACAAACAAAAAAGACTGCTGGCTGGAAATTACAGACGAATACCAATTTTTATTCAGCCTATTCCCCGATACTTTGATAGCAATAAACCCGACAGGAAAACCGGAGGATGAATTTTTAGGATATTATAAATGCTGTGACATTAGCAACGGAGTTTTAAAAATAGATTCTCCTGATAGAAATATCGTTGAAAAACGTTATGCTACAAAAACTGCAGCTTACATAAAAAAATATCAAGTCGGAATACTCGGTGATTATTATGAGGTAAAACATGAAAAACGATTACCCATAAAAACAAAAAGAAAGGTAAAACATGGGATATAAAACTCTTTTGTTTAGCAATCCTTGTAAACTTAGCGTTAAAAACTTTCAACTTGTGTATTCATCACAAGACAGCGAGATAAAAATTCCGCTTGAAGATATTTCTACAATAATACTTGAAAATATGCAGATAGAAGTTACAAACTATCTTTTATCTGCATGTGGTGAATATAATATTACATTGTTTTCATGCGATAAAAAACATCGCCCGAACGTGGTTTTGACACCATTTTACCAGCATAGCAGAAATACAAAAATTGCTTTTAATCATATAAATATGTCTGAACCTTTGAAAAAAAGATTATGGCAAAAAATTATAAAACAAAAAATTAAAAATCAGTCTAATGTTTTAAAAATACTATTTGATAATGATATTTTGGATTATTTTTGTGAAAAAGTTAAATCCGGTGATACTACCAATATAGAAGCTCAAGTTTCAAAACAATACTGGGGTCTGTTGTTTGAAAATTTTAAACGTCATGCAGATACAAAACATAATGCAGCACTGGATTACGGTTATGCAATAATCAGAGGTACACTGGCAAAATTCACATCGTCAAGCGGTCTTATCCCGTGCATTGGAGTTCATCATTGTAATGAGCTTAACTCTTTTAATCTGATCGAAGATTTAATAGAACCATTTAGACCTTTTGTTGATTTACTTGTATCAAATATGCAAACTTTAAATGAACCTGAATTATCCAAGCAAGATAAAGCATGCCTTTTGAATATATTAAACATGCAATGCCAGTATAAAGGTGAACAAATTACTGTTCAAAATGCTTGCGAAAGAGTTTGTCAAACTTTTGTAAAAAGTCTTGAACAAAATAACAGTAATATATTGGAACTTCCACAATTTATTGAGGCAAAATGAGCGTAAAAGGTGACGATATTTTTATGAGATTATTTGTATTTTTTGATCTTCCTGTAACTCAAAAGAAACAGCGAAAAATAGCAACCCGCTTCAGAAAACAATTACTTAATGAAGGTTTTATTATGCTTCAATTTTCTGTTTATTGCAGGACATGCCGAGGTCAGGATATTGTAGACAGAGAAATTCGTCGAATTAAACAGATTATTCCGCCTGAAGGTAACGTCCGAATTCTTCAGGTAACAGACAAACAATATGGAGGCATGCTTTTTCTTGTCGGCAAACCTGAAAAAGAAGAAATTATTGGATGCGAACAACTTCTTTTGTTTTAAAATTTTTTGTAATAAAAATACCAAACTCCTTGTCTATAGCAGATTTTGGAGTTTGGTATTATACAATAAATATTTTCGAAAGGAAACTATAACATCTTCTGTACATTCAAAAGTATCAAGATAATTATACAATAAATATTTTCGAAAGGAAACTATAACAATTCAGCGGTGTTGACTTAAATGCCTGGAATTATACAATAAATATTTTCGAAAGGAAACTATAACTATCTCAGATGTATAATATTTTTGACCTTTATTATACAATAAATATTTTCGAAAGGAAACTATAACAATTATATAGTTGACAAATATATCGATTTGATTATACAATAAATATTTTCGAAAGGAAACTATAACTTTAAACCATATTCACCGCAATGCATAAAATTATACAATAAATATTTTCGAAAGGAAACTATAACGCTTGTAATGCTTTCGAAAATCCAAAATTAATTATACAATAAATATTTTCGAAAGGAAACTATAACTTGACCTGTAACTTAAATATATCTTAAAATATTATACAATAAATATTTTCGAAAGGAAACTATAACATTGCGTCAAGCGTTCCAAATGCAGGCATAATTATACAATAAATATTTTCGAAAGGAAACTATAACTTGTCGTCCTTCCGGTAGTTCAGGCGGTCCATTATACAATAAATATTTTCGAAAGGAAACTATAACCAACTGGGCGAGGTGACAGTCAATTTTTTTATTATACAATAAATATTTTCGAAAGGAAACTATAACGAGTAGGGGTAGAGGTTTGTGTTTCGATATATTATACAATAAATATTTTCTAATGGAAACTATAACAATCCCGAAGAATTGGTGCAACTTATGTCATTATACAATAAATACTTTCAAACAAAGGTGCTGGCGGAGCATTATAAAAACACTTCAATAATTTTCCAAATTTTCTTTCAAATATTTTATATATTCTTCTTTGAGGGATTTTGGTGTAATTATTTTACACCCTGCACCCCAACGGAATACATGCCAGATAATTTCCCTGCTGCCGCTTGCTTTGAAATAAACCGTATAAGTCCCGTCATCATTCCATTTGCCTGATTGTGTCGGATGAAAATTGAATTGGCTTGCTTCCTGTGACAGGTCTTGCGAAAACAATAGTTCTACCTCCAAAATTTCACCGTGATAAACTCCAAACGACAAATTTGTGTATTTTTGCAGATCAAAATCACCTTTATCAAAGGTTTTATCTGTTAATTTCAGATTTTCAAATTTATGTAAAAGATAATTATAAATCCCGTCACCTTTTGATTTTTCACGAGCAACAAGATAAATCTTTTCTCCGTAAATCATACCCAAAGGTTCAATTAAACGTTCTTTTTCATGATAAATGCCTGTAACCATTTTTGAATGCTGAACAGCCTCACGAATAACCTCTAAAGTTTCAAGGCTGATTTTATATTGCGGCATCTGTCTGACGGCATAGCCTTCTGTCTGCATATAAAGTTCAATATTATTTTCCAGCGGATGTGTGTGTTTTCTGTTCAACGATTTAAGTTTTTCAACGGTTTTCCCGAGTTCTTCTTTCATCTCCTTATTCGTAGTACGTCTTTGAAGCTGCTCAATATTTGCAATCTCTTTCGGGGTAAATGAAATCAGGTTTGAAATAGAATAGTTGACAAAACCCCAGTGTTTTTGTGTGTCGTCTGTTTCAATCTCATCAACGGACGGAAAAATACAAGTCAGACTATCACGCATACGCTCTGCCGTTCTGCGGGAAACATTGTACCTTTCAGCAATTTCTGTTATAGTAACCCCTTGAATTTTTGACGACATAAAAATCGCAAGGTCTAAAATATCTGAAATTCTTGAATATCTTGGCTTATATGACATAATTTTCTCCTAAACTTAAATTTATTATACACCAATATGACCGTTTTTGTCATAATTTAAAATTATAATATGGCAGAAATAAATTCAAAAACTCATATTCTCATAAATTTTATTTTTTATTAACAAAAATAAAATTTACGGGATTTATATAAATATAAGGAACTAATTATGAATACGATAAACAATCAACCTAATTTTACGGCAAGACTTGATATCAACAAACTCAACGGCAAACGATGGCAAAATATTGCACAAATTTTTGCCTGGAAAACAATGAAATACCCGAAAGATACTTTTGTTTTGACACCGCACGAAAACGGCGATATGACAATATATCAAGTATTTCCGGGATCTAGCATAAATTACCACAGCAAACTTCGTAAAAGACAGACAGAAAATTTGCTGAAAAATTCTGACGAAACAATTGCTGAATCATTTGTAAGATTATTAGAAACAGTTAAATTTCACCATAGAAAAATCCAACATACAAATAAATTTTTAAACGCAATACAATTAGAAAGTAACGAAAAAGATACAGATTTCAGCACTAAAATTTGGGAAATTGTGTTTGAAAAATATTCAAAAGATATTGAAAAATCATTAAGCACAGATCCGCTTTTAAGAGTTTTTAAGAAAAATCAATAATTTTGTAACAAAATATAAACTAAAAAATTTTACTATTTAAGTTTTCTCTGATTTAATCCGTAAACAAATCTAAAAGGAGAAAATTTTATGAGTGGTGTAGACTGAAAGAAAATCCGGAGAGGGTGGGATTTGAACCCACGGAAGGTGTTACCCTTCACAGACTTTCGAGATCCGCACCTTAAGCCACTCGGACACCTCTCCTGATAAATCCATTATAACAAAAAAAATTTAAATTTAAAACAAATATAAATTTAACAATATTTTAATTAACTATGATAGAGCGTATAAAGAATACAACAAATCAAATAAACATATCACAAAAAAACGTTCAATTTGAAGACGAATCATTTAACTTGAGTCTTTTTGGGAACGGATTTGCGGTAAACGAAATGTTTAACGATATTTTAAAAGACTACGATACAGATAACAACGGTTTAATAGAAAATAAAGAAATTGAAGTATTTAAAAACGCTATTTTAAAAGCAGCAGGCGAAGATAAAATTTTAGATACAAAAGAATTAAACAAATTATTTACCAAATCTGAAAAAACAACCGAATTTTCGACTAAAACAACAGCACTATTTAAAGCACTCTTAACTGTTTTAAAAAACGGTCATGATAAATTAAAAATAACCAAACAAGATACGGGCAACTCTTTATCTTCTATAAACAAAGACGACTCAGGAGTAGAAATTTACACATTTAAGACAAAAAATGACTTGGACGGCTACGTTATCAAATTTTATTCAAAAGACGGAAAGACAAAAGAATTAATAGCTAACAATGACACTGAATACACTGATGAAGGAATCAGGCTTTTTGAAGGAGAAAAGAATCTAACTACACATATTTTATATAATGATAAAGAAGAAGTCGTAAAAAAAACCGTTATGTATCAGGGGGACAAAAATACGGCTAAATATAATGAATACACATTTAACTCATATGATAAAAAAGGAAATTTAATATATAAAACACAAAAATCTAAAAATTTTAATACGGGAGAAAGCCGCACTGTTTTGAGTTTATACAAAAAAAACGAGTTGAAACAAAAATTTTATACTACTGAAAAAAACGGTATGACAACAACAGTTCTTACAAATTATGACGATGATAAAATAATAAGCAAAAAAGTAAAACAAGAAAAAGAAGATTGCATAATTGTAAATGAATACAGCGGTGAAAACCTTGAAAATCGTCTGAATTATTTGCCAAACAAAACTACAATATACGACAAAAAAGGGAAAATTAAATCAATCGAAACTAATACATTTGATGAAAACGGAATTCTTACAGGAAAAATCGTTGAAGAAAATAACACCATAAAAGAATTTGACTATTCTAAAGTTAACGGTATAATAGAACATTCCAAGCAAGGCGGGATCGGAGATTGTTTCCTGCTTGAAACAATAAACAGTTTAAACACAACAGATGCAGGACGAAAAATTTTAAATAATTCAATAAAAACGTCTGTTGATGAAAACGGTCAAACTATATATAAAATATCATTTAAAGGAGTACCGCAGATTATAGAAGATTTGTCAAACGGTATAAGGAATTTTCCTAAAGATAAAATTTTTATGAAACCGGAATACATAATCACCGAAAAAGAATTGGAAGAAGCTGCATTAAAAGCCGGTAACGATTATTCTTCCGGAGATAAAGACGTTTTATTACACGAACTTGCATATACAAAATACCGTTTGGATGTAATAAAGACAATAAAAGCGAATAATGTAGACATCTCAAACCCGCCTAAATTTATATCTGGGTTGGATATACCCGCTGATTCGACTGTAAAACCTGAAAACATAATAAATGGCAACACATTAGGCATGACAATGTATTTATATACGGGTAAGAAATCCGATATATATATCAATCCGAAACAAGAAATTGCCGTCTGTGAAATTGATTCAAACGGAAACATCGCATTGGCAAAAAAAGAAACGACATATAACGCAATAAGCGAATTTTCAAATGAAGACTCAAATGTATTCAACAAACGATATAACGATATCGATAAAGTTCTTGAATTATTAAAAAAAGATATAAAACCTGACGGCAGCTTTGAAAATTATATTGTTGAAGCAGGTTTAAATATTACATCCGGAAACAATAATTTTACACAGGGTAATTCACACGCATTTACCGTAAAAGCAATTAAAGGAGATAAGATTATACTTATCAACCCGTGGAATTCATCAAAAGAATCTGAAATCAGCCTTGAGGATTTCATAAAATCCGTACAAGCAATAAATATTCAACAAATGTAAAACAGATTGTAAACTGCAAAAACTCAAAACATACATAAATATTTAGTGAGCATTTTGTGAGCATTTAGAAAATGTAAGGCGACACCCCAAAAAAATAAAAGGCTCGAAAGCCTTTTAAAAAACGGAGTAACAGGGATTTGAACCCTGGATGCAGGTATAACCCACATAACACCTTAGCAGGGTGCCGCCTTCAGCCACTCGGCCATTACTCCATGTTATATTTTAAGTTTACCACAAATATTTTATTTTAGGCAATTATTTTTTTTTAGTTTATAATAAGTTATATAAGGAGAGGATATTATGACAATAAAAATAGCTGATAAAGAGTTTACATCAAGATTAATGGTCGGAACTGGGAAATTTGACGATTTTTCGGTAATGGAAAAAGCACACAAGGCTTCCGGAGCCGAAATTGTCACAGTTGCAATCAGACGTGTTGATATGAATGCACCGGGGCATGTCGGATTGATGGATCATATTGATTTAAACAAATACTGGCTTTTACCAAACACTGCAGGGTGCACAAATGCAGAAGAAGCTATCCGTGTTGCAAGACTTTCAAAAGCAATGGGCATCAATAACTGGATTAAGCTTGAAGTAATTCCTGATCCTAAATACTTAATGCCTGATCCTATTGCAACTTTAGAAGCAGCAAAAGTACTTATTGAAGAAGGCTTTACCGTTCTTCCTTATATAAATGCAGATCCGATTTTAGCCAAAAGATTGGAAGAAATAGGTTGTGCAACCATAATGCCTTTGGCTTCACCTATCGGTTCAGGTCAGGGGGTAAAGACACTTGAAAACATAAAAATTATAATTGAACAGTCAAATGTACCTGTTGTTGTAGATGCCGGTATCGGAGTTCCGTCAGATGCCGCAACAGTTATGGAATGCGGAGCTGATTTTTGCTTAATAAACACAGCCATTGCAAAAGCTCAAGATCCTGTTAAAATGGCAGAAGCTTTCAAATATGGTGTTATGGCAGGACGTGCCGCATATGAAGCAGGCAGAATTCCAAAAAAAGAAATTGCTTCAGCTTCTTCTCCTTTGGCGGGTATCGTTGGTAAAAATTAATGAAAGGTTTTTAATATGATAGAAATGAAAGTTATGGGTATAGCACTCGACACTAGAACAGGTTCTCCTATTGTTGTTTTACATGATAAAGACAACAGAAAAGCCCTGCCGATTTGGATTGGTTCGGCTGAAGCCAGTGCCATTATCAGAAAAATCGAAAACCTCAATGTAACTCGTCCTATGACGCACGATTTAATAATTAATGTTATCGAAAAAACAGGCTATACACTTGATAGAGTTGAAATTAACAATGTTGAAAAAGAAACATACTTTGCAACTCTGTTTTTAAAAGATGACAACGATAAATTTATAGAAATTGATTCTCGTCCTTCTGATGCCATTGCTATCGCAATAAGAGTAGATGCTCCTATTTTTGTAACCGCAAATGTTCTGTCCAGCGGTTCCGTCTCAACAGATACGGCTAAAGATGAAGAAGAAGCTCAAGAATTTAAAAATTTCATCCAAAGCATTAAACCGTCAGATTTCGCAAAACTTATGAAAGATAACGAGCATCACGATCAGTAAAATTTACGCAAACACATTAAGTTTGTTAGCCAAAACATCATTTTGAACTACAGGTACCAATTCACCGTTTGAAAAATTTCGTTGGAAATTTTGTGCAAAATTTTCTTTTAACGGAGTTTTTTGTACTGCAGCATACCTTATTCCGCCTAATGATGCTAATCCAAATTTAATTCCCTGAACTGACATATTAATTCCCCTTTATATATTATTAAAGTATAAATAGAAGAAAAAATTGCCTTATTATTAAGAAATATTACAGAAGAAAAAAATTTTTGTTATAATTAAAATCATAAACCTGATTAGACGGCTTTAATTTCGGAATAAATGTACGAAGCGTGTCATCATCAATTTTCTTTAATTCGCAAAGTCCAATAATTGCATCATCTTCTTTAAAAAAATTTTTAAGAAATTCCATAAATCACCTTCTTTGTTGTATAATGTTATTAATAAAAAAAATATAAAAGTCAAAAAGGAGAAAAATATGGCAGATAAAGTAACAAAAGAAATGAACATTATGGATATAGTACAGGCATACCCACAAAGTATTGAAATATTTCAAAAATACGGATTAGGCTGTATAGGTTGTGCTGCAGCAAGATTTGAAAACCTTGAAGCAGGGGCAAAAGTTCATGGTTTTGACCCTGATGCAATGGTTGCTGATATCAATGCGTTAATAGAAGAATAAATATTTATCTGTTTAAAAAACCTGCCATTGTCGGAGCACTTGTTACTGCACGCATTGCTGCTGTTGGTATATTATTTTTTTGAGCATTATTTTGTTGTGCAATTTTTTGTTGTTCTGCGATATGACGTTTTGTCATTTTTTCACAATGTCTAGAAATCCATATCATTAATGCCGGTACAAGGAATATTGTTGAAACAAAACCGAATGCACTATTACAGGTTTTAGCTTGTTTAACAAGTTTGTTACCTTGATCTGCAAGTTTATTAACAATTTTCTTATAAGCTTCAGTACCTTTAGCATTATCAAATTTAGAGATAATATCAGCAAGCTTCATATGTCTTGCGGGTTTTTCACCCAAAATTTCCGTTGCAGCCTTTTGTATGTCTTTATCAATGTTCAATACTTTACCGACATTACCACCGTTTTTATCAATAAATCTGAACATATCATTGACACCGTCTTTGTAATTTGCAACATCGCTGTAATGAGCAGTTATTCTATCACTGTCAAGGACTTGTACACCATTATCAGGATAAATATAATGCCAAATTTTCTTAAATATTGATTCTTTATGATTTTCAGGTTTAATATTCAATGCCAAACCGGTAAATTTTGCAAACACATCCGAGCAAACACGATTGATAGCTTTTGAACCGAATAATATCGCCAAGAAACTTGTAATATCACGCAGCAAAATTTCTTTTCTGTCAGTATTACTTTGTGCATGTTTTAACCTTGGAGGCAGACAAAAACCAAACAACAAAGTTAACATAGCAGGCATAGGCATTGTCGCACCTTCAAATTCAAATCCGTTAGAAAACTTTTTCAATCCCGGAGTATCCGCAACTGTTCTGCCCAATTTTGAAGTTAAACTACCGATACCCGTGAAGGACGGACCGGCATCCGTTTTCTTTTCAGAATCTTTTTTAACATCTTCAGTCTTTTGTTTTAAATCCGCACTTTGCTGAGGAACACCCAAACCGTCAAGACCCGGATCTCTGCCTTTTGTAACATGGTTATATAATTTAGGTATCAA
Organism: Candidatus Gastranaerophilales bacterium; assembly: GCA_944325895.1. Taxonomy (GTDB): domain Bacteria; phylum Cyanobacteriota; class Vampirovibrionia; order Gastranaerophilales; family Gastranaerophilaceae; genus SIG32. Next base: position 68,701 of record CALVCA010000003.1, read on the forward strand.
TGTATAGAAACCCAAAACAGCCAAGAACATACTCATATTTGAAATAAATCTTGAGCCTGCACGACGCTGGCTTAATTTTTTCACAAAATTGGATATTGTTTCAGGAGGCAATTCAGGAGTCTTTACAATTGCTTTTTTAACACGTTTTGTGGCATCATTTGTGAAATCATTCATATGATTAATAAATGATTTGAATGACGAATGAATTGTTTTCTCGCCGGTATTATAACTTGTAACAATTTTATCGCCTGAAGCACCCAAATATTGTTTACGTAATTTCACAAAATCTTCTTGAAGTGCATGTTTTAAATCCTGAGCAGAACCTTCGACATGCTGTCCTTTAAGATGTTTCCAAAAACCTTTTTTAGGAGCTTTTTCAGCGTCAATAAGTCTTTGTGCAAAATCTTTTGATAATTTATTTAATTCTTCACCTTTTAAACCGCCGTTTGTAGAATCGGAAAGCATCTTTTCAAATACTTTTTCATAAAAACCATGCTTTGATTTAGCAACGTCAGTTAAAATATCAGATGACGTATTTTGTGCAAAATCAGCAAATGTTCTGCCAAAGCCTTTTATATAATCTATAGGAACATTATTAGCCGAACCGGCAAACTTTTTAATGCCGCCAAGCATAACAGCAGGGATAATAAATGCACTGGGACCGCTTAAAATTTCTCTGATACCCTCTTTTTTTGCAAAATCCCAATTTAATTGACCGGTTTTATCATGGTTACGATAAATACCTGTCAAAACACGAGGACCTGCCATGCCTAAAAAATCCTGCATAATAAATGACGCCATGAAACCGCCTCTGTTCATTGCATCCATAAACACAATAACAGGATTTGCATTATTACCAAATGAAATATTGTTATTTACAACTTTTCTATTGTATTTTCGTTCCGGAGTTGCTATTTGTACTGATTTAACTGACATTTTCCTACTTACTGTTATCTACACACAATTTATTTAAAACTCGTAATACACATATATTGCCCTTTTTTTTATTAATATTAAAAAAAATTAACAAAAGATAAATGTAATTAGTGTATTTATTATACTTATTAAAAAATAATTTGCAAGTAAACTACTACAAATGTAACATTTATTTTACAAACCTGGTTGACAGCAAGGGATGAATTATATAAACTGAATATATGGAAGTAATAGTAATTGGAGCGGGTTTAGCCGGATCGGAAGCGGCATTACAGCTTTCGAAAAGAAATATAAAAGTTAAATTATATGAAATGCGTCCGCAAAAAACGACCGGTGCACATACAGGAAGCAATTGTGCAGAATTTGTTTGTTCAAACAGTCTGGGTTCATCGGATATAACTAATGCCAGCGGGCTTTTGAAACATGAAATGAAAATATTAGGCGGCGAATTAATAAAGACAGCCTTTGAATGCAGGGTGCCTGCCGGTAATGCACTTGCAATTGATAGAGAGCTTTTTTCACAAAGAGTAACGGAACAAATTGAAAAAGATGTAAATATAACACTTATACGTGAAGAACTAACCGAAATTCCTGACACTCCGGTAATAATAGCATCAGGACCATTAACAAGCGACGTTTTAGCTAAAGAAATAAAAGAATTCACACAAAATGAACATTTACATTTCTTTGATGCAATAGCACCTATTGTTGAAAAGGAGAGCATAAATTTTGACAAAGCGTTTTTTGCAAGCAGATACGATAAGGGCGAAGCTTCTTACATAAACTGCCCGATGAATAAAGATGAATATGAAAAATTTTATAATATATTAATTAATTCACCGAAAATAGAATTAAAAGAATTTGAAAAAGGAGCAAAATTTTTCGAAAGTTGTCTTCCAATAGAAGTATTAGCATCTAGAGGGGTTGATACCCTAAGATTTGGACCAATGAAACCGGTAGGGCTTATTGATAAAAGGACAGGTAAAGAAAATTATGCGGTGGTACAGCTGCGGCAGGACAATTCCGCAAAGACATTATACAATTTAGTCGGATTTCAAACAAATTTAAAATGGGGAAGTCAAAAAGAGCTTGTTCATTCTATTCCGGGATTGGAAAACGCAAATATAGTACGATACGGAGTAATGCACAGAAATACATTTATAAACTCACCTAAAATTTTATTTCCGACACTTCAAACCAAAAAGAGGGCTGATATGTTTTTTGCAGGTCAAATCACCGGTACGGAAGGATACACAGAATCAATAGCCACAGGGCTTTTAGCAGGAATAAACATGGCACAATATCTGAATGGTGAAAAACTTTTAGAACTTCCAAAAGAAAGCATGCTTGGTGCATTAACACATTATATAAGTGATGAAGCACACGAAAAATTTCAACCCATAAATTCAAACTGGGGAATTTTACCGCCGGTGGAGTTACCCAAAAAAGAACGAAAAAATAAAAAACTCAAAGCGGAATTAATGGCAAAAAGAAGTGAAGAATTTCTATTAGCTATGCTTTAGTATCTATTTTTTCAGTTTTTTGTTTTTTCTCTAATCCTAAAGCTCTTAACATCGGATGGATTGTATAGTGGCTGATTTGAGGTGCCAAAATTGCCAAACCTAAAACTGAGCCTATTAAAGATCCCAACTCAACAGTTCCTTTAATTAATGGATATTTTTCAGGCTTATCTTTTGACCATAGTTCATCACGCAACCCGTCATGTCTAAATTTATTTTTTGCGTAATCTTTAATCAAATTAGCACGTCTATTTGTTTTACTTTTAGAGGCAAAATTATGGTAGTCCAAAAATTCAGAGGCACCTTTAAATTTAGCAAATTCAGGAGCATCTTTAAATATCTTTTTTCCTAATGCAAAGGCACCTTTTTTAAATACAGGTGTAATTAATGCCAAATAAATTGCAAGACAAGTTGCCTGATATAAAAATTCTTTGGCCGCAGCATATTTTTTAGTGGCAGGACTTATTTCATTATCAATAAGAATAAACCCTGGTCTGCCTATAGATTTCAAAGTAGTTTCAATAGAAACAGAGGCTGTCGTATTTTGAGCAATATTCGCCAATGTAGAATTAGATAAACCATTTGCTAATGCACTTATCATACGCCACCTACTTTCATGCCATATTGCGGCACATTAGAAAAGCTGCTAAGCCTTTTGTACTCGCCGTTTTTAGGTAAGACTTGATTATAATAATTATAAACGGGTTTGGCTTGTTCTTTTTTAGCATTTCTTTTTTGAAGTTGATTCATTAAAGGCCTGATAGCGACAGAACATAATGCTGGAATAACAAATAAAGCTGCACCGCATACGCCTATAAACATCAAATTTTTATTCATTTTAGGTAAATTATTTTCAGCTAATTCTTTCGCATTTTCATATGCATTAATAACTTTAGAATTATGAAAACCATTTTTATACTTCTTATATAATTTTTTATCCATAAAATTTTTAGGTTTTGCTAACAAATGTGCGAATTTACCTGAAAGTTCACCGCAAGCCCAATAAACAGGAATAGCGATAATTTCAGTCAAGCCTTCTCTTATTGCAGTATATTTTTTAGTTTCAGGATTTTCTTTTTTATCCATCATCGTAAAAAGAGGACGACAAATCCCTTTGACTGTTGCAATAGCCATTACTACATATGTAGGCTTATTATTATTCCCTAATTTGGTACATATTTTTTTAAATGCGTCTGTAATTGCCATCTCAATTTATCTTAAGTCTGTAAATCTAAAATTTTGCCAGCTAAAAAAATAATATTACAATAATTTTACAAAAACAAGAGAATGTTGTATAATAAAATGAACTTTTAAAAATCGAATTTCGTTATACAGGTACAGAGGTTAAAAAATGAAATGTACGAAATACGAAGCACTATTTACATTCGCAGATGAAAAGACATTTCAGGAACACATCAAAAATTGTCCTGATTGCAAGGCGGAACACGAAAAAATGCAAAAAGTTTCCGATCTGATAAAAGAAGTTCGCCCGCAATTTTTAGAGCACAGAAAAACAATGGCTAAATTAAAAATTGCATGTGCTGTATTTGCAATGTGTTTAAGTGCAACCACATTGGGAATTGTAAATTTAAACACGGATATTTCAGACACAATCAAATACGGCAGCACATTAACAGCCCAAGACTTAGGTTTGCCGGTAGATTCATACGGATTTATAATGGTAGAGTAAATGAACTTTAATGAGATAGTAAAGAAAAATCAGGAAAACGTAAAAAATATAATCAGACTGATTACAAAAGAAACAAACGACGATCTGGAACAAGAGGTCTATATAAAGGCATGGAAAAATATACATAATTATCAGGAAAAAGGTTGTTTCAAAACCTGGATAAACACAATAGCAAAAAATGTTTCAAAAGATTATCTTAAATCATCATACAAAAAGCATCAAACAAATTCGACATCCGAAGAAAACGTTATAAATTCAATCAAAGACGCAAAACAAACACCCGAATTAAAACTTGTACAAAATGAAAGGCAAATAGAAATAACAAAAGCAATTAATTCATTAAAACCAAAATTTAAAGAAGTAATCATACTATGCGAAATTCAAGGTTACAGTTATGAGGATTGTGCACATAAACTAAAGTGTCCTTTAGGAACTGTAAAATCAAGAATTTACAACGCAAAAAAAGAATTGGCAGAAAAGTTAGCACATTTAATGAAAGGACTAAATTAATGAAAAAAACACTTATTTTAGCAAGCTTAATAGCTTTTACACTGACTCCGGCACTTGCTGCTGAAAATGCCGCAGCAGAACAACAACCGGCAGTAGAAGTTCAAAAAACTCAGCAGCAAGACAAAAGAATGATGAAGAAAAATCAATTTGAACAACGTCTGAAGCTTACAGATGAGCAAAAAGCCAAAGCTAAAGAACTACGTATGAAAAATCGTGAAGAGATGAAACCTATAATTGAACAAATCAAAGCAAAACATCAAGAAGCAGAAGCTGTAAAACGGTCGAGAATATCTGTCGAAATGCAGCAAGAAAAATTAGCACAAATTCGTGCTGAATTAAAAGATTTACACAAACAAGCACACGAATTAAGAATGAAAAACATGCAAGATTTTGAATCATTATTGACTAAAAAGCAGAAAAAAGAACTTGCAAAAATGAAAAAAGAAGGCAGAAAACAATTTGAAAAAAATCACAAACATATGCCGGCTAATCCTGAATTCAGACGTCATATGGGTCCCGGACCGCAAATTCCAAATCAGCCTCCAGTAGAAAAATAAACCGGCATAAGCCGGTTTTTTTATTATATAATTCAATTATGAATGAAATTATTAAAAAAGCATCCTTAACACATGAACTATCAAAACATGAAATAACAGAACTTCTCAAAGATCAACAATATAATAAAGAACTTTTTGAAGCGGCAGACCGAATAAGACAAAAATATGTCGGAGATAAGATACATTTAAGGGCATTAATAGAATTTTCCAATATATGCAGACAAAATTGCTTTTATTGCGGAATAAGAGCTGCAAATAAAAACATAGAACGTTACAGATTAAGTTCTGAAGAAATAATACTTTTGGCAAATAATGCAGTAAAAAGCGGTTACAAAACAGTAGTTCTGCAATCAGCTGAAGACACTTATTACACTGCAGATATGCTTGCCGGCATAATCCAAAACATTAAGAAGAATGATGTTGCAATAACCCTGAGCATAGGCGAACGCAGTTATGAAGAATACAAAATCCTAAAAGAAGCAGGAGCTGACAGGTTTTTACTGAGAATAGAAACAACCGACAAAGAATTATATAAAAAATTACACCCTAATATGGATTTTGAAAACCGCATAAGATGCTTAAGAGATTTAAAAAAACTAGGTTACGAAACAGGAACAGGATGTCTTGTAGGGCTTCCGGGACAGACAATTGATTCATTAGCGAATGATATTTTATTTTTTAAAAAACTTGATGCTGATATGATAGGATTAGGACCTTTAATACCTCATAAAGAAACACCTTTAAAAGATATTAAGGCAGACGGTTTTTGGCTTTCATTAAAAGTATTGGCTATAACAAGACTTTTAATGCCAAATATAAACATGCCGGCAACAACGGCAATGGAAACTATCCAACCTCAAGGCAGGATTTTGGCATTACAGGCAGGAGCTAACGTAGTTATGCCAAATGTAACCGATGAACTTCACAAAAACAAATACGAAATCTACCCCGGTAAAAAATCACTCAATTACACTAAACTTGAAGAACAATTCAAAAAAATAGGAAGGACAATTGCATAAGGTAATATTTATGAAAATAGCAAACAATATGACAGAATTAATAGGAAACACACCGCTTGTAAAAATTAATAAACTTTCAAACGGAAATATTTTAGCAAAAGTGGAAAGCTTTAACCCGGCGGGTTCGATAAAAGATCGTCCGGCACTGGAAATGATAAGAGAAGCTGAAAAACAGGGTTTGGTAACACCAAACACAATAATAATAGAACCGACAAGCGGGAATACGGGTATCGGACTTGCAATGGTATGTGCCATTAAAGGTTACAGATTAATTTTAACCATGCCTGAAAATATGAGCATTGAACGCAGAAAACTTTTAAAGGCATACGGAGCGGAAATTATTTTAACTGATGTAAAAAAAGGGATGCAAGGTTCCGTAGATAAAGCAATTGAGTTGAGTAAAAAATATCCGAATTCTTTTATTCCGCAGCAATTCAGCAATCCGGCAAATCCAAAATCTCATATAAAAACAACCGCAGAAGAAATTTGGCAAGATACAGACGGTAAAGTTGATATAATTGCTGCAGGTGTCGGAACAGGCGGAACGATTACGGGGCTTGCTAAAGGATTAAAGTTACATAAACCTGAGATAAAAATCGTTGCTGTAGAACCGGAAACCTCACAAGTTTTAGCTGGCAAACCTGCAGGTATACATAAAATTCAAGGTATAGGAGCGAATTTTATACCCGAAAATTTCGACTCTGATGTCATTGATGAAATCATGCCTGTCAGTGATGAAAATGCAATAGAAACAGCAAAACAGCTTGCATCAAAAGAAGGGATTTTATGCGGAATTTCATCGGGGGCTGCAATGTATGCGGCACTTGAACTTGCAAAACGAAACAAAGACAAAATTATTGTTGCAATACTTCCTGATACAGGTGAAAGATACCTATCCAGCGAATTATTTTACTAATAAAAAAGCCTCTTTTGAGGCTTTTTTATTATAAATTTAATCCGAAATTGTTGCCGAAGGGATCTATGGGATTAAACGGGTCGTTTATATCTTGGCCAAACACACCTTTTTGTTTATAATAAGGGCTTGTAATATCATCAGCATTTAAAGGATTAAACGGGTCGTTTACATCTTGACCATGTACGCTTTTTTGTTTATTAGAAGGGCTTAATAATATATCATCTGCATTTTCCACGGCAGATTGAGTAGTTTTAGCCTTTGAAGTTGATGATATAGTTTCCGCTTTTTTGACATCAGGCATCTCAGTTTTTTGACTGCGGACTTTGACTACATCAGTTTTTGCATCTGGTTTTGCATATAATGCATCTACTACAAAATTTTTCTCATTTTTTGCTGCTGCAACTGGTTTTTGAGGATTAAAATTTCTGTTTAATTCAGATAATGCATTCTCTGCAACACTTACAGATTTTTTAGTTTCTGTCAAATGACTGCCTGCAGATTGTAAATTTTTAGGAATGGTAATAACTGGTGTTTTTAAATTTCTGCCTGTCGATACAATATTATCAGCGACTTGGCTAATGTTCGCTTTTTTTACTTTACCTTTTGATAACAAAAAAATCCCGCCGGTCAATGCTGCCAAACCTAAAGCCCAAATCCGAGATTTTTTTGGTTTATCGGCATGATTACCTGAAAAACTTACCGTATTAGGAATTCTTTCCAATGTCTTTTGGGATTGATCTTTTACAAAAACATCCATAAATTCGTTCAAAGGCATTTGACGTACACCGTTTTTGTCACCTTGAATTGTTACTATTCCGTCTTTTTTCGTTGCAATACAATTTTCCCCATTACTTGTTGTATATTTGATTGCACTAAAAGGTCTGATCTGTTCTATCATTATTTCAACTCCTTTCCACCATATTTATATTAACGCAAGCACGCAAAAATTCTTGCTATACGCATGCTTCGGACATAACATAACATAACATACAGCAGTATACCTGAGTTTCAGCCCATTTAAAATTCATTTTTACATTTCGTTACATTTGATGTATAAATCAAATTATTATTTTTTTACAAAATTTATTAATAGGACAATTTAAACAATTCGGTTTTTGTGGTTTACAAATATTTTGTCCGTGTGTCACAAGCAGTGAATTAATATCAATCCAAAATTTTTCAGGCAGTTTTTCACGTAAAGCGAATTCTGTTTCTTCAGGAGTTTTTGTTTTAACATAACCTAATCTGTTCATTATCCTGTGTACATGCACGTCAACACATATCGCAGGCTTATTAAATCCCTCACTCAAAACCAAATTAGCTGTTTTTCTTCCAACCCCTTTAAATTTTACAAGCTCGTCTATTTCATCAGGGACTTTTGAATTATATTTTTCAACAAGCTCTTTTGAAAGTTCAACAATTTGTTTTGCTTTATTTGCATAAAATCCGACTGGATAAATCGCTTTTTCTAAAATTTCAGGATCCAGTTTTGCGAAATCAGCCGGAGTACTGCCGAGTTTGAGCATTCTCAACGTTGCAGGATAAGTTGTTTTATCATTGGTTCTCAAACTTAAAATACAAGCAATCAACACCAAAAAAGGATCTTTAAAACTGTCCATAAGCTTAACAAAGTCGCTTCTAGGCTGATTAGCTGATTTCAAAGCCATCACAATTTCATCTATTGACATTTAAAAGCCTTTCAACATCAATTTCTGTTTTTAATTTCATAGCATAAATATTATCCATATCAAACCGCAAAAGTTTTACTGCATCTTTTTCGGTTGTCACGATATTACCATCAATATCAACTAAATCAATGGGTGAATACTGATGATGATCATCCAGTGCTATCTCTTTTTTCACGTAAAAACCCTTTAAAAAATCAAAAAATTGTGCCGGCTGACCGATTGCACAAAGAGCAGTCACTGCATTACCTTCTTCCAAATGTTCTCCTGTTTTTATATTATAAATATAATCAGGTTCAATTCTGCACAGCAGAGTTTCAATATTAAGCCGTTTTTCCATAATACGTGCAAATTTTTCAGCCTTGGAATGATCTGTATTTTTACTTACAATAACAAGTTTATCAATTCTGTCTAAAGCTTCTGCACCTTCTCTTAAAGGACCGGCAGGAAGCAGCTTTTCATTTCCCAATCCCATTTTACTGTCCATCAAGACAATATCAAGATCTCGATGCAACTGTCTGTGTTGAAATCCGTCATCCAAAATTATTTTTGTTACACCAAATTTTTCAATAGCATATTTAGCAGCCTTATAACGATTTTTACATGTTAAAACACATACACCTTCAGCCTTTTGAGCCAGCCAAAAAGGTTCATCACCTGCCATTGCGGCAGTATGTCTGACATATTGCCCGTCCGAAATCACATTAACTTGTTTATTAGAAAGCTTACCGCCGTAGCCGCGAGATATTATGGCAGTTTTTTCACCTTTTTTATTAAAATATCTTGCAATTTCCAATACAACAGGAGTTTTACCGACACCTCCCGTTGTCATGTTACCAACAGACACAACAAATGCACTGACACGCTTTTGCTTTAATATTTTTTTATCATAAAGCCAATTTCTAAAACTGCTTGCCGCACCGTAAAAATATGACAAAAATTCCAGCAATTTTATCAATGTGCCTTTTGCGTTTCTGTCATAATGCAATTGTGTTATACGGGTTTTGATATTCATAGGCTAGAACATTAATCTGAACAGTAAGAATCTTTTATTCAATTTTTCGGAAAATTTTCTTAAATTACAAGTTGTAACAGCAGTATCTTCAACAATTTGTTCAAGTTCTGTTTTATTTTCCGGTGTAAGCTGATTTACGGCAGCCAATGCGGTAGAAATATCTGCCATGGCTTTATTTACACTATTTACTGTTCTTGTTATATCTTTTTTAAGATTATCGTCTTTTGTCATAGAATTTATATATGTACTTATTTCATTTACATTATGCATGGTAACTTTTAAATCCGCAGCAATTGATTCAGCATTGCCGTTATCCATGATTTTATTTAAGTTTTTAGACAACAATTCCAAAGAATCCGCAGTTGAATAAAGTTTTGATTTAAATTCTTTATCACCGATTATATTATTCAAATTATCGGATAATTTTGAAAAATCATTGCTGGTTCTGTCTAAAAGTGTCATCAATTCTTTTAAATCACCTTCAGATGCATCTATAAGCTTATCAAATTTTGCAATAGTTGATGCGGATTTTGCGGTCAAATCATTTATATTAGTAACAGATCTTTGAAGTTCTGCAATAACTTCATCAGATAACAAATCATTAATTTTTTTATTTGTTTCTGTTAACGATTCTGCCGCTTTATACTGCCATTCCATAAAATCAGCAATACGCATAGGTTCTATTACAGTATAAGGCGATGTTTGGTTAGGATACGGCGGCACAACATCATCCAATGTGGATATTAATAAACGTTTTTCACCGTCTTTATATATAGGCTGTCCTTTCATAAATTCAGGCAAAATCAATCCCGGCAAATCTACAACATAATCAATTTTATATGCATAATTTGTCGAAATATCATCTCTGTACATGTAAGGAACAGCTTCTTTTGAAATAACTTCTATGGCTTTTACTTTACCAACGTTGTAATATTTGTCATCAAGTTTCATTTCAACAGGATCGTCTTTATATAGTAAATCTTTAGACTTCATCGGAATATACATGGTACGGGTTTTGGGAGGTGTAATTTCCAAAAACAATTCACCTATCAAACCTGACTGTTGAATTGTAAATATTGAAGCTTTTTGTATTTTTATATCAGGATCAGTTATTACAAATTTCACTTTAACATAATTATTTTCACCGTCAGTAACAGGTGTGATTTCCTCCACCTGACCAACCCTCAAGCCCATCATTTGTACCCCCGCACCTGGACGCATGCCGTTTACGTCTTTAAATTGAACTTCAATCCTATCTGCATTAGAAAAAGTTCTGCCCTTTACTTTTAATATTACCCCGAACAATAAAATTAATGCTATAAGAGTCAATAACCCGACTTTGAATGATGATGAAACTTTCATTTAATTCCTCTCTTTTGTTATTGTAGCAAAAAACTTTTTTAAATGCAAAATTTATACACAGTGTTAATTTTTAATTGTTAAAATTTGGTTAACGATAAGCATATTTTAACAAAACGGAGTTATAACATAAGTAATGAAAGGAGTGTTGATTATGAAATTTTTAGTTAGAAAAGCACCGTTTATCAGAACGGTAAATGACGAAATTAATTCTTTATTAAACAGACATTTTGACAATTTTTTCCCGGAAGCAGATTATTGGCAAGACACTGATAAATACTCAATGCCTGTAGAGATTAAAGATAAAGGGAAAGCTTATGAAATAAAAGCAGAACTTCCCGGTGTTAAAAAAGAAGATTTAGATATAGATATCGACAAAAACTACTTAACAATCAATGCTAAAAAAGAAGAAGAAACCGATATAGATGAAAACAATTATAAAAAATCCGAATTCAGATACGGTGAATTTTCAAGAACATTGTATCTTCCCGAAGATATTGATATCGAAAAAACCGAGGCAAAGCTTGAACACGGCATTTTAAAAATCACTGCCTTGAAAATCAACTGTGAAAAAGAAGCTAAAAAGAAATTAACTGTTAAATAATTATTGGCGGCTTAAGCCGCCAATGAAACAAAACTTAACTACCCCTTGAATTTAAATTTTCTTTAATATAATATTAAAGAACGTATTAAGTTATAAAGGAAAAATGGAAATGAACCCTATTATTACAGAATTAGAAAAACCCTATTTAGAAAAAGAATTACCGGACTTAAACCCCGGAGATACGGTAAAAGTTTTTGTAAGAATTATTGAAGGAAACAAAGAAAGAACTCAGGCTTTTGAAGGTACAATAATTAAAGAACACGGTTCAGGTATCAACAAAACAATTACCGTAAGAAAAGTATTTCAAGGTGTAGGTGTAGAAAGAGTATTTTTAGTACACTCACCGAGAATTGAAAAAATAAACGTTTTAAGACGCGGTGATGTAAGACGTTCAAAATTGTATTACTTAAGAGAACGTTCAGGTAAAGCAACTCGTATCAGGGAAAAAATTGAAAAAAGATAAGCTTCACATACACTGGTATCCCGGACATATTGCTAAAGCTGAAAAAAAATTAAAAGAACAGCTTGCTCTTGTGGATGCGGTGATAGAAGTAATTGATGCGAGACTGCCTTATTCAAGCAGTTATGATAATATAGCGGGGCTTTTAAAAGAAAAGCCCCGCTTAATATTACTGAATAAATCCGATTTAACCGACCAAAAAGAACTTGCTCCATGGGTTAAAATTTTAGAAGAAAAATCAGGTTATCCTGTAATTCTAACCGATTCAAAAAATTCAAAAGACATAAATTTAATAATCAAAAAAGCAACGGAACTTGCTGAACCACGCATTCAAGCTCTTATGAAAAAAGGATTATTAAGACGACCGGCACGAATAATGGTTGTCGGGATGCCAAATGTCGGAAAGTCAAGCATTATAAACAAATTAACAAAATCATCAAAAACAAAAACAGGAGCTAAAGCAGGTGTCACCCGACAGCAGCAATGGGTTAGAATCAATCCGCAAATCGAATTACTTGATACCCCCGGAATTATTCCAATGAAACAAGATAATCAGGAAGTCGCAAAAAAGCTTGCGTTCGTCAATTCCGTTTCTGAAAACTCTTATACGAACGAAATTATAGCAAGAGAATTACTCAATATTTTAGACAACAAATATTCAAACGAAGTCAAGAATTTTTATAAAACAGACGATTTAACGCTTGAAAGCATAGCAAAAGCCCGCAGCTGGATTGTTTCAGGCGGTGAACCCGATATAGAAAGGACTTCTGTATATATTTTAAAAGATTTTAGAGAAGGTAAATTAGGGAGATTTATTTTAGACGATGTTAGTGAAGAGTGAAAGAATTAAAAAGTATACAGATAAAGAACGCATGGAAAATCGTACGGCAGAAGAAAAAGAGCAAATAAACAAAGAAGTCAGCCGCAGATTAAAAACCAATTTAACGGCAGATTCACCGATAATAAAACTCTTTGCTTTTGACATGCAAGATGACAGAACCGTAATCGGCACTGATGAAGCCGGAAGAGGACCTGCCGCAGGCGGTGTATTTGCAAGTGCAGTATGTTTTAAAGACAAAAGCAGAAAATTAATCGAAGACTTGATGGTCCTAAATGACAGCAAACAGCTGACTAAAAAGAAACGTGAAAGCATTTATGACGTTATTTTGAACAATACAATAAATGCAACGGCATGTGTTGAAGTTGATGAAATTGAAGAAATAAATATTTTAAATGCATCTTTAAAAGCTATGAAAGCCGCTTGTGATGAGGTTTATGAAAGACTACACAAAGATTTCGAAATTCCTCGCCACAAACTAATTGTTTTTGTAGACGGAAACAGATACATTAAATATCTGAATTATTCACAAAAATTTATCATAAAAGGCGATGCTCAATCCGCTTCAATTGCAGCCGCAAGCATTTTGGCGAAAGTAACACGTGACAGATATATGGAAAAACTTGATGCAGAATTTCCCGAATACGGATGGGCACATAATGCAGGGTATTTAACAGCTGATCATATTAAAGCTATTGATAAATACGGACCATGTAAATATCACAGAAAGTCGTTTTTGGCAAAACACTTTGCCAAAAACGAACAACTTAACCTGTTTTCCTTACCCTAACAACGTTTCCAAAAGTTCGGCATTTTTACCTGCAGTGGCAGATTCACGTACTTTTTGTTTGTAAATATAAGTACGCAGAGCTTCTCTAATCAGCTCACTACGGGAACGATTTTCACCGTCTGCTACTTGATCAATCTTGTTTAAAAATTCCTCGGGCATTGAAATTAGTACTCGTGCCATATAATCTCCTTTTTGCTCTGATATATTATTAAAAACATTTTGCTTAAAAAAAGTGCTATTTTTTATATGAAAAATATATAAAAATTATTTTTTTGTTAATATGAGCGAATTTGAAGCATATAGTGTTTCTTTACAAATCTTAACTATTTTTTTAATCTTGACAAATTTTGAAAAATAATATTTAATTAAGAAAAAAGGAGTTAAGAGATGAAAACTATTGAAAAATTAGCGGGTAAGATAGTCGCCCCCCCCCTACAGTGTGCTTGATTAGTGCCTTTCGGGCTGTTTTTGGAAGTTTATTTCACACTACACATCATTTTGGACGTAAAAATTATTTTAATAAAGTTACTGGGGCATTATGCCAAAATAACTTTTTAACGAACTTATTTAACCCAACCCGTCATTCTGAGCGGAGCGAAGAATCTCTTAAAAAAATCTCTAAGCCGCACGATTGCATACCATTCAACACTGGTAAGATCCTGAAACAAGTTCAGGATGACAGTACTACGTACGTAGACACATTGGGTTTTGCACGAATTTTAGAAGGGGTTACTCATTTTTTAACGAACTTATTCCACATAACCCGTCATTCTGAGCGAAGCGGTGCTACGCACGTAGACACATTAGGTTTGCCTTCTATACGTCATCCTGAGGCTTTAGACGAAGGTGCTACGCACATAAGTATGTCTAACAACAATCGTCGTGCCGCCTTCACGTTAGCTGAGGTTCTTATCACCCTCGGGATTATCGGGGTTGTTGCCGCTTTGACTATCCCGAATTTGATACATATATATAACAGTATTGTTTTAAAATCGCAGTTAAAAAAGACTTATTCGGTTCTGTCAGGGGCGGTTAATATGATTCATGCACAAACAGGTTTGCCTGTAACTCCTGAAAGATATTCTGTGCCTTTATCTTTTTATCGTGAGCTTATGAAATATGTAAAAGTAGCTAAAGATTGCGGTAACAGCGGATGTACAGATATAAATGATGTTTATAGACTTGAAAATTATCAAAACTTTAATTTTACAGCACAATTATCGTATGCTTTATTTGATGACGGGCAACTTATTTTGCAGGATGGTACTTTCCTTATGTTTGAGAATCTTGGAGGAGAAAATGGAGTTATATTAATCACTGCAGACATAAACGGGATAAATAAAGGTCCGAATGCTATGGGTCATGATTTATTTTCTTTTCAAGTATTGGATAACGAACTTGTACCGAGCGGGGCGGATGCTTCACGTTATAATTTAAAAACTTATCCTGATTATTGCAGTCATTCAGGAAATTCAAATTTTAACGGAATTGCTTGTACTTATAAAGCTCTTAAAGATCCTGATTACTTTAAAAATCTGCCTAAACCTTGAAACAAAATTATGTCTGTGCTATTGTGCAATTAAACAAAGGAAGGAATTATGACAGAAGTTAGAGTAAGAATTGCACCGTCACCAAGCGGTAATTTACACATTGGAACAGCTAGGACTGCTCTTTTTAATTACTTATTTGCTAAAAAAAATAACGGAAAATTTATTTTAAGAATTGAAGATACTGATGCTGAAAGAACAAGTCAAGCATACATTGATAATATTTTTGACAGTTTAAAGGCACTGGGATTGAATTGGGATGAAGGTCCTGATGTAGGCGGACAGTACGGTCCTTATACTCAATCAGAAAGATTTGATATCTATCCTAAATATGCCCAAATTCTTTTGGAAAAAGGGTTTGCATATGAATGTTTTTGTACACCGGAAGAGTTGGAACAGGAAAAAGAAGAAGCCGCAAAAAATAAAAAACCTTATGTTTATACAAAAAAATGCGAAAATCTAACTGAAGAACAAAAAGAAAAACTCAGAAAAGAAGGCAGAAAACCTGCTATTAGGTTTAATATCCAAAAAGCACAAAAAGCTTTTCACGAATCATCAATGCTCACTTTTGATGATTTAGTAAAAGGTGAACTGCATATGAATACGGATTTACTGGGTGATTTTGTAATTATGAAATCAAACGGAACACCAACCTATAACTTTGCCGTCGTAATTGATGATATGCTTATGAAAATTTCGCACGTAATTCGCGGTGAAGACCATATCTCAAATACATTTAAACAAATTCTCATTTTCGAAGCACTTGGGGCTGAAGTACCTCGATTTGGACACTTGGGGATGATTTTGGCTCCCGACAGAAGCAAACTTTCAAAAAGACACGGAGCAACTGCCGTTTCTGAATTTGTTGAAAAAGGCTATTTAACAGAAGCTTTAATTAACTTTGTTGCACTTCTCGGCTGGTCGCCATCTGACGGACAGGAAATTAAATCCGTTGACGAAATCGCAAAAGATTTCAGAATAGGCGATATTTCATCATCCAATTCTATTTTTGAATATGATAAACTTAACTGGATGAACAGCCATTATATTAAAATGCTTGATATAGAGGTTTTAAAAGAAAAATTAAAACCATATCTTACTCAATATAACCTTTCAGAACTTACTGATGCTCAATATACAAGAATGGTTGAAATAACTCGTGAACCTTTAACTCTGTTATCTGACATAACAGATGCTGTGCCATATTTCTTCGGGCAAGATGTCGAAATTGAACCGGAAGTTCAAAAAGATGTCTTGGACACGGAAATTTCTCAGGATGTTTTAAAAGAATTTGTAAAACAAGCTGAAGATTGGGATTTTTCAGAAGAAAACCTTCACGAAAAACTTGAAGCTTTCAGGGGTGAATTTAAAGAAAAAGGTATAAAACCAAAAGTTACAATGTGGGCGATAAGAGCTGCTGTCACTGGCAGAACAAAAGGAGCTGATATGACAGCAATACTTGCAATATTAGGTAAAGACCGATCTATGTACAGAATTAAAAAAGCAATAAAATAAATTTTGTAAAAAATTGTTAATTAAAACTCTAAAGTTCTAAAGACTTTAGAGTTTTTTTCCGTAAATAAATAAAAACGGAGGTATAAATGATTTTGGACAACAAAATTACAAGAGAGGCTACATACGAAGAAGTAATGGATTTTTTGAACTCATTTGACGATGTTGACGGCATGCTATTGGATTTTTTAGAAGATTCAAAACCTGATATTAAAGTTATTAGCGGCGATAAAGAAACTTCTTATAATTATGATGATTTTTTGAAAATATTTGATGATGCCGGACTTGAAGGCATTTAATAAATATTAAATATTGTAACAAACTGCCGTAAAATAAAACATTACGGCAGTTTAATGCTAAAATCATTTTATGGAAGGATTTAAGCATTATACAGTGATGAAATATGAAGCCGTGGATGCACTGCAGTGTAAAGACGGATTAGTTTATGTTGATTGCACCCTGGGAGGAGGAGGTCACAGCGAACTCATTTTACAAAGAATTTCTCCTAACGGCAAATTAATTGCATTTGATATAGATGACGATGCAATAAAAGCAGCAGGTGAAAGATTAAAAGACTATAAAAATTTAACCATTGTAAAAGAATCTTATGCAAATATAAAAAAAGTTTTAAAAAATTTAGGCATAGATAAAATCACAGGCGGAGTGCTTTTTGATTTGGGAGCATCATATCACCAATTGACAAAAGCTGATAGAGGATTTTCCTTTTCTAAAGATGCACCATTAGATATGAGATTTGATATGCAATCCGATTTTTCGGCTTTTGATGTAGTAAACGGTTACAGCGAACAAAAATTAATTCAAATATTCTCTGAATACGGTGAAGAACGTTTCTCAAAACGGATTGCAAAAGCAATTATTCAAACAAGAAAAGTTAAAAAAATTAACACAACTTTAGAATTGGCAGATTTAATTTTAAAATCAACGCCAAAAATAAAATCGTCAATACACCCTGCAACACGTGTTTTTCAGGCTATACGCATTGAGGTTAACCACGAGTTACAAAATGTAAAAAATACATTAAATGATGTGTTGGATTTATTAGAGTTTGGTGCTATAATAAGTGTAATAAGTTTTCATTCTCTAGAAGACAGGATTGTGAAAAACTTATTCAAATATCACTCGCAAAAATGCCACTGTGATAGAAACCAATTAATCTGCAATTGTCCGCCGCCGGTTTTGGAATTAATTAATAAAAAACCAATTACCGCAAGCATTGAGGAGATACGGGAAAATCCACCGTCAAGAAGTGCCAAGCTCAGAGTTGCAAGATGTATTAAAAAAATATAGTTGGGGATGAAAAATTGAATACTGCAAAAGCACAAAAATTAAATTATTCTTATCAGACAGAGGGAACAGAACAAAATAATTATTATGTACAAAACCCTATTGAAGAAACTCCTATTATAGAAGGTTACTTTTACAAAGAAAGCACGGTAAAAGATATGGCGATAAGAAAAATTAATAAATCTTTATGCAGTTTGTTGATGGTTGCAATTTTGACAACATTCGTAAGTTACTATTTTACGATGTGCAGCGAATTAAAACTTAACACTTTGAACCGCCAAATTATCACTCTTAACGATGAAAATACTGAGTTACAAAATAATTTAGACAGATTAAAATCATTTAATAACGTTGATAACAAAATGATGCAATATAATTTACTGCAAAAAGCAGAAAAAGTCATTGAAGTTCCTGCTGTTGCTACAACCACTGATTCTGTTGCTACCAACAAATTAGCTTCTGCACCTTTTAAATGGGCTATCGGATATTAATCTTCAGGAACATAAAAATCAACTTTTGACAACAGTTCTCGTGTATGTTCATAACAACAACTTTTTCTGCAAATATTTTGGTATTCTCGGACAATACTTATAACATCATCCACACTCATTTTGATTAGTCTTCTTTCTCCTTCAATTATTCTTGCCATAACTCAATTCCTTTCAAGTTTATTTACGGCAAATCTTTGTAAAACCTTTGCAAAATCCTGTATTCTATTTAAAAATAAACATTCAAATTTATAACCCGATATGTTCATCAAGTTTAAAATAGTCAATAATTGCTAATATAGAAGCTATTTCTTCAAAAAATATAGTTATCTGTTTGGGATTATCAAGACGTTTAAATATACTGCCCATTTCAAAAAGATTTTTATTAGTTGAAATCGCAAACATAATTGAATCGCCGTAAAATGAACATTTAGCTTTATTTGATCCAAATGAAGTATTCAATTTTGTAAATCTGTCCATAAATGCTGTTGTGATAAGATATCTTGCTTCAACTTCGTCAGACGAATAGACATTAAATTTCTTTGAAAAAACAGGATCTTCAAGTTTTATAGCATTCATGGGCTTTTCAACTTTACCAAAAAACAGACACAATATAAAAATTATTACAATAGCAATAATTGTACCTATTAAAAAATAACGCATACTGGTTTTATCAGGTATAAATACAATATAAAATACTAAGGGTAATAAACTCAAAACGACATTCCAAAAGCCAAAACCTCGTTTAGTTTGATAATCCCATTTTGTCGTAACAATAGTTTTATCTTTAATATTTTTATTTGCGGCAACATTTATAATTACACCTTTAAAAACAGTATAATAAGTTCGGCGTTTACCTGAATGTCGCACATACTGCAGATGAGTTTCCGAAATAGAAAACGGAACATCATTATAAATCCCGGAAAATCCATCGTCGCAAGATCTTCGATTATAACTTGCAAATAATTCACTTTCATCTAACTGCTTATCGGTTATAACATCGGATTTCCAAACAACTTTACCAAAAACTTTTGTCAAATCATGCATACAATGACTTTTAATTTGTTTAATAAAATTCTTATTCATATAATAAGGAATAGCAATTAGAACAATCAATCCAACCACAAATACGGTATAGATTTGAGAAATAGAATAAGCAACAAATCCTGCTATTACTGCCACAACTATTTCAACAAATAACATTTGAAAAAATCTTCTTTTTCTCTCTTGCTCAAATGTCATAAGTTTTGGCAAAATTTCTTTATGATAAATTTGATAAAAATTACGTCTAAAATCAGATATATTGGACATAAATATAATTTTAAACTAAATTTTAAATTTTGACATAATTCAAATGCATTAAAAAAGCCTCCCGAATGGGAGGCTTTATGTTTTATTCTTCATCGTCTAAATTAAAATCAGGAGCCCCAAACATTCCTTCAATTTCTTCCAAAATTGCGGAAGGTTTTCTAGCTTGATTTCTTTGTGCCGCAGCACGTTTTCTAGCTTCACGTTCCTTTTCTTCACTTGCATTAGACAGGTGATGGAATCCGGTACCGGCAGGGATTAAACGACCGATAATAACGTTCTCTTTTAATCCTCTGAGCATATCCTTTTTACCGTCAACTGCTGCTTCAGTCAGAATTCTTGTTGTTTCCTGGAACGAAGCTGCCGAGATAAAGCTTTCAGTATTCAATGAAGCTTTAGTAATACCTAACAACATGTATTCACAAGTAGCAGGTGTTTTACCTTCTTCTTCGGCTTTTTTATTAGCTGCTTCAAAAGTTTGAAGTTCAACAAGTTCACCGGGGAGAAGATGTGTTTCGCCGGCATCAGTAATTTTAACCTTTTTAGTCATTTGACGAACAATGGTTTCAATGTGTTTGTCAGCGATTTCAACACCTTGCGAACGATATACACGCTGTACTTCATCAACCAAATATTGTTGAGCAGCTTCAACACCGCAAAGTCTTATAACATCATGCGGATTTAAAGGACCGCTTGTCAATGGTTGACCTTTTGTTATTTTCTGCTTGTCATGTACAATGATATTTGCATCAATTGCATATTTGATTTCAACTCTGCCTTTCTCATTTACTAAATATAATCTAGGCAAATCTTCATCAGTTTCAATTTCCGCAACACCGTCTTCTTCAGCTAAAATTGCACAATCTTTAGGCTTACGACCTTCCAAAAGTTCTTCAACCCTTGGCAAACCTTGTACAATATCACCTGTTTTTTGTCTTTCAAATACAAGTGTTGCTATCATATCGCCTCTTAATACAAGAGCACCTGATTCAACCTGAAGCATTGTACCGGGGCTGATTAAATACGGACGACCTGTTCTTACTTTAATACCGTCTTTATCAACAGAAATTACCAAACCGGACACATTTGATTTTTCACCACTTGAAGAAATAACTGCATCAGTTTTAATAAAATCACCTTTTTTAACAGTAGCTTTTGATTTTAAAGAAATATCTTCTTCATATTGCTTACTTGTTAACAACAATCTTCTGTTGTCTGCACGGTTTTCATTAATTGCTGCAACACCGTCATTTATTGCTAGAACTTGAGTTTTTGCAATAGGAGTTTTTGGCTTAATTGTTTCACCGTCTTTCACCAACAATTCTGTTTGAAGGGCTGATAAAAATTTAGCATTACCCTCAAATTCACGACGAACAATTAAGTTTTCCAATACAACAATACGCAAACTGCCTTTTTCATTTAATTCTACCATACCTTTTAAGTGTGATAAATATCCTTGCATTTGTAAAACTAAGCTTGTTCTTGTTATTGTTGAACCATCTAAGTTTCTGACTCTTGCTCCATCTTTATATTGAAGCTGAGTAACCGGTACTATGTCTATTAAATCATCGGTTGTATTAAATTTAATTGAAACATCTTTTTGTTTTACATCCAATACTTGAACCGGTCTGATTAATATTTGTACCGGTTGATTAGATATATTATCTTCATCTAAAGAAAGTCCCGCATCTAATTCTTCATCCAAATCATCAATTTCAATATCATCTAAAGAAGAATCCATAATTGATACGATTGATGTTTCTTTAGCCTTTATGCCATCAGCTATTACAGTACCTTTTTTAACAACTTCTCCTTCATCAACTTTTAATTCTGAAACACTTGATAAAGTATGAAGTTCACCCGGTCTTACCGTAATCTCATGAATAATATCATTATATTCTTTGAATTCTACAATACCGTCTATATGGCAATATACATCTTTAACAACTTCCGTGCCTGCTGTAACATAAGCACCGTTATCTACCATTTTTAAAGTACTGTCTTTAGAAATTTGATGAATTTCTTCCGGAATGAATACAACAGTACCAGGTTTTGTAATGATTTGATTATCGTCAACTTCAACATCAACATATCTGATTTCACCAGAGCTGGTTACGGCACATTCATCGTCTAAAAGTTCTGCAATAATCATACCGTTTTCTACAGTTGTATCAACAGGAGCTTTAACGATATACTTTTCACCGGTTTTATCAACGGTCCATATTTGTTCTTTTTTAGTTTGTTCAAATTTAGCATTTTCAGGCATCAAAGATGCTATTACAATTGTTATTTCTTTACCTTGAACAATCTTTTTAATCTTTTTACCTTCAAAATTAACATCTTCAATAACTAAATCTTCACCAAAACGAACTTCACCGCCGTGTTCGGATATAGTCAAAGTTTCAGCTAATTTTTCGCCTTTTTTAATATCTTGACCGTCTTTTACAAGAACTTTTGAGCCGCCGGGGAGGTTATATACATCACCGCCTAAAACCCAAATAACACCTTGTTTATTTGTAGTTCTTGAAATATTACCTTGTCTGTCTTTCTTTTCATCAGCAACAAAGTCTTCATAAATAACTTCACCGCTTAAATCTGCGTTAATATCCTTAGTTGCTTTTTCTGTCAAACGAGAACCGTCACCTTGTGAAGTAGGTTCATAAACTGCAAGAGTAAACCCTTTTTCTACCTGCATACCGTTCGTAAAGAAAACTGTTGAACCTGCCGGAATATGATATTTTTCCGTTCTTTTTGCACCTTTAACCTCAATATCGGCTTCATAATTTGCAACATTAACGATATCACCATGACGGGTTCTTAATTCTCTTGTCTTAACGTTTGAAATAACTTCACCGGCTGATTTAGCGTCAATGTGCTTCATAGCACCGGAGCCTTTAAATACACCACCTGTGTGGAAAGTTCTCATTGTAAGCTGTGTTCCAGGCTCACCAATTGATTGAGCTGCAATAATACCGATAGCTTCACCAACATCGACAAGTTTTTGAGTAGTCATTGCCCAACCGTAACATTTTTGACAAATGCCGTATTCCAAACCGCAAGTCAAACCTGATCTGACTTTTAAATGTTGTAGATTTAAATGAGCAATCTTTTTAATATCATCACGATTTAATGTTGTTCCTGATTTTACAAGAACAGAGCCATCTGTATCTATTATATCCTCAGCAATCGTTCTGCCTAAAAGTCTGTCAATTAAAGGTACAACAACTGTATCACCATCAACAATAGGTTTCATATTGATTGATTTAGTGGTATGACAATCTTCAGCTCTTATAATTACATCTTGAGCAACATCGACTAAACGTCTTGTTAAATACCCTGAGTCTGCAGTTTTTAAAGCTGTATCTACAAGACCTTTACGGGCACCATATGATGAAATGATATATTCCGTAACAGACAAGCCTTCTTTAAAGTTTGATTTAATAGGCAAGTCAATAATTTGACCTTGTGCGTCAGCCATCAAACCACGCATACCTACTAATTGAGATACCTGAGACAAGTTACCTCTTGCTCCGGAGAATGCCATCATATATACAGGATTTAATTTATCAAAATTTTCAACAACCTGTTCCGTTAATTTTGCAGTTGTTTCAGACCAGGTGTCAATAACTTTTGTATATCTTTCAACTTCGGTAATCTCACCTTTTAAATATCTGTTTGTAGATTGTTCAATTTCTTTTTCCGCTTCCTGCAACAAATCTTTTTTAGCAGCAGGCACCTGCAAATCAGCTATTGAAATAGTTGTACCTGATTTGGTAGCATATTTATAACCCAAATTTTTAAGAGAATTTGCAAGCTCAGCAGTCTTTGCACCGCCATATTCCAAATACATTTGTGCAAGCAAATTGTTTAATGCTTTTTTATCCATTTGTTTATTAATAAATTCGGGTGTCTTTTTTTCATGAATGAATGTTGTTTCCATTATACTTTATCCTTTTTTTGTAATATGTAAACTTATGCAAGAGCATTTTTAACTGTTTCATTGAAAATTATACGACCTACAGTCGTTTCAATTCTTTCACCTTTATCGTTTCTTACCACGATTTTATCGTGTAAATCGATTATACCTACTTCCAAAGCAGAAATTGCATCAGCAAAGCTATAGAAGTAACCTTTCGGCTCTTGTTCAGGATTTTTCAAAATAGTCAGGTAATACATACCCAATACCATATCCTGAGAAGGCGTAATTATCGGTTTACCGTTTGCAGGAGCAAGAATATTATTTGTAGCCAGCATTAGCATTCTTGCTTCAGTTTGAGCCTCAATAGACAAAGGTACGTGTACAGCCATTTGGTCACCGTCGAAGTCAGCGTTAAACGCTGTACATACCAACGGATGTAATTGAATAGCACGACCTTCTACCAGTTTTGGTTCAAATGCTTGAATACCTAATCTGTGCAGAGTCGGTGCACGGTTTAAAAGTACCGGATGACCGTCAATTACCTCTTCTAATATATCCCAAACAATTGCTTCGGAACGTTCAATTTTCTTTTTAGCAGATTTTATATTTTGAACATAACCTCTTTCAATAAGTTTGTTAACAACAAACGGTTTAAACAATTCAATAGCCATTTCTTTTGGCAAACCGCATTGATTTAAACTCAATTGAGGTCCGACAACAATAACGGAACGGCCGGAATAGTCAACACGTTTACCTAACAAGTTTTGTCTGAAACGACCTTGTTTACCTTCAATAATATTAGATAAAGATTTCAATGCTCTATTATTCGGACCTACAACAGTTCTGCCGCGTCTGCCGTTGTCAATCAATGCATCAACAGCTTCCTGAAGCATACGTTTCTCGTTTCTGACAATAATTTCCGGAGCTCCCATTTCTAAGAGTCTTTGCAAACGGTTATTACGGTTAATAACACGTCTGTATAAATCATTCAAATCAGATGTTGCAAAACGTCCACCGTCCAACTGTACCATCGGTCTTAAATCCGGCGGCGTAACCGGCAACACGTCCATAATCATCCAAGTAGGATCAGTTTGCGATGATATTAATGCATCAAGTAATCTCAATCTTTTTATGAGCTTACTTTTACGTTGAATTGAAGTAACATTGTTTGCCAATTCTGTTCTGATTTCTTCTGCCAAATCTTTTATATTAATTTCCGACAAAAGTTCTTTTATTGCTTCGGCACCAATTCCTACTTTTAATTCAGTTTCTTCATTTTCAGCAATATAATCTTCATATTCTTCTTCTCCAAGCAATTGGAATTTCTTGAACGGACTTTCCCCGGGTTCAATTACTACATAATTATTAAAGTAAATAACCTGCTCTAAATCTTTTAAAGTCATATCAAGAAGTAATCCCAAATATGAAGGAATACCTTTTAAAAACCAAATATGCGATACAGGAGCAGCAAGTTTAATATGCCCCATTCTGTGACGGCGTACTTTTGAATCAGTAACTTCAACACCACAGCGTTCACATATAATACCTTTATGTCTTACTCTTTTATACTTACCGCAATAGCATTCCCAATCCTTTGTCGGTCCGAAAATTCTTTCGCAAAAAAGTCCGTCCCGTTCGGGTTTTAATGTACGGTAATTTATTGTTTCAGGTTTTGTAACTTCGCCGTAAGACCATTTCAAAATCCTTTCCGGTGAAGCTATACTTATTCGTATATAGTCAAAGTAATCTATGCTTGTTGACATTTATTTCTCCTTTTATATTGTGCGGGAGACCCGCAAATTTTCTACAGATCGCCGAATGTAGTCGGTGTTTCAAAGAAATTGATATTCAATAATTCTGAATCTATATCAGACAATGTACGTTTAGGAGCGGCTTTTCTCAAGTCATCCATATCGCTCATTAAATCAACTTCTTCACCGTCTTTCTTTGCTACTGTTATATCCAAACCTATACTTTGTAATTCTCTTACAAGTACTTTAAATGATTCGGGAATACCCGGTCTTGGAATATTATCACCTTTTACTATCGCTTCATATGCTCTGTTTCTGCCGTTAACATCATCTGATTTGATAGTTAACATTTCTTGTAATGTGTATGCGGCACCATAAGCTTCCAAAGCCCATACTTCCATTTCACCGAATCTTTGTCCGCCAAACTGAGCCTTACCGCCTAACGGCTGTTGTGTAACAAGTGAGTAAGGTCCTGTTGAACGTGCGTGAATTTTATCGTCAACAAGGTGGACAAGTTTAAGTATATAAGAAAGACCTACTGCAACAGGTTCATCAAATGGTTCACCCGTTCTTCCGTCTATTAATCTTACTTTACCGTCTTCGGTTACCCAATCGCAACCGCTTTCTTTAATACCTTTAATTAATTCGTATTTTGTTGCGATTTCTGATTGAGCTTCACCATACATTTCATCAAATGACGGTGCTTCGTAATAGTTTCCGGTCAAATAAGCTGCCAATCCTAACAATAATTCGTAAGTTTGACCAACGTTCATACGTGAAGGTACACCAAGAGGGTTTAACACTATATCAACCGGCGTTCCGTCAGGCATGAAAGGCATATCTTCTTTTGGTAATATTCTTGATACAATACCTTTATTACCGTGACGACCTGAAAGTTTATCACCAACAGATACTTTACGTTTTTGTGCTATATAAACTCTTATAACCGTATTAGCACCCGGCGGTAACTCATCGCCTTTTTCTCTGTCAAAGACCTTAACGTCTATTACACGTCCGCCTTCACCGTGCGGGACTCTTAATGAATTGTCTTTTACATCTCTTGCTTTTTCTGCAAATATAGCACGTAAAAGTTTTTCTTCCGGCGGATGTTCTGATTCACCTTTTGGAGTAACTTTACCTACTAATATATCGTCAGCATAAACTCTAGCACCGATTCTGACAATACCACGTTCATCTAAATGTCTCAAAGAATCTTCTGATACATTCGGAATTTCACGTGTAATTTCTTCCGGTCCGAGTTTTGTCTGTCTTGCATCTATTTCTAACTTTTCAATGTGAATTGATGTAAATATATCATCATGGACACATCTTTCCGATAACAAAATAGCATCTTCAAAGTTATAACCTTCCCAAGGCATGTAAGCAACTATAACGTTTTTACCTAAAGAAAGTTCACCGCCGCAGGTAGATGCACCATCTGCAATTACATCACCGGCTTTTACTTTATCGCCTTCATTTACTATCGGACGTTGATTTATACAGGTATCCTGGTTGCTTCTGACATATTTCATCAACTGATAAACATGAGGATTGTTTTGTTTGTCACGGATAACAATTTCTTCACCCACAACTCTTTCAACAACACCGTCAGTTTCCGATACAATAACCATACCTGAATCTTTTGCAGCTCTAGCTTCCAAACCTGTACCTACTACCGGTCTTTGGGTAATAAATAAAGGTACTGCCTGACGCTGCATGTTTGAACCCATCAATGCACGGTTAGCATCATCATGTTCTATAAACGGTATCATTGATGTTGCAACAGATATAATCTGAATAGGACAAACACCTACGTAGTCAACTTTTTTGGAATCTCCCATTGTGAATTCCGAATGATAACGTACTGGTACGTATTCGTCTTTAAAACTTCTGTCTTTATTTAATTGTACATCAGCAGGTGCACAACGGAAATTTTCATCCTCATCTGCAGTCAAATAATGAACTTCATCAGTGACAACACCATCTTTTACTACAAAGAAAGGTGATTCAATAAATCCGTAATCATTTACTTTAGCGTGAGTAGCCAAAGATCCTATCAAACCGGCGTTTGGACCTTCAGGAGTTTCAACCGGACAAATACGTCCGTAATGCGACGGGTGAATATCACGAACAGCAAAACCTGCACGTTCTCTCATCAAACCGCCCGGTCCTAATGCTGAAATACGTCTTTTGTGGGTTAATTCAGCCAACGGGTTTGTCTGATCCATAAATTGTGATAACTGAGAACTTCCGAAAAATTCCTTTAATGATGCTACTAAAGGTTTTGTATTCAACAAGTTCAAAGGAGTTAAAGTTTCTGAATCCTGAAGAGTCATTCTTTCTTTTACAATTCTTTCAATTCTTGAAAGCCCGACTCTGAATTGGTTTTGCAATAACTCACCTACTGAACGTATTCTTCTGTTTCCTAAGTGATCGATATCATCCAATGTACCTTCATCATATGTTAAATTAATCAGATACTCAATTGACGCAACGATATCCTGAACCGTCAATGTTCTTTGATTTTTAGGAATATTTAAGTTTAATTTTTTATTTAATTTATAACGACCGACTCTGCCTATATCATATTTTTTCTCATCAAAGAAACGGGCTTCCAATATAGAACGTCCGCCTTGAGGAGATGCAGGATCTCCGGGTCTTAATTTTTTATACACTTCAATTAATGCATCATCAGTTGTTTCTGTCGTATCTTTGTCTAATGTCTTTTTCAAAAATTCAAAGTGAGTGAATAAACTTTCCATCTCGGAAACTGTTATACCCATCGCTTTTAACAATGTAGTTGCAAGGATTTTTCTGTTTTTATCTATTTTTACATAAATTAAATCATTGCTGTCTGTTTCTATTTTAAGCCATGCACCACGGTTAGGTATCATTGTGGCATTGTATAAACGCTTACCTGCCGGTGATACTTCCCTTTTAAAATATACACCCGGTGATCTTACGATTTGAGAAACAATTACACGTTCTGCACCGTTCACGATAAAAGTACCTTTATCAGTCATTGTCGGAATATCACCGATATAGACTTCCTGTTCTTTTATTTCACCGCTGTCACGGTTTACAAGTCTTATCATGACCCGCAATTGTTTTGCATAAGTTGCGTCATGTATTCTTGCTTCTTCAATTGTATACTTTGCATTGTCGAAAGTATAATTAGGTAAGAAGTGTAATTCCAATCTGCCTGTATAGTCTTTAATAGGGCTAAAAGAAAGTAGTTCCTCTTTTAAACCTTCTTTTAAAAACCATTCAAAAGATTTTTTCTGCACTTCAATAAGGTCCGGTAAATCATCCAATCGAGTATGTGGTATACCCATCGGAGTTACTCTTTCTGCGTATTTTGTCTTAGACATTAAATTACCTCATTCTATGATGTACTTACTAATAAAATTTTCTAACTTGAGGCTGTTAACCTTTTGCCTGAAATCGGCAAATAATGATAGTTTCAGCTGATTTTTTTATTTTTTGGCACAAATCGCCCCCACTATAATCATGTTATTTAATCATATTACATCAATAAATTTAGTCAAGAAATATTCATTAAAAATTTTATCGAATATTAAATTTTTGTTACAATATTTTTTTATTAAATGTCAATACCTCTAAAAGTATTGATACCATTATGTTTGACTGTCAAGGCATAAAATGTATATATTGATTTTAAAGGCTTTTGCCAATAAGCTTGAAAAGCTTATGTAATCAAGCAAACAGAAATAATCCTCTATGTATTGACTATTTATATTTATTTTGTTATATTAAATAAACGAGGTAACTTGTATGCCAAATTTTAATTTAAACACTCAATCATGGTGGTGCCTGTCAATTTAGACAGGGCATTTGGCATACTTTGATAATGTTAATGACCTGTCACGGTCATTATTTGTTATCAGGAGGTTACCATGAATTATTTATCAAATATAAGTTTAAAAGCTGCAAGCAAGATTATATCCGTACAGGAATCAGGACTTTCAAATATCCGTTTTATGCAGGATACAGCAACCGGTCTTGTTCCTAAAGCTGTTTTTGCAAGAAGTAAAGAAGATTTGAGCGAAAATACTTTTCTTGAACTTTCTGAATCTGTTCTTGTATATTATTGCCCGGCAGGTTTAGGCAATATTTACAAAAAAATATTTTCAAAAGGTTTGCCGCAGAATTTAAAATCACAAATTTCGACACCCGCAGCAAAAATAGTAAAAAACAAAAAATTATTTTTCCCTGTAAAAGCTGCAATAGCATTAGGTGCTTTAGCAATTCCGCTTGCCGAATTTACTCTTAATTATATAAAAAATCTAATGACATTGAAGGTATTTAAAAAAGGAAATTTTGAAAGTATAGCTAATTTAAATACAAATAATGAAGATAAAGAAATAAATTTAAAAATAGAAAAAAATGCTAAAAAAAATATTAAAAAAGCCGTCAAAATATATGCAGGATGCATTGGAACAGCAGCATTATTGGCTTCAAAAGGACGTAAATCCCGAATGCTGCAAAAAATATCCGAATTTATCCTTATGCCGGGAACAAAACTGTTTAAAAATAAGAAAAAAGCAGATTTTGTTAACAAATATTTCAGTTTGGATTTTGCAGATAATAACGGAAAACTTGCTCTCAGTAAAGGGCAATTAACATCTTGTGTTTTAATCGGAGGAGCAGGATATTTCAATGCCGCAAAAGACAGAGGAAAACAAAATTTTTTAGAAACACTGTTCAGATTTCCAATTGTAGGATTTTATATTATATGCGGAAATGAACTATTGGAAAAAGGTTTTCGTAAATTATTATACAAAACAGGAAAATGCCGCAGGTTAATTAATGAAAATCTTGAAGTTCCTAAATTGAAGGATATTCAAAAAATACAAAAATACAATAAAAATTTATATAGAAAACTTTTAAAACAAAAATGTATAACTTCAGGATTTCCGCTTCTGTTCGGAATAGGAATTATGGGATTTTTTATAGCTGCAACATCAAATTTATTTACAAAATACAGATATAATAAAGAACAAAAAATTAAAGCTTGACAAAATATTAAGAATAATATTTAATTAGGAAAAAGGAGTTAAGAGATGAAAACTATTGAAATAAAAGCGGATAAGATAGTCGCCCCCCCCCTTGGAATTGAGGTAGCTGAACGCTTTCCGGCATTTTTTAAGTTTATTGACTTCTTTTTTATTCTAAACTATAATTCTAGTATTATGGATTATAGTTGGAAAAATAAAATTAAGGGACGACTTTTTAATAAAGTTACTAGGGCATTACACCAAAATAACTTTTTAACGAACTTAATCCCTTATTCCCTTAATCCCTTATTGCCTTCCGAGAGTCATTCTGAGCGAAGCGAAGAATCTCTTAAAAAAATCTCTAAGCCGCACGATTGCATACCATTCAACACTGGTAAGATCCTGAAACAAGTTCAGGATGACAGTGCTACGTCCGTAAACACATTGGGTTTTGCTCGAATTTTAGAAGGGGTTACTCATTTTTTAACGAACTTATTCCACATAACCCGTCATTCTGAGCAAAGCGGTGCTACGCACGTAGACACATTAGTTTTGCCTTCTACACGTCATCCTGAGCGGAGCGAAGGATCTCATCAAGCTCTTCATGAGATCCTTCGGCTGAAGCCTCAGGGTGCTACGCACGTAGGTATGTTTGACTACAATCGTCGTGCCGCATTCACGCTCGCAGAGGTTCTTATCACCCTCGGGATTATCGGGGTTGTTGCCGCTTTGACTATACCCAATTTAATAGTAAAATACGAAAAAAATCGTACTGTTACACAGCTAAAAAAAACTTATTCCGTCTTAAATCAGGCTTATTTATTTGCAAAAGCTGACGGAGGGGACAGTATTTTAGCCGAAAATATTATAGGAGATTATGATAATAATTTGGCAACAAGAAATTACGTTGAAAATTTCATGTCAAAGTATTTTACCCCATACTTAAAAATCACTAAAAATTGCGGTTATACTTCAGATTCAAGTTGTTTTGGCAAAAATTACATAAGATCATTTGCCAACGGCAATCCTGCTGATTCAGGAATAACTTATTATAAATACAATTTAATCTTAAATGACGGCACTTTTATTTCGGTTACAACTAATACCCGCTGTGATGAAAACGGTGAAAACTGTGTTTCGGGCGGAGGATTAATATTTTATATAGACATAAGCGGCGGTAATAAACCAAATATGTTTGGAAAAGATACTTTTATATTTTATATAACACCGAAATCTTCTAATATAGATTTTTATAAATTTGGAAATACAAGAACTGCATTATTGAATAATTGCAATAACGCAGCAGGTTTCCGTCAAAGCTGTGCAGCATTAATAAAATACGACGGCTGGAAAATCAGTGATGACTACTTATGGTAAACTGCTGCTAACAAGTTTTTGACTTATCATTTCATTGAGTATGGTTTTTGCGGTGTTTAACTGGACATCATTTTGCTTTTTGACATCTTCCATTGTGAAATTAACTTCAATATCGGGAACAATACCTTTTTTATTAATATCTGTTCCGTTAGGAGTTAAATATTTTGCTACAGTAAGATTCAAGCCCGTTTCATTTGGTAATGGAATTATTTTTTGAACCATACCTTTTCCGTAAGTTTGAGAGCCTAAAAGTTTTGCTTTTTTATAATCTTTTAATGCCCCCGACAAAATCTCACTGGCACTTGCACTGGCACCGTCAACCAATACAATCATTGGCTTATTCACATTAAACTCTGTATTTTGAGCATAAATATCATACTTATAACCGTTTCTGCCGACAATGCTTACAATATTTCCCTCAGGTATAAACAAATTTGCTATAAATATCGCATTCGGCAAAAGTCCGCCCGTATTTCCCCGTAAATCAAGGATAAGACCTTCCGCTTTATCTGTCTTTTCTAATGCTTCTAAAAATTCATTCGGGGTTGTAGAACCTATAAAAGTCATTATTTGAATATAACCAATGTTTTTATCCATAGAACTTTTGACTGTTTTTATTTTTATTTCTTTTCTTATAACTTTTTTTGAAAATTTATCTTTACCACGCAAAATAGTAAGATTAACAAATGTATTTTCAGGTCCCCGAACCAAATTTGCAACATCAGATAGCGGCAAACCATTAACATCTTTTCCGTCAATTGCCGTGATAAAATCACCGTTTTGAAGATTTGCATACTGTGCAGGCGTTCCTTCCATAACATTTATTATTTGAACTTTGCCCGATATAGTTGAAATGTTAACTCCAATTCCGGTAATTTTTGAATTTATAGAAGTATTTTGATCTGCGTATTCAGCCTTACTCATATATCTTGAATACGGATCATCCAAACTTTCAAGCATTGTTTGCACTGCAACCTTTGCGTCCTCATCGGTTTTTATTTTTCCCCTGTAATGTTCTTTCCACCTGTTCCAATGCTGCCTGTTCAAAGTTGCATCATAATAGTTATCTTTTACAGTTTCCCATACATCATTAAATAATTTTTGTGATGAGACATGCTCTGTGTTTATAAGTTCATTATTTTTTTCACTTAAAAGTTTATAATTAACATTTAAAAATAAACTGTTAAGTGCAAATAATGCGATTACTATTAATATAAAAAGAATTACTTGTTTTTTTTGCATACCAATATTTAACATCAAGAAATTTATATAATCAATATACTTTTTAAGTAACCCGACTAGATTTACAAATCTTCAAACCCCGGAGATGTTGCCGGTAATTTTTCATAACCTTTATTTTGCAAAACAGTCTTTTTTATATATTTATTTGTATAATCGCCTTTTTCAAATAATCTTTTTAAAGTATCTTCTCTTACAACAAGCGGATGTATTTTATCATCGCCGCTTTCGGGAAATTCTTCCAATATTTCACACCACACAGCCGCTTCCATTGTCCAGGCATAAGTTTCTTCCGCTATAGAATTGTGCTCATCTTGATGCAATGCTTCATGAGATAATAATGCGGCAAGAGCACCCGGAGGTGCGTCTTTATGCCGAGGATTTATATATATATACAATCTTTTTCCGTTTTTCCACCCCAATGCATCAAATGAAGCATACTCTTTATTTATTTCACCTAAATTTTTAAACTCTATTTTTACAGGACGCTCTGTTAAATTATTGCCAAGTATCGCTTTGCGAGAAAAATCACCACTGGTGTTTCTCAACATATCCAATGCAACATAAAAAATTTCATCTTTACTCACTGATTTATATATCGGTTTTATTTGCTCAATATATTCACGTGTATATTTTTTTGGGAAATTTACAGGTACCGCCTCATCTTCTGCAAATACAGGCGATAACAACAAATTTGCCGCTAAAAGTAAAATAACTTTTTTCATACATCCGCTCTCCTTATAAATATATTATACTTATATATTTATTTGAGGCAAATAAATATAATTTTTTTTATGACTTTTGCATAAAAAAAACCACTCAGTGTATGAGTGGGTCGTTTTCTGCATCCTAATGGTCTCTTTTAGTGTTTATTATTTAGGAGTTTATATGTTTTTGGGGTTAATGAATCTATTTATATTTAGTGTTTCGACTACACTTAAATCTTACAAATTTATTATTGCACATTAAAAAATAAATGTCAATAATTTGTTTTAATATTTTTTATGCAATGCCAAAAACGCAATAATAGTGTAACTTTTACACTTTACAATTCGTTACATTATGGTGAAATACAGTTATATCAGGGAATAATAAGATTAAAGATTACTATTTTTTATTCTTAAATAGCAATTATTTGTCAAATATATACTTTATATATATGAGAGTATAGAAAAAGGAAAAAATATGTCAGGAATTCAAAAACTTGCCAATATATTCAATCCGGGATATAAACATATACCAAACGTTGAAAGAGATACAGTACGATTTTGGCGTGATGCAAATTTTGACAATTTTTTCGGAGGCAGAAGCCTCGGCTTAAACTCAATAAGCGGAGATATAGCCGACGGAATAGCAAACAGACATGCTTCATTCAAAGACAAAGAATACTTTGCTGCAAACGGAGAGTTTTGCAGTCCAACATCAATATGGGTGGCATAAATTATGGCAAATGGTGATGATTTAAAAATAGGCGGTTTTAAAGACCTCAGTATGCAATCAATAGGAAATGATGCCGGTACAATCGGCACCACACCGATAACGCTGCCCAATTCTGATTATAATTCTTTTCAGGCAAACAGAACAAATAATCAAACTCAATTTTTAGGACTGACAGCACAACATACAACAACACCGTTTAATTCACGGGCATTAGATATGGTATTTGGAACAAGAGCAGGGCTTAACGGATTAAATAAAGAGCCTATATTAACTCCTGAGCAAGGTAACTCATTTATCGGTATAGCATAATTTTATACAACAACAGGAACCGCTATTTCAAATTCCGTAACAGTCCTGGTTGATTTGTTAAGCTTTAACCGTGCACCTTGTGCTTCTAAATTCGTTTTACAAATATAAAGTCCAAGCCCGCTGCCGGTTTGTTTTGTTGTAAAACCTTCCTCAAAAATTTCTTTTTGTTTTTCTTTTGATATCATTTTGCCGTTATTAGATATCCTGATATAGCCAAATCCATCCTTAACTTCTGCAATTACACTGATTTCGCCTTTAATTTCAATTGCCTCAATGGCATTTTTTATTATGTTAACAATACAAGCCAAAAATTTTGTTTCGTCGATAAAAATCTCCGCTGAATTCTTTACAAAACACTTCATATTAATATTTTTATCCTGTATATAAGGAGTTGCCAGTTGAAAACCTTCCTCTACCACATTTTTAAAATCATAATATTGAAGGGTTAATTTATTTAAACATTTTAAATCAATTAAAGAATTACTAATAATTTTTAAAGATTTTTTTATACAGTCAACAGCATTTAAAACGGATTTATTATCATAACCGTCACGCTCTATATTTCTCTTTATAATTTCCGCATACATATCACATATTGAAACATGATTTCTTATTTCATGAGACACACAGCGGGTTTGAAGTTTTATTATTTCTGTATCATTCATCTCTTTAATAATTAGGTTCAGCTTTATGCTGAACCTTAATTCCTACACTGCCATTTTCATTCTTTTCCTGCCGGCAAAACCGTTATTCAAAGCATATAAAACAGCCTGTGTTCTATCATTGACCTGAAGTTTTTGAAAGATATTATTTACGTGGGTCTTTACCGTAGTTTCCGATATAAATAATTTTCCTGCAATACCCTTATAGTTATTACCCTGGGTTAATAAATCCAAAACTTCTTCTTCACGTGCGGTAAGATAATTCAAGAGATTTTCAGCTTCAGGCAGCTTTGTTTCTTCTTTATATGTATTTTGGAAATATTCAAAGAATCTTGAAGAAAGAACTGACGGTAAATAAATTTTACCGGCTGCAACTTCATCTATAGCATAAATCAATTGTGCAGAAGCCATGGTTTTTAAAACATAACCCTTTGCACCCAGCTTCATTGCCCGGAAAATTAAATCTGCATCATCATAACCGCTTAAAGCTATAATCTTTGTTTCTATATCCAATCTTTCAATATCTTGAATTGCATGCAAACCGTCTTTTTCCGGCATATTCATATCCATCAAAACAATATCAGGTCTGCATTTTTTTACAAGGTTGATACCTAAATGTGCACTTGTTGTTGCACCTACAACTTCATAGTTACCTTCAAGATTAATAAGTTCTTTTACTCCTCTTAAGTGATCAGCATTGTCATCAATTAACAAGATCCTTAACTTTCCTCTAAACTCTCTCATATTTTTCCCCTTACATTTAAAAACTACACTTTATATACTACTATTTTTGTATGGCATACTACATCCATGCCCTGATTGATATTCTAGTCATGGCGGTTTGAGATAATGTCGTACATCTTTAGATTGATAATATACCTCAATCATGCTCTAGACCATGATTTGCGGCATGGTTGATTTTTTTTGTAAAAATTATTCAAATACTTTTTTTGATGTACAACTATTGTGGTATAATTTTTTCAAGGAGAAATTATGGAAATTTTAATATTTATCGGGGGATTTATTTTTGGAGCACTATGCGTTGCAATTCCTTTTATTTTAGCTCAAAGGCATACCAAAAGCGATTTTGAAAACCTTGCAAACAGGATTTTTAAAGAAAGTTCAACCGAAATTTCTGATAAAAGCCGTGAAAGGCTTGACGAATTTTTTAAACTTTTTAAAGAACGAATTGAAGAATTTGAGCGAAGAACTGAAGAAAATTTTAAAATTGAAAAGGAAAACTTTACGATTTTTGATTTAAATATTAAAAATTTTCTTGAGGCAGGCAAAAAAATTTCGACCGATGCAAACTTACTTGCAAATGCTATGAAATCAGATAACCGAACATCCGGCAAATGGGGAGAAATAGTTTTAGAAAAAGTTTTAGAATCATCAGGTTTACGTAAAAATGAAGAATATAAATTACAATCAGGGATATCGGAAGGCAGACCTGATGCAACTGTTTTTTTGCCTGATTCAAGGTGCATATATATTGATGCAAAGACATCTTTTGCATCCTGGGAAGGATATATAAACAGTGAAAATGACTATGAAAAAGAAGTTCATTTAAAACAATTTATTGATTCAACCAAAAATCATATTTCAGGTTTAGCAAAAAGAGATTATTCTTCTGACGAAAAATCACCTGATTTTGTATTAATGTTTATTCCGATAGAAAGCTGTTACTCAATGCTTTTTTGCGAAGATTGCAGCCTTTGGGACTATGCGTGGAAAAATAATGTAATGCCTGTCTCCCCTTCTACACTTTTAGCGGCATTAAAAATAATAAACTCCTTCCACGTTGTTGAAAGACAAAATAAAAACGCATTGGAAATTTCAAGAATTTGCGGAAAAATGATAGACAAGTTTTCGGATTTACTGAATGACATGCAAAAAATAAAAAACGCATTCAATTCCGCTATAACACGACTCAACGGTAAAGATAATATCATCAATCAATTGACTCGCATTGAAGAATTGGGAATTAAAGCTTCTAAAAATATGCCGGAAATTCCTGAGCAAATAGATTAACTTTCACAATCCATACTTAATGTTTTTCTATATTTTTTAGACGCACGATTGAACGCATAAACGTCATATTTTAATCCGTTTGTAATAATTTTAACGGAATTCATACGATCCGTTCTAAAAATTTTACTGCGGCGGGATAAAATATCCAAAGTAGCCTGAGAAGGATGACCAAACGTGTTCGGACCTGTTGAAATTATAGAAACTGAATTATTCAGATAATTTATCATAGAATTGTTAACAACATTTCTGCCTCCGTGGTGACCTACTTTTAAAATATCTATACCGGAAGGTACTCTGTTTTTAATTTGATTGAATGCTGCTACACCGGCATCTCCCATAAATAACATTTCAAAATCTTTGTAATCCAATAAAGTTATTATAGAATTTTCATTATCATTTTCTGCAATATTTGCAGTCATTGTCTTTAAAAATAAATTATTTTCTTCATAAATTACCGACTCATCGTTTATAAGCTTTGGTTTTATTCCTGCTTTTTCTGCAGCCTTAAATATTCTTTTCACGGTATAAGTATCCTGTTTTAAAGAATTTACGTATATATTTTTAATATTTAATTCATTAATAATATCAACCGCCCCGCCTGCATGATCCAAATCAAAATGAGTCAAAATCATTCCTTCTATATTTTTTATTCCACGGTCTTTCAAATATTTTATTATAACCATCTTGGCGGTCGAAGTACTGCTTTTATAACTTTGTTTAGCTGTATCAATTATAAAATACTTGTTTTCGGGAGTCTTTAATAAAAATGCATCTGCATTGCCGACATCAAATGTTATAATTTCCAAATCACGATTTGTTATACTTATAGTACTCATTAACAAAATCATTATCAATGAAATTGTTACCGCCAAAAGTTTTTTACTCAATCCGTTTTTAATCATAAGAGTAATAAGCAATACCACTGAATAATAAATTAATAACTGCAAAACAGAAGGATGCGTTGTTTGAATAATTGAATCGGGAAGCTTTGAAAAATAATCCGATATAAAAACTATAATATTTAAAATATATTTTAGGAAAAAATCAAAAAACATGCAGACAAAATCCGCAAAAGGTCTTATACAAGCAATAATAGAACTTACAAACCCGCCAAAACTAACTATGCCTAAAAAAGGTGCCGTCAAAACAT
Organism: Candidatus Gastranaerophilales bacterium; assembly: GCA_944325895.1. Classification (GTDB taxonomy): domain Bacteria; phylum Cyanobacteriota; class Vampirovibrionia; order Gastranaerophilales; family Gastranaerophilaceae; genus SIG32. Next base: position 107,656 of record CALVCA010000003.1, read on the forward strand.
TTGCGACAACAGAATATGTGCTGAAAGTATTAAAATAAAACATTTGTATAGGAGCAACCCAAATTTGAGCAATTACAGGAATTATTATACCGCCTTTTAACCATTCAGCGAGTTTTATATTTTGTAATCTGTCAAAAATTACCATGCCTGTTGTTAATAACCCGAAAGTAACTATAAAAGACAACTGAAATCCTACATCATTTATATATGCAGGGTTATATATTAAAAGTAAAAATGCAACAAAGGACAAAAGCGAAACACTATTTGTATCTCTGTCAATCAATTTTCCTATTTGTATAAATAAAAGCATCAATGCAGCCCTTAACACAGATGGTCCAAGTCCTGTCATCAATGTATAAAGAATAACCATAATTATTCCGCCGGTAACATTAAGTTTAAAGGGAACCTTTAAATACCGCATTATGAAAAACCAAAATCCGAAAATAAAAGCCACATTCATACCGGAAGCAGCCAGTATATGCAGCAAACCTGAATTTATAAAAGTTGTTTTTATATAATCAGGAGGAGCAACCGCATCGTCACCGAATACTATTCCGCCTAAAATTTCAAGATTAGGAGATTTTAAATATTTTGCATGACTTTTAATTATACTGTTTCTTATTTCATTAAGTTTTCTCATACTTTTCCAGGTAAATCCAAGTTCTTCATTTATAACCTGATATTTATCAGCATATATTACTGAAAAAGTATTAAAATTCCTCAAGTATTTACCGTAATCAAATTGTGAAGGATTACCTGCTTTAAATGGCAGCCTGACTTTTGCTTCTAACTTGACATAATCACCTATATTTAAATCAGGCGGAATTGATTCAAAATTTATTGTCACATAAGTTTTACCGGTAATATTTTTATCACCTATCTCTTTTACCTTTAAAAAGAAACTTGTTTTGCCGGGCTTTGAAATTGTAGGGATTGATACAATTTGACCTGAAACAATGTCATCCGTCGGTGCTATCTTATAAATTTCATCAGTTGTTTTAATTCTAAAATATGAATTAAAAAAGCCAAAATAAAATATTAAGATCCAAAAAATTACATATTTTATTGTAAGCTTATTTTTAACTATTAAAATTATACCGGCAATTGTTAAAAGTGCTGCTATCATAAGAGCACAATTATTAAAATATGACAAAATTCCTGCCATAAATATAAATGACGTTATAAACATTACGGCATTTTTATTTTGTAATGTTAAATTTACATTTTCATTAATCATTCCAGCAAAAAAATTATATCACATTATTTAAAGAACAAAAATTTTCTTTTTTTCTTTTGAACATTTTTTTGTTTTATCGGTTTAAACGCACTTTTAGAAAGCATTTGAGTATATTGTTTTGTGGTATGAGCATAGTCAAACAAAATAATACCGTTGGATTTTAATTTTCTTGCTTCATGAATTTGTCTGACTAAATCTTCATTAGAACCGCCCATAAACGTTACAAAAATTCCTGCATAAATATCCGTATTAGGGGATTTAACAGACATGACATCTTTTGACATAGATGCAACCATTTTAGGATCAAAAGTCAAAAATAAAGGTGTAAAACCGTTTATATAGTTTCTTTTTGACCAAGTACGCCAATCTTGCTGTTTTGTATTTAGGGCACTTTCCAAATCGGGGAAAATTACAGCGGTAATATATGTATTTGTCTGTCTGCCAATAGTTCCGATTTTTCTTACAAAATTAGTTATATTTTCCCGTCTGTAATCATTCCATTTTTCTAACAAATCATCATTATTTTTGAATTCTACAGGATCTTTTCCGTACAAATCTTTAAAATCTTTTCTGGCATAAGAAGTATAGCCCCAACCTCCTGAAAGATTCTTTGAAACAGCTTGAGGATACCTAATATAATCCAGGTTAATTCCATCGGGTTTATATGTACAAATAATCTCTGTAATTAATTCTTCTAAAAATTTTTGAACATCGGGATTTGCGGGATCTAGAAAATAACCGTTATGTTCCGAACGAGAACATGTTGGAGCAGAACTTGAATAATCAGACAAAGTTTTATTACTCCACTCGGGATGAACCGCAAGAATACTTTGAGGATTTTTAGACGGCTGAGCATTCCCTACATAAAAAGACTGAAACCAAATATGAACTTTCATGTTACGTTTATGTGCTTCTCTTAACCAAATTTTAAGCGGATCAAACGAATTAAACAACTCATTTTGCGAAATAAAACCATACTTTTGCATTGTTTTACTCGGGAAAATTGTTTTTCCGTGGTAAAAAGTTTCCAAAAAAACAGTATTTATTCCGGCATCTTGCATATTATTAAGTGTAGAAATAATTTGATACTCCGTTTTCTCAGTCGGACGAATCCAGTAACCTTTCAATTCGTTTGGTAACGGCGGCAAAACAGTTTCCATCGCCTGATTAGCTTCTTCAATCGCTAATTTTGCAAATTTTTGAACTTGTCTTTGATTTTCTGATTCTTTTTCTGCTTTTTTTAAATAATTTTCAGCTTCTTCAATATGAGTACTTGCCGTTTTCCAGGCATAATTAGGTGCTTTACCTTTATAGTAATCAATCATTGATTTAGTTTCAGAAATTTTTTGTTCGGCTTCAAAAAGATAACTTTCAGATGTAGTATATACATTTAAAACATTATCTTCCACAAAAACTTTAGTACCGACCGTTATATTTTTATTCATCCACAATTTTGCACTGCCATGCCCGCTGATGACAAATCCGTCAATCGGGATAAAAGAATTGGCACCGCTTATCATTGTTACAATATTATTTTGCACAATGGCTTCAGTACCGTATTCATTTGTGTTCGTTCTGTCACCAAATTTTGAAGTGTAAATTATTAACTGATTTGGGCCGCGGCCTCCGGGGAATATACTTACTTTGGCATTAGTATTAGGATTAGGATCTATTAAATTTATTTCTTTAGAAGAATTTGCAAAGATGACTTCATTTCTCTTTAAATCAGGTTTATCAAAAATATCTGCTGCAAATACAGAGGTCGCAGTAAATACAATAGTCAAAATAAAAATTAAATATGTGAACTTAATAACCGGTCTTATCATAATTCAAAGAATCTATTTGTAAAGTTTTATCTTTCAGATACTCTGCCGAAGGATTTAATAAAAATGCCTTTTCATAATAATACTTGGCTTTTAATAAATCGGCAAATTTTTCATATATTGTTGCAATTTTTAAATTTATATCATAATAATTTTCATAACCGTTTTTATATGCTATGTTATAATACCTCAAAGCACGCTTAAAATCGTGCCTTTTGTAATAAAATTCCCCCATATAATAATTCAAATACGGATCATTTTTATTAATATCATAACAAATATTAAAATATTCTTTAGCAAATTTATCCAAATTTTTAGCATCATAAGTTCTAGCCAATTGAACCATAGGATATATTTCCAAAGGATAAATTTTTGTCACAATATAATATTTTCCCATTGCGGTACTTAAATATTTAGAATCGTTGGTATTTTCATATTGTTCAAAAAATAAATCCGCCTCTTTTAAAACTTGACTACCGTTCAATACAGAATAATCTATATAATTATCTTCATACTTAATAGAGCCTTTTTCAACTGCAAAACAAGGCAATGAAAATAATAATATAAATAGAATTATAATTTTTTTATAAATCATCAATGCTCGGTGTCATTTTGGTTTCATGCTTTAACAAAGGTTCATTATCAAGTGCAGGATCCAAATATATAAAAATTCTTCTGACAAATTTAACAAATGCAGAATCATTTGCATGTTTCAATTCATCTTGAGTAACATAAACTTCACCGTTATATCCGGCTTTCGACTGTTGAACCATTTCTACAAGTGCTCCTGAATGACCGTGGCTTTCAAGATAATCAGCAGATGTTGCTTCTTGCGGCGTTATCGCTGCCGATACAGGAATACAAGAAAATGCTGTTATTATTGTCATCAAAATCAATTTTAATTTCATATATACCTCTTATTAACACTATAATATATTTTTACGATATGTACATATATTATTTGTATGATTTTACTATAACTTCCTCTAATTTATCCAGCAGTTGATTTTCAGGAACTTTAGCAATAATTTCGCCCTTTTTAAATACATACCCTTCATTTATCCCGCCTGCTATTCCAAAATCAGCATGTCTTGCTTCGCCGGGGCCATTTACAGCACATCCCATAGTCGCAATCGTTATAGGTTTATCAAAATCCTTAAACTTTTCTTCGACTTTTTTTGCCAAATCAATTAAATTAATTTGAGTTCTGCCGCAAGTCGGACAGGATATAAAATTTACACCTCTCGTACGTAAACCTAAAGTCTTTAAAATATCATAACCGGCTTTAACTTCTTCAACCGGACTTTCTGTCAACGAAACTCGTATTGTATCGCCTATACCTTCTGCTAAAAGAGTACCTATACCGACAGCTGATTTTATTATTCCTTGTCTTAATGTTCCGGCTTCAGTAACACCTAAATGCAAAGCATAAGGAATCTTTTGAGCTATTGAACGATATGCCTCAATTGTTGTTATAACATCCGAAGATTTTAAAGAAACTTTTATTAAATCAAAATTCAAATCTTCCAATATTTTTATGTGCCCCAAAGCACTTTTTACCATTTTTTCCGCAAGAGAAATATTTTCCTGCTGTAAATCTTTTTCTAAAGATCCGGCATTAACTCCTATACGAATAGGAACTTGCTGTTGTTTAGCCAATTTAACGACTTTTTCAACATTCTCACGTTTGCCGATATTACCCGGATTCAGTCTTAAACCTTGTATCCCGTTATTAATACATTCTATTGCAAGCCTGTAATCAAAATGAATGTCTGCAACAAGCGGCAGAGGAGATTTTTTCACAATTTCTTTGATTGCAGATGCGGCATCTTTATTTAATACAGCAAGCCTGACTATTTCACAACCGTTTTCATATAATTCTTTTATCTGATTTAAAGTTGCTTGAACATCCCTTGTGTCCGTATTACACATAGATTGAACACTTACAGGAGCATTACCGCCTATTTTAACATTACCTATTGAAATTTGTTTTGATTGTCTTTTCATAATCATATTTTAACCCAAAAAAGTTTTTTATGGTATAGTAATTTTAAAAAGGAGATATTTATGAGAGCAGCTGTTATATCGGATATTCATGCTAACAATATTGCATTGCAGGAAGTTTTAAAAGACATTAAAAACGAAAATTGTGATAAAATATACTGTTTGGGAGATTTAATTTTAGCCGGTCCGCAGCCTAAAGACATAATTGATTTTGTAAAAGATCAAAATTGGACGATAATTCAAGGAAATACAGACAAATTGATAGCAGAATACGGACCTGAAGTATTAGAAATGATGCAGGATAAATATCCCATAATGGCAAACGCTATTGAAGATGACGTTTTATTTGTTGACGAGGAAACAAAAGAATTTCTAAAAAACCTTCCGCCTCAATTAGAAGAAAACATTGAAGGAGTAAGCGTCCTATTTGTACACGGTTCTCCAAGACGTAATAATGAAGATATACTGCCGGCAAAACCATTGGAAGAAATCGAAGAAATTATTTCAGATACCGATGCTGATTTAATTTTATGCGGCCACACACACGTTCCGTGCGGTTATCAAACAACTAAAAACCAAACCGTCGTAAACGTAGGAAGCGTTGGACGTCCTATGACACCTACACCTTTGGCGTGCTATGCAGTTATTGATTTTGATAACGGTAAATTTGACATAAGGCATAAATTTGTTGAATATGATCGTGAAACTGCTGCAAATCTTGTCAGAATAAGAAATTTTGAAGGAGCCGACAAACTTGCTCAATTATTAATAAATCCGGTAGAACGACACGTTTAATTATTTTTGTGTTACAGTATGATTACGAAAGAATTTTTTTATGAATATGGATAAAGAAAAACTTATTTCTTATATAAAAAGATTGTCAGAGCCAAGAGTTTTAGTAATCGGAGATTTGGCAATTGATGAAATGATATACGGTGATGCAGAAAGAATTTCCCGTGAAGCACCGGTTTTAATTTTACAACATACAAAAACAAAACTAATACTGGGCGGAGCTTCGAATGCAGCACACAACGTTTCTACTTTAAACAACGGTAAAGTTGGTGTTTTAGGAGTATGCGGAGAAGATTATCAGGCAGGACAGCTAATAGAAACTTTTGAAAAAGCAAATGTAAACTGCAAATATATAGTAAAAGATTCAGAAAGAAAAACGACTACAAAAACACGCATTTCCGGGTCTATTACAACATCAATTACGCAACAAATAGTAAGAATTGACAGACAAACTAATTCTCCCGTTTCTGAAATAACAGAAAACAAACTCATTGAAAATATTGAAAAAGCAATACCCGAATATGATGCTGTTATTCTTTCTAATTACCATATCGGAACATTAACAAAAAAAATTATTGATACAACAATCAAATTAGCTAACAGATATAATAAAATAATAGTTGTTGATGCACAAAAGCATTTAGGTTCATATAAAAACATTACATCAATGACGCCTAATCTGCCTGATACAGAAGCTGCCGTAGGATTTCAGCTAAACACTATAACCGATTTGGAAAAAGCCGGTGATAAACTTCTATCCGATACAAAAGCAAAATCTGTTCTAATCACCTGCGGGGCGGACGGTATGTTTTTAGCAGAGCCAAAGAAAAACTATACTAAAATTCCGGTATTCAATAAATCTGAAGTATTTGATGTAACAGGAGCAGGTGATACAGTTACTGCCGTCTACACTTTAGCACTGGCAGCAGGTGCAGATTTCAAACATGCGGCTATTATAGGAAATGTTGCCGCCAGTCTTGTTGTAAAACAATTCGGATGTGCTACGACTACAATCAATGAACTGTTAAATGCTGTTGAAAAATTATAGGAGAATATTATGCAAAAACTGGCTGATATATTAAAAAAAATTAGAGTTGTTGATTTTGTGATAATTGCCGGTGTAATTATTGCACTCATTGTAGGATTTTTTACATTTACAAATTTCAGACAAACCGCTGATAAACAAATTGAAGCGACTTCTAAAATAAAATTTCAAGTGTTTATCAGAAGTGTAACTCTGACTTCAGAAAAAATGCCTATTGAAAAAAACACAAAAACATTTATAAGTATAAGAAATGTTCCCTATTCTGATTTAAATATAGTTGATGTACAGGCGGACAGAAAAAAAATTGTACTTCCGACTTTTAATTCAAAAAATTTAATTATAGTAGAAGATGTATCACAGGCAAATCTTTATGACATTTTAGTAACACTGGAAGATACTGCAAAAATCACTAAAGACGGAGCAGTGGTAGGCGGTAATAAAATAAAGATGGGCTTGCCAATTACTTTAGAAGGTGAAAATTATAAATTCACCGGTACTGTTTCCAATTTACAAATAGTACCTGATGATCATGAAGTTATGAGTAATCAAAGCACGACATACGATGTTCAGTAATATTATTTTCAAAATTCAAAATAAATTTAACTTTTTGTATAAAAACAGCTTGTTTTTACAAAATATTGATTTTTTTATTCTATTGTCAATAATTACAGTACTTGTGATGTCATTAATACTTAATTCTGATTATATCGGATTTATTGCATTTATTACTCTATTTTTAACAGTAGTAAAAATTCTGACAAAACCACAGGAAAAATTCAGCTTTAATATTTTTGAAATATTTTTAGTCACGTATTTTATGCTTGTAGTAATAAGTCTTGCCGGGTCAAGTCTGTTTATATTGAGCTTAAAAGGTTTTTTTAAGACATTTTTGTATATAGGTTTTTATTTTTCCTGTGCTCATTATTTGAAACATAATACAAACAAAATTCCTTGGATAATAATTACAATAGCTTTTTGTATGAGTTTTGAAAGTATTGCAGCATTATTACAAAACTTTTCGCATGTGGAAGCTATTTCAACATGGCAAGACACCTCAGGCTTAAATCCTGAAGAGGTAATGACTCGAGTCTACGGTACATTAAAACCTTTTAATCCAAATCTTTTAGGAGGATATTTTGTTTCAGGAATCCCGGCTTTATTCGCTGCTTGTATATACTTTTTAATTAACAAACACCACAAATTAGCACTTACTGCCGCAATTTTTTCAATTTTATCTGTTATTGCCCTATTTGCAACCGGCTGCAGAGGTTCATATTTAGCTCTAATTTTAATTTTTGCGTGTATATTTTTAGTTTCGGCAAAATTCTTTTGGCATAAATACAAAAAAATTTATCTGTCTCTTGCCGGTTGTGCAATTGGGTTATTCACATCAGCACTAATTTTCGTAACATCACTAAGAGCAAGATTTTTGTCTATTTTTGCTATGCGGCAGGACTCATCAAACTCTTTCAGATTTAACGTTTACCAATCTTCTTTACAGATGCTTAAAGATAATTGGATTTTAGGAATAGGTGTGGGTAACAGAAATTTCAGAGAAATTTACGGACTTTACATGAAAACAGGATTTGATGCTTTAAGTGCCTACAATATATTTTTAGAAATAGCTGTTGAAAGCGGTATTTTCGCACTCATTGCGTTTTTAGGATTTTTAATTACATTAATAAAAGATGCTGTTAAAATAATTTTGAAATCTACGGAACACGAAAAAATAATTTTTGTATCGGCAGCATTAATATCAATTCTCGCCGTAATGTTTCACGGACTCGTTGATACAGTATTTTTCAGACCGCAAATTCAATTTGTTTTTTGGTGTATGACAGCTGTTATCTCAGCTGAAGTTTTTACATCAAAAACGGATTTTTAGTATTCTTAAACGGATTTACAAAAGCCCCTTCAGCATTATTATCTTCTTTTATATAATCATGCCTTGTTTTTGATATCTTTTTAGAATCACTAGAACTCAATATTTTAATAAAACTGTCAATTTTTTTATCAATTTCGCTGTCGTTATTTTCTACAATATCATCATCTTTAAAACCTTTTTCCTGAGTATTTGAAACATCCAAAGATTTTATTATATCTGTATTTAATTTCTGCATATCAATTTTATTTATATCGCCGCCTTTTGCAACAAATTCATTAAGTTTTCTGTCAATCTGAACTGTTTTTGAAGCTTTTGAAGATAAATTTTTTGCCCGTGTAATAATTTCATTTATTTTATTCATAAAATCATCCAGCTGATTATCAGAAATTTCAGCGGAATTATCTAAAGGAATAGAGCCAAAAACTGAACTTGCTTCTTGCATAATTGATTTATATTCATTTTTAAAAGTGCCGCTCAATATCGCCAACAATGGAAATTTTGAGCGTTTAAGTTCTTCACAATACTTATCAACACCGTTATTAGCTAATGTATTTGAACATTCTTCAACTAATTTTGTAGCTTTTTCAACTCTTTCTTTATTTTCAGGAGATAAATCTTTTTGAATTTCTTCAGCTTGATTTGTTTCTGCACTAAAAATCGAATTCATTTGATTTTCATATGCAGCCTTAGTATTAGACATATTAATATTTGAATTTAAATTTACCCTTTGTAGCGAATTAATAAACATAAACCACCTTATTTATATAAAAACATTATTTATACAAAAATTGCCATAAATTAAAAAATGATATTTCAGAATTATTAAATTTAAAACATCAAAAAATGCGTAAAGTTAAATTAATGATAAGCAAAAGAATTATAACTGATATCCATTTTAGCCCTTTAATAAAGAATCTGTTTTGGACATTTGCGAAAAGCTCAAACATCCGGTTAAAACATATTTATTTGGCTAAGCGGGAATATTTCCCGCTTTTTTATTAAGCTTTTATAAAGGCATGAAAAAGGTGTGGTAAACTTAAATTAAGGGTAATTAAGAAGGAGAATTATATATGATACCTATTTTAGATTCAAAACGTCAATACGCAACAATCGGTGCGGAAGTAGAAAAAGCTGTATGTGAAGTTTTACGTTCAGGTTCCTATATTTTAGGACCAAACACAAAAGCTCTCGAACAGGAATTGGCTGATTTTATCGGCTGCAAATATACTGTCGGATTAAATTCAGGTACAGATGCATTACATTTAGCTTTAAGAGCATTAGATATCGGTGAAGGAGATGAAGTTATAACTGTTGCATTTACTTTTGTTGCAACAACGGAAGCCATCGGAATTGTAGGAGCAAAACCGGTTTTTGTTGATATAGATCCCGATACATTTAATCTTGATGCTTCAAAATTAGAAGCTGCAATTACTCCAAAAACAAAAGCCATTATACCTGTTCACCTATACGGACAGCCTTGTGATATGGATGTTATTATGGATGTAGCAAAACGCCACAATTTACACGTAATAGAGGACTGCTGCCAGGCAATCGGAGCTTTATATAAAGGCAAAATGGTCGGGACATTCGGTGATTTTGGCTGTTTAAGCTTCTATCCTACAAAAAACCTCGGCGGTATGGGCGACGGCGGTCTTATTATGACTAATGATGAAAAATTAAAAGACCGTGTAATTGCTTTAAGAAATCACGGCGGTGCAATTCGCTATCATCACGATGAAATAGGTGTTAACAGCCGTCTTGATGAAATTCAGGCAGCAATTTTACGTGTTAAACTGCCGCATGTTAAACAATGGAATGAGTTAAGACGTAAACACGCATATTACTATAATGAATTATTCAAAAATTGTGCCGATATTCAAACTCCGAAAGAATTAGACGACACTTATTGCGTTTATCACCAGTATACGGTTAAAATTCCTAATCGTGACGAAGTTCATAAAATGCTTCAGGAAAACGGTATCGGAGCTATGCTCTATTATCCTATTCCGCTGCATTTGCAAAAAGTTCACGAATATTTAGGTGTGGGTAAAGGCTCCTTGCCTGTTACCGAAAAAAATACGGAAATGGTAATTTCTCTTCCCATGTTCCCTGAACTTACGGAGGAAGAACAACAAACTGTCGCCAAAACTTTAATTGATTGTATTAATAAATCTAAATCAAAAGTCAGTGTTTAAAAAAGCCCCTTAGGGGGCTTTTTTAAAAGGCTTATATAGCTCCGTCAAAAAGAATCTTTACCCGTCTTGCTATGTAAACCTTGATATTTTAAAACTTTAATAGTAAAATAAAAAAACAGGAGAAAATAATGGAAAACATTTTACAGGACGGAATAATAATAATGTGCTTAGGCATGGGTTTTGTATTCCTGTTTTTAACTATTTTAGTTCTTACAATGAATGTTATGTCTTATGTAATTAAAAAAATTAATATACTATTCCCTGAAGAAATACATTCGGCAATAACATATTCAAAAAAAGATAAAAATTCCTCTGACAGCGAAGTTGCATTGGCAATTGCACTGGCTTATGTTCAAAGTTCCAAATAACTGCTTATAATATCATAGACAATTTTAGTTTGAACAGTTTCAAAAAGAGCATTAAGCATCATAAAATCGTGATGAACTCCGTTAATTCTTATTGATAGAGTTTCTACACCGGCATTTTGAAGTTTTCTTGCAAACATTTCACCTTCATCACGCAGCACATCATTTTCAGCTGTAATTACTAAAGTCGGCGGCAAACCTTTTAAATTTTCTAATGATGCTTTTAAAGGTGAAACATATATATCATTTCTTTCGGATTTATTTGAGGTATAAGCATTCATAAACCACTCCATAGCCTTTTTGGTAAGCCAAGGACCGTCTTTAAACTCATCATAAGATTTTGTTTTCATATCAAAATCCATAACAGGATAAAGAAGAATTTGACGAAACACCTTCAACGAATTATCATATTTTAATTTCATTGCCAAAGCTGCTGCCATATTGCCGCCGGCACTGTCACCGGCTAAAATAATTTTATTTTGATCAATATTAAATTCTTCAAAATTTTCATAAATATATTTTAAAACTGCATAAATTTGATTTAAAGCAGTCGGGAAATGTGCATTAGGCGACAAAGTATATTCAGGGAATATAACAACTGAATTTGTTTTAAGAGCCAAATTCCTTATCAGCATATCGTGAGTTTCTTTATTACCCATAACCCAGCCTCCGCCATGTATATATAATATTACGGGTAAGAATTCATCAGACGGTCTTATTATTCTTAAATCTACACTGCCTGCATCAGGTGTATAAACAGCTCTGTCTTCTGCAACAACATCTATATTTTTATGCGTCTGACGCTGAATATTTATCAAAAACATTCTTGCTTCTTCCGGTGACAATTCGTATAAAGGTTTTGACATAGTATTTTTTAAATTATCATTGAATAATTGTGAACGTTTTGAAAGATTTGGATATTTTGACGATGGACTTTTCATATTAAACTCCTTTTTTCTGATATTGTGTTATTAAATAAAAAAATAAACAATACTCAATGCGGCTAAAATTTCATGTTATAATTCAAATATGAAATCCAATATTTTTAACAAATTTATTGCTATTCTTCTTACAATCATATTTTCAATAAATTATACCGGCATAACATTTGCAAAAGACGATTTAAAATCTGTAACTCAACAGCAAACAAAATTATCATTCGTTATTCCAACTAAACTTGAAAAAGAAATTAAAACATCTGTTGCCAAAATCTACGGTCAGGAAAATGTAGATATAATTTATGCAAATATTGAAAGAATTGCACTCCAAACAATTATAAACAGACCAAAAGAATTAAAAATTGAAGATTTAACAAGAAAAGAAGACTGGTATAAAGAAGAAGTCATTTACATGTTTTATGCAGACCAATTCGGAACAAAAAATTCATTTACTCCAAACACTTTTAAAAATGACATAAAAATGCTGGATTACTTAAAAGAGCTTGGGGTAACAACATTATACATTCTTCCGTTTGCAGATTCTCCAATGAAAGATGCCGGATTTGATGTCCGAGACCCACGGAACGTCAGAGCTGATTTAGGCGGAATAAATGAATTTAAAGAATTTTTAGAAGCTGCACATGGCAAAGGATTTAAAATTAAAGCGGATTTAGTTCTAAACCATTTTTCAGATGAACATAAATGGTTTAAAGAAGCAATAAACGGGGACTTAAGCAAACTCGATTATTTTGTAGTAAAAGAAACATTACCCGAATATACAACCTATAAAGATCCGAAATTGGGTCAAATTGTTGAATACAAAGAACAAAACGGAAAAATTTCAAAAAGGCGTTTAATCTTTCCTGAAATAACGGATAATCATTACAGAAAAGTAACGATTAACAACAAAGATTACTATTTTTATCATACCTTTTATCCGTTCCAGCTTGATATAAACTGGGAAAATCCGCAAGTTTTATACTACAATTTAGCAACTATAAGTTTTTGGGCAAATTTAGGAATTGATATATTCAGAATGGATGCAATTCCGTATTTAATAAAAGAAGAAGGCACAAATGCCGAAAATTTAGCTAAAACGCATAGAATAATAAAACTGTTAAGTGCATATCTGCAAGTAATTGCCCCTCGTTCTGTAATTCAAGCTGAGGCCTGCCAATTTCCTGAAAAAATATTACCTTACTTCGGTGACGAACAAAAAGTCAAACTTTTTATAGACAATACAGAAAAAGAAATAACAAGAACGGATGAAGTCCAAATTGCATATCATTTTCCATACATGCCGGCTATTTGGGCATCACTTGTTACCGCCGACAACAAATATTTTTGGAAGGCATACAAAGACACACCACAAATACCTAACACAGCTGCGTGGGGAATATTTTTAAGGGTTCACGATGAACTGACACTTGAAATGGTAAATCAAAAGACACGAGAACTGCTCTATGAAGATTTAGCTCCAAAAGGTGCATCTTTTAGAAAGGGTTTCGGTGTGAGCGGAAGACTTGCTAACTTTTTAGATAACAATCCTGAAAGAATAGGTATGGCATTTTCAATACTTTTATCTCTACCCGGAATACCAATAATATATTACGGAGATGAAATAGGCATACAAAATAATTACGCAAATGCAAAAAGAAGTGCCCGCATACGGGAACAGTCAAAAAATAAGGTTAAACTCCTGAGCTACTTTGACAGCAGGGATATAAACAGAGGAGCTATACCTGAAGCAACATTCAAAAATGCCGTATCAAATAAAGGTACACCCAACAATTTGGTATATGAAAGGGTTAAAAAATTAATCAAAATAAGAAAACAATACCCTGTTATGTCAAGAGGGTCTTTTACCGAAATAAAAACCGAATCGCCCGAAGTATTTGCATATATAAGAGAATCGGAAAATAATCGCATAGTCGTGATTAACAATTTGTCAAACAAACGTATAAAAGCAAAAATAAATTTAACTAATGATGATTTTGGAAAAAAGCCCAAAGAAGTCTATTTTTATGACCTATTGACTGATAAAATGATAAAAACACAAGTAGCAGATAAACAACTGTCAGTAAGATTAAAACCTTATGACGCATTATGGCTGAGATTATGAACAAATATTCAAAAAAAGCAAGACAACTTTTCAAAGAAGGATACAATTGTGCACAATCAGTATTTTGTGCATTTCATGAAGATTTAGGATTAGATTTTGAAACAGCATTGAAGCTCTCATCATCATTTGGCGGCGGGATGGGCAGACTGAGAGAAGTTTGCGGAGCAGTAAGTGCCATGTTTATGATTGCCGGATTAAAAAGCGGCTACACAATGCCTAATAATGATGACATCAAAGGCAGACATTACGCTCATATTCAGGAACTTGCAAAAAAATTTAAAGCAAAAAACGGTTCAATAATATGCCGTGAATTGCTTGGATTGGAAGATACAGAATTTTCCCCAATCCCGTCCAAACGTACTGAAGAATATTATAAAACAAGACCTTGTGAAAATTTAATAGGCTGTGCCGCAGAAATTATTTCTGAGGATTTGTTTTAACACCCACGGAATATCCTGGCAATAAAAGTGCAAACGGTATAACTTTTGAAGCTGCTTTTGCCAAATTAGTACCCGAAGCTGACAATGAAGTTACCAAACAAACGTTATCAACCTGCTCAGCCCAGTCTTTCCAATTCAGTTTGCGTTTATTTTCTTCTTTAAACATAACAGAATTAACTTTATTTGACACTTTATTACCTGCAACAACTCCTGCCGCCAAACTTGCCATGCCAAAACAGAATTTAATAATTTTTGTAATAGGCGGGAAATTAAATTTATGGTTTAAAACTTTATTTAGCTTTATACCGCCGCTAACAAATGCTGTAGGAATAATATAATTTCCTATAAGCTGAGTAATCCCTTCTTTTACTTTAGACTTAGCATTTTGAGAATCAGTTGCAACACCGCCTAAAAATCCTCCTGCAACTGAAGATGAAGCAATTGTTATTACATCACGTCCGTTTAATTCAAGATTTTTTAACACATTAAAAGCTTTTTTAGGATTTTTTAATAAACCTTTTGTATTAATTCCTTTACCTTTTGCAATCAATGCCATAGATGCAACAACACCGGCTGTAGTACCAACAGATGCAGCAATTTGATTTGTTAATTTATTACGTCTTTGAAAATTATAGTAATTGGTTTTAGGGTCAGTCTGTATACTAAGTGTCATTTTTTTCAACTTTCAATTAAAATTGAACAGTTGCCTCCTTTTAATATTACAAAATATATTTAACACAGAAAAATTATTTTTTCAAGCCCTATTCACTAAAACCATCTGGATATTTTTTATGCCAAACCCAGGCTGTTTCAATAATTTTTTCTATATTATTATACTTTGGTTCCCATTTTAAAACAGATTTGGCATTTTCACTTGATGCAATAAGTTTAGCAGGATCACCGGCACGACGTGGAGAAATTTCAGCCGGAATTTTGTGTCCCGTAACTTTTCTCGCCGCATCAATAATTTCTTGAACACTAAAACCCGTGCCGCTGCCTAAATTAAATATATTACTTTCTCCGCCGTTTGTTAAATAATCAACAGCCAAAATATGAGCAGATGCCAAATCACTTACATGAATATAATCTCTTATACAAGTTCCGTCAGAAGTTTCATAATCGTCACCAAATATCGAAATATATTTGCGTTTATTTAACGGAACCTGCAATACTAACGGAATCAAATGAGTTTCAGGAGCATGATCTTCGCCAATCAATCCTGATATATGAGCACCTGAAGCATTAAAATACCTCAATGCAACATATCTTAAATCGCTTGCGTTTGAAACCCATTTAATCATTTTTTCCATGGAAAGTTTTGTTTCCCCGTAAGTATTTGTGGGTTCTGTTTTATCATTTTCATTTATGGGGATTTTCTCGGGCTCGCCATAAACCGCCGCAGTTGATGAAAAAACTATTTTGTTAACATTGTTTTCAATCATTGATTTTAACAAAACCATTGTTCCGTAAAGATTATTGTCATAATATTTTAAAGGATCAGTCATACTTTCACCCACAAGTGAATTTGCTGCAAAATGAATAACTGAATCTATTTTTTCTTTTTTAAAAATATAATCCAAAAATTCTTTTTCCCGGATATCGCCTTTGTAAAAACGTGCTTTTGAATGAATTGCACCAAAATGTCCCGTTGCTAAATTATCTGCAACAACAACATCTTCTTTCATATCAATTAATTCATAAACCGTATGAGAACCTATATAACCCGCACCGCCCAAAACTAAAACTGTCATAATTTTTACTCCTTAAAATAGGTATATCATGGCTATATTCAAATTTCAAGCAACTAATCAATTACCCTTACAATAATTATGATATAACTTTTCCAACAAATCATAATTATAATATTTCTTTTGGCTTTCATCTAAAGTTTCTATAAAATTTTTCAAATTTTTAGATGAGATATTATGTTTTTCCAAAAGATAATTGATATTAAATACATGCGTGCTATGTGTGCCTGAAACAAAATACGGCAGACTATATCCCCAGTGTGCATGAATTTTCGGCATTAAATCATCGGCAATATCAAAAATTGCGTCTAAATTATAATTACCTGAATAAAAAGTATTTATAAATTGCATTAACAATTCTGTATTAGTATTCCCTGCACCTCTTCCGCAGCCTAAAACCGCTGCATCTGTAATAATTGTCCTTTTATCAAATAAATTTTCTATAAACAATTGAGAATTTGCAGCTGCAAGCATGAGATTGTTATGAGCATGGAATCCCATAATAATATTTTTATCAAGATAAGTGTCCACAAGTTTTAATAAATGTTCAACATCTTTTGGATACATTGAACCAAACGTATCTACTATTGAATAAGCATATGGTTTTAAAGCATTTACGCAATCTATAAACTCTATTATTTCATTATCCGAATAGCCTGATGTATCAACCTGCTGTATAAAAACTTTATATCCCTTATCCTTAACATGTTTTGCAAACTCCAAAACATCATCTTTTTCATGCTTTTTAAAACAAATTCTTATACCGTCAACTGATTTACCGTTATACTGAAATAATTTTTCGACATTATACCTGCCGTAATCAATCAAAACCGTATAAATTTTATCAGATTGTTTGTTAATCAAAAAAGGTTCAATTTCATCTGTATTAAGGAATATTGTATTATTTTCGCAAGCACCGGCATCTCTCAAAAAACCGCATTCAATAATATCTGTATTTGCATGTTCAAGCTTAGAAATAAACTTTTGAATAATATCCTTGCCAAACATCAAATCTTTTACAGGAGCTTCTCTTAATGTGCAATCCAATAAATTTATTTTCATACGACAACTCCTTCAACACATATATGCAATAAAAAAAGAAGCTGAATGCTTCTTTAAATGGTACTCCCAGGGGAATTCGAATCCCCGTCTACACCGTGAAAGGGTGTTGTCCTAGGCCTCTAGACGATGGGAGCATATTTCACGTTTTTTATATTAACCGAAGCAAAGTTAATTGTCAACAACAACTTTTAATTTTTGATATTTCATTTATAATTTCCTTTATTTCAAGAGAAATATCGTTTTCATCAAACATATTTTCTTTTACACTGTGTGCAAATTCCGATTTTTTAAATTCATGCATTCCTCTATGCCTAAAAATTTCTTCCAATATTTCAACCATGGGCAAATTCTGATTAACAAACTCCAATTCAATCATTGAAATGTTTTTAAGCACATTTGCTAAAGTTCTTTTTATCAAATTCAACGGCAATAAATCTTCAAATTCACCGCATTTTAAGACATGCACTTTATCAATAGCACGCAATTTCGGTTCAATTTCTTTATAATTTGATAATGCATCTTTATCCAACAATATAAATATGGGAATTTTAACAATTTCTGATAATTGATAAAACAACTTAACCACTTGATTTTTTCCGCCTGCTGAAACCATATAAACACCTTTTTTATCAAAATCATAATTACAAACCTTTGCAAATTCCGGCAAAAGTATTTCTTCAGTAATTCCTTCTGATATTACCAACTTTTCTACAGGATATTTGAGTCCATATTTTTCTCTATCTTTTAAAATATCATTTGATACGGCTAAATTTTTGAGCCACTGCATATTAACAGGCTGATTTTCATCTATTAAGTCCATACAAGCCATATAGTTTATTTTATTTTTTAAAAGAATTTCTGTTTCTTTAGTTAAATTAAATGTACTCTTTTCATAATCATAAAGTCTTTGATTTATTGTAAAATCTTCATTCAAAGATAATTTTAAATTTTTCAAAGATTCATTTATAATTTGCTCTGCCAAATTTTTAAGCTCCAAATAATCCATTTTCTCTAATTGAGATTTTTTATACTTTGGATTGATAAGATTGCAAGTAATAATATCTTTAAAAACCCGTAAATATTTAGTTTCCGGATTTTTAAAACGTGTCAATCTGTCTAATGAAATTAAAATTTGTTCTTTTGTTAACGGTTTTATTTTTATCAAAATTTCCCTCTTGTCATATTTATTTACATTACAACAAATTATAAGCAATTTTTACTATGTTTCATTTTTAATATAAATGTGGAGTGGTAATGGTAGTTAACAATATTCAACAATATAATAATTATAACACAGTTTCAAATGTTAAACCTTTTGGCATGCCTAAAAAACTTTCATTAAAAAACATTGAGGCTAAAAATTCTAATGCATTATCCTTTACATCGACACCGGTCAATATAAATCACCGAACCGTTTTATCGTCTAAAGAAGAAAAAGAAAAATTCACAGATATTTTAAACTCTGCAGACAAAGATACAAAAAAACAATTAGATTTATTATTAAAAACAGGTATACTGTTAAATTCAAATTCTAATGACAACTCCACAGTATTGGATAATTTGCATAAAATACTCACAACTCCACGTGCAGAGGGTTTAGATGCAACAAAATTGTTAAAAGATACGGTTAATACAATTGCCAATCCATATATTATAACGCAGCAATTTGGAGATATACCAAAATCTTACAGAAAAAAAGCTTTGGAGGCTGAGGCTTCTTCAAATTTAATTGACCAATATGCACGTAAAAACGAAATAAACGTTAAATATTCAGGAACATGTGTTGCAGCAAGTATTGAATTCAATTTAGCTCAAAAAATGCCTGCTGAATTTGCGAGATTTGCAGAAGGTTTAACCTCACCCAATATTTCGGTTAAAAAGAAAATTAATCTTAATAACCTGACTGACAACCCTTTAGATGCCGTATGGCTTTTAAATACATTTGAAATTCCATATGAAACAAATAATTTTGACAATGCATTATTAACATTTGCACCTGACAAAAATGCAATAATCAGAGCTCAAATTCAAACAACCGACAGAGATCCTTTGGAACGCTCACCTATAGATGTTTTAATGCAGTCAACATTTATGCAAATAGGCTCACAGCAATCATACAGTTCCATAACAGATAAACGCACCGGAAAATTTAACAATAATGATAAAGGCTTAAACGAATTTGAAAAGACCTTTACAGAATCGGTCGTTGAAGACAAAAACAAAATTTCTGTAATTTATCAAAAATTAGATGAAAATGAACGTTTAATAGGGTATGAAACAGATCCTGACACCATGAAACGTCAGCTTTTGACGGCATTAAATATGGGAGAAAATATAATTATCGGATATACAGAAGTCGATATGAACAACACTATAATCAACGGTCATGAAATTACAATTGTAGGATACAAACGTAACCCTGACGGTAAAATTTCCTTTATTTGTAATGATACAGATGATGATATAAGTACTCCGATAATATACAGTGAAGACTATCTGCTGCCCAAAATTCATCATGCGGCTCTTCCGGCAGAATTAGTTGAAAACGATTTGGTATACACACCAAATTGGGTAGAAGGTTTAAATTTATATCAAAAAATGAAAAGAGACATAAAATGATTAATCAGACAAATTTATTAAATTTTTATAATAAACAACAAACCGGCACTCCGCCGGATAAACCGACAAAGGCAAGTATATTTTATATTAATGACTTACACGGTCAGGATATAAATATGGAAAAGCTTATAAATGCTGTTAATCAATTTGATTCTTTTGAAAAAAATAATGACAAAATGAAATTTGCATCAGGTGATATAACAATAGGTGCAAATTCTTTAATTGCAACAGTAGCAAATAAATTCTTAAATTCAGCAGGATTTTTAGCAAGTGCTTTAGGCAATCATGAATGTGATAATCCAAATGCATTCAAATCTTTTGCAAACGGCAAAAAATTTAACATTTTAGCTTTAAACGTAAACCCTGCAAAAGACAACTTTACATACGGATTAATAGACAAATCATATATCCAAAATATAAATGGAAATCAATATGGAATAATCGGACTTGCACCGAGTGATATGCCGAAACATTTGAAAGTTCCTAAAAATGTAGAAAATTTAAACATAAAAGATTTTCAAAATACGATTTCAGCAGTTCAGGCTGAAATTGATAAATTTTTAAAACAAGGTGTAAATAAAATCATCCTACTTTCGCATTCAGGTTATTATAATGATATCAAACTTGCACAAAACTTAAACGGTGTAGATGTCATTTTAGGGGCACATACACATCATTTATTAAAAGGTATTAAAGAAAATAAAAATTTATTTTTCTCTAAATCAGGAGAACCTGTTATAATAACGCAAGCCGGCAAAGACGGAAAAAATTTCGGCATCTTAAATTTAGAATTTGATAAAAACGGTGTAATAACAAAAGCACAAAACAATATAGGTAATACAGATAATTACAACAGAAATTTGGCGGCAAAATATGCCTTTGAAGAAATATTAGGGAAATCAAAAATTGTAGGGACTTTAACATCTGTAATGCCTGCACCTAAAGATGTACTAGCCTCAGAAAATCCACAGGCAAATTTTTTAATGGATGCTCTGAGAAAAAAAACAAATGCTGACGCTGCATTGTTAAATTCAACAGGGATAAGAGGCAATCTTGAAGAAGGACCGCTGGACACAAGAGCATTAGATAAAATATCTCCCTGGGGTAATAAGATAGTTATTGCTAATATAAGTGAAAAAAAACTTGTTGAAACCATCAATAAAATATCTGAAAAAACAATGCAAAATAATCTTCACAGTCCCGGTTTATTACAAACATCAGGCATCAGATATGAAATAACGGATAAAGGCAAATTACAACGCTTATCACTGGTAAATAATGACGGTGTCGAAACAAAAATTGATATAAACAATCCTAATCCTAATAAATTTTATAAAATAGTTACGGATGATTTTTGTGCTCCTAACGGAATTTCGGGCTTAGGATTATCACCTGACTCCATACAAGTAACCGATTATACTATCTCGGATGTAATAACCGAATATTTAAAATCACACAATGGAAAAGCAGAAATAAAAACCGATGGACGTATAAAAATCGTTCCCTCAAAAGACATCAATTTTACAGGCAATACAGAAACCAGTATTTTTTATCTGAATGATTTACATGGCAAGTTGAACAACATGGAAAGAATAGGCTCCATTTCAAAACAATTTGATGAAAAAGAAACAAATGCCGACAAATTAAAACTTGCATCAGGCGACATTCTTTTAGGTTCAAATCTATTAAAAAATAAAGCTTCTGCAAACTTTTTAAACTGGATAGGCGTAACAGGTAACGCATTAGGCAACCACGAAATGGATTGTACACCAGCAGATTTATCCAAAGCTTTAAAGGGCACAAACTTCAATCTTTTGGCAATTAATGCAGTTGTTTCACCGACCAGCCCAATATACGGTAAGATACAACCGTCAATGATAGAAGAACATAACGGAGAAAAATATGGAATTATAGGAATAGCTCCTCCGGATGCTCTTGAAAGAGTCGGAACTCGAGAATCATTAAACGATATAACGATTGATGATATAAATACAACCATCAATAAAGTTCAACAGGAGGTAAACCGCTTAAAATCGCAGGGAATTAACAAAATAATTCTTTTATCACACGTTGGTTATGAAAACGATAAACGAATAGCACAAGAAACCTCCGGTATTGACGTAATATTAGGCGGACATTCACACAACAAAATTCAAGGTGCAGAAGACAACAAAAACATATTTTTATCAAAATCAAATGAACCGGTAGTAATTACTCAGGCAGGCAAAGACGGTGAATATGCCGGCATATTAAATCTGACATTTGATACAAACGGCATTATAAAAAAAGTTCAAAACAATGTAATAAAAACAGGTAATTTTAGCAGGACATTACCTTACAAATATGCAATAGAAAATATTATAGGCAAACCTACAGTTTTAGGTGAAGTTTCATATGCTGACCCGGGACCTAAAAACAGATTAATAGAGGCGAATGCTCACGGCAATTTTATTGTAGATGCAATGAAACATGAACTTAAAACAGATATTGCATTATTAAATGCCGCAAACTTAAGAGGTGATTTTCCGACAGGTAAGGTAGATTCAAGAAAAATTGATGAAATAACACCTTTTGAAGACAAAATGATGATTACAGAACTTACCGAAAAACAAATTGTAGATGCAATAAAAGTAGGCGGAAAATCTTTTTCAAAAACAGACAAAAAACCCGGAATAATTCTTGTATCAGGATTGGAATACACCATGAACAACAAGGGTGAACTTTTAGATATGAAATATATAGATAAAAACGGGCAAAAAATAAAAATAGATGTAAATAATCCGAGTACAACAAAAAAATATACGGTAGCAATGGATGATTTTATGGCATACGGCGGAGATTATTACCTTCCGGTTAATCCAAACCCGTCATACGTTATTAAAAAATTTGATAAGGATAAAAATGTTTATACAGCGAATTATATAAAAAACTTACAGCAGCCGTTTGAAATAAGGGATGACGGAAGAATTAAAATAGTAAATGCCTAATAACCGTACTGATCTTTTGAATTAAGGTATTCTCTGACGGAATTAAGCGAAGATTGTACAATACGTGTAACCCTTGATGATGATAACCCAACCTGTTTTGCAATATCTTTCACCTGCATATTTCTATAAAATCTATATTCAACAACAGTTCTTTCTTTAGGCGGCAATTTTGAAATAGCTTCTCTTATCATTCTTCCCATTTCAGAGATTTCTGCATTTTCATCCGGCATAGCATGAGGATCTTTCACAAAATCAAACGGTGAATCATTATCACTTGCAGCAGCTGCCAATCCGTCAATAGACAAAATTGTTTCATAAATGGCTTCACGGACTTTTGCCCTTTGCATATCCATGCCTTCAACAACTTCTTCTTCTTCAAACTCACCTTCAGCCTTGTGTTTTAGAGCATACCATTTGTATCTTATTCTTAACTCGTTTCTTATTGCCCAGCGAGCTGCGGTTGCAATATATGCGGCATTATATTTTTCAAGCTGTTCGGGGGTTTTATTTTTTATTAAAACTTGTATTGCAATAATCCCTATAGAAAGCAGTTCTTCATACTCAACCATATGCGAGGGTATCCTCTTATGTTCTACCCTTGCAACTTTCTGCACAATATTTATATATTCCTGTAATTTATTTTTATCCTGCATAACCATGATTACAAAATTATACTAATACAGTTTAAATTTAATGTACCCATTTATTTGGTGGATTTTTTCATATTATAGACAAAAAGCAGGATTTCGGCAATCGCTTTATATAATTCAGGCGGAATGGTGTGATTAAGCTCGACCATCTTAAATAAAGCTCTTGCTACAGGAGCATTTTCAATAACCGGCACGTTATGTTCTTTAGCAATATCAATAATTTTTTTAGCAATAAGTTCAGTACCTTTTGCAATAAGCATTGGTGAATCCATTTCTTCAGCTTTATATTTTAAAGCACAAGCAATATGAGTAGGATTTGTAACGACAAAATCCGCTTCCGGAACCGCATCCATCATGCCTTGCTGCAGCATTTGCATACGACGCTGCCTGAGTGCCGCCTTAACATTAGGATCTCCTTCTGTATTTTTATATTCATCTTTAATCTCTTTAAAAGACATTTTTTGGTCTTTTAAAAACTTCCATTTAGTAACACCATAATCAGCTGCCGCTATAATTAAAAAAGCTATACATGCTTTAAATATAAAATCCGTAATCAATTTTCCGAATTCTATCATAACAGCGAAATTATTATCAATTGCAGCCAGCATAAGAATATTTTCAATATGTGAAGAATATACACTCCAGCCTATGTATCCTAAAATAATTACCTTTAAAATATTTTTAAACAGCTCAAACAAAGTTTTTATTGACATAATATTTTTAAAATATTTAGTGGGGTTTAATTTATCAAGTTTCGGGACTAAAGGAGCGACAGCGACAAGCGGACCTACCTGTATAAAATCAGCCAATATAGCAATAAACCAGGCTAAAAATAATATCGGACCAATAATCAAAGCCGCAGTTTTTACAGTAATAATAAAAATATACATCATACCGACATCAGCAAGATGAGCATTTGGAATTTGTTCATATAAAAGCGTATAAAGCTGTACAATCTGATTCCAAATAAACGGAGCAAGCCCGACAATAGCCGAAAACATAATAAGCAATGACAGTGCAGTTGAAAAATCTTTGGATTTAACCACCTGACCTTCTTTTCTGGCTTGCTCCAATTTTCGTGGAGTAGCATCAAATTGTTTATCTTCATCAGCCATTAATTATTTTTACACCTGAACTTGTACCTAATCTGGATGCTCCTGCATCTATCATTTTTTGTGCAGTATCTTTATCTCTTATGCCGCCTGACGCTTTAACTTGAAGTCTTGCAGAGGATACAGTTTCATGCATCAATTTAACATCTTCCGCCTTGGCACCGACACCGTCTTTAACAAAACCTGTTGATGTTTTTACGAAATCAGCTCCGCCTTCAATACACAATTCGCAAGCTTTTTTGATTTCATCTTTACCTAACAAATCAGTTTCAATAATTACTTTCAAATTGTGATCTTTACAGGCTTCTTTTACTTTTTTAATTTCATTTACAATAAAGTCATATTTTTTATCTTTTAACCAGGTTACATTTATTACCATGTCAATTTCGTCGGCACCATCGATAATTGCATTTTGAGTTTCAAAAACTTTTACATCTGTTTTGTTTGCTCCAAGAGGGAAGCCTATAACCGTCACGATTTTGACATTACTGTCTTTTAAAAAGTCATGTGCAAATTTTACATAACAAGGATTGATACAAACCCCAAAAAAATTATATTGTTTTGCTTCATCAAATAACTTAATTAAATCCGATTGTGTAGCATTTTGTTTTAAAAGCGTATGTTCTATATATTTTTCCATAATGCCTCCTGATAAAATTATAACACATAATTTTTATGCTAAAATTTTTGATATGATTTCAAAATTAAAATTAAACATTTTATTTGGTGATATTTTGGGAGGAATAAATTCTGCAATAATAGCACTGCCTCAGGCACTGGCTTTTGGTGTAGCGACAGGCTTCGGAGCAGGTGCCGGCTTATGGGGGGCAATAATACTGTGTTTTATTGCAGGCATTATCGGAACAAAAACACCTATGATTTCAGGCATAACAGGACCTGCAGCCATTGTACTTGCGTCTATTATGCATACTTTACATTATGATGTAAATACTGTAATAGTAATAATTGCTATGGCCGGGATTTTACAAATAATTTTATCGATGACGCAATTATTGAATATTGTAAAATACATCCCATACCCTGTTATCTCCGGATTTATGAACGGGGTAGGAATAATAATTATAATTTTACAATTAAATCCTCTTATCGGACATGCAACTTTATCAAACACAGTGGACAGTATACAAAAATTTTTTATAAACATTCACAGTATAAATAACGAAGCCTTTTTACTCGGAATACTAACCCTTTTAATAGTATTTTTCATACCTAAAAAAATAAATAAAATTATTCCATCAACTGTAATAGCACTTATAATATGTACTTTCGTTTCGGTTAAATTAGGTTTAGATGTAGATAAAATCAGTACGATTTCCGTAGAATTTCCGAGATTAACAATGCCGAAAGCAAATACCGGTGATATAATAAATTATCTTCAATACGCAATAACACTGGCAATTGTACTATCATCGGAAAGTTTATTAACAGGTTTGGTGTGCGAATCTTTAACCAAAACAAAAAACAGCCCAAAACATTTAATAGCGGCACAAGGGATTGGTAATATATTTTGTGCCATGACAGGAACATTACCCGGCTCTGCCGCTACAATGAGGACGGTTGCGGCAATAAAAGCCGGAGCATCCACAAAAATTGCTGCAATAGTTTCGCCTGTGATATTAATACTTTTATTATATAAATTTTCTTGGTTTGTTGCGGAAATTCCTTTGGCAGTACTTGCAGGAATATTGATAAAAATAGGATACGATATAATAGATGTAAAATTACTTAAAGTAATCAAATACGCTCCAAAAGATGATTTATACGTATTATGGACCGTATTTTTACTGACAGTATTTTATAATTTAATAGTTGCAGTAGGAGCAGGAATAGTTTTGGCAGCACTTTTATATGCCAAAAAAGCAGCAGACAATACAAAATTAGTTCAAAAAACAGTATACGACACAGAAATAATGGAATTAGAACGTCATTTAGAGCACGATTACCACCATAAAATAAGGGTTGTACACATTGACGGACAATTTTTCTTCGGTTCTGCAACTCAATTAATATCGCAGTTTGACGAATTACTCGGGACAAAATATTTAATCTTGAATTATGATGCTTGTGAATCGCTTGATATTTCGGCAGTTTTCGCATTTGAAGATATAATTATGCGGCTCAAAGCTCAAAAAATCAAAGTACTGCTGGTAATTCCCAATGAAAGTCTTTATAATCAGCTGGAAAAATTAAATATAATAAAACAAATAGGCAAAAGACATGTATTCTATTCAGAAATTGATGCAATAAATTTTGCCAAAAAAATTTATAATTTGTAAAAAAAATTAAATGTGATAAAATAATAAAAAAAGGAGTTTGGATATGAAAAAAATAATAGCGGATAAGATAGTCGCCCTCCCCCTACAGTACGCTTAATTAGAGTCTTTCGGGCTATTTATAGAGCTCTATTCCACTCTATTCTGCATTTTGGACAAAAAAATTATTTTAATAAAGTTACCAGGGCATTATGCCAAAATAACTTATTAAAGAACATATTCCACACAACCCGTCATTCTGAGCAAAGGTGCTACGCACGTAGTCATACTGGGTTTTGCATAGCCTTTCACGGTTGCAAGATCCTGCGGGAAACCGGACATTTTTCACCAAAATCAAAGATTTTGGAAAAAGTAGTCAAACAAGTTCAGGATGACAGTGCTGTAGGTACGTTTGACAA
>CALVCA010000004.1 GCA_944325895.1 Candidatus Gastranaerophilales bacterium
AGAATTTCATACGATTTCCCGCCTCTTACTTCAACTTCTCTTGCAATATACTTACCTTGGTTAATTGCAAGTCTTATTGAACGTGTACTTTTTAATCCTTTTAATTCTGCGATTTTATTAATACTTATATATTCGTCCATACTCACAGATTAACTCTGAAGCAGGAAAAGTGTTCCTGTTTTCCTACTTTTGTAACATACCAACACAAATTACTCTTATTAAAACCAAATCGGACATTATCTACTTCAAAAGTCCAATAATCGTTTTATCCGTGCAAGTTAGTGGAATTAGGACAAACAGCGATGACGATTCGTTTTTTAGCTAAAATTTTTGGAATTTTGAGGACATTTGTGATACCCAAAAGAGACTTTTCGTCCGGTTTCAGAACGCATAAAACGATTACTTCCGACCTCTATAATTCAAACACAAAGCCAACCTTGCCGAATAATCCTTTTATTCGTTCAGGCAAAATGTCCCGTTAAAATACAGTCTCTAATACATTACACTGGACATTAAAATACAATAAAATATCCCGTTAAAATACAAAAAAAAGAGGATAAGTTTTATCCTCTTTTTATTAGCAAGGGAGAGATTCGAACTCTCGACCTCACGGGTATGAGCCGTACGCTCTCACCAACTGAGCTACCTTGCCATAATTAATAATCACTGACAATCTTTATTTTTGCACAAAGGATTTGAATTTTCAAGTATTTAATTATATAATTTTTACGAATGATTAAAGATTTAACACATGGTTCACCATTAAAGCTCATTATGCTTTTCTCCGTCCCGCTTTTAATCGGGAATATATTTCAACAGTTATACAATTTAGCAGATATTGTAATTGTAGGAAGGACTTTAGGTGTAAATGCACTGGCATCTGTTGGAGCCGTTGCACCGTTATTTTTTCTTATAATGTTTGCCGTATCAGGCATGACAAACGGTTTTGCCGTAATAACCGGACAAAAATTCGGAGCCGATGATAAAAATGGCGTAAGACGTTCCGTTGCTATATCAACAATTTTAAGTTCTATATTTACAATATTTTTTACGATTATCTTTATGCTGGCAATGAAACCTATCCTTTTTATGATGAATGTACCGAAAGAAATTTTTAATGACTCATACTGGTATATTCAAATATGTGTTTTAGGGCTTATCGTTGCAAATTTTTATAATCTTCTTGCTAGTATAGTAAGGGCTTTAGGGGATAGCAAAACTCCTTTATATTTTTTAATTTTAGCTTCAGTTTTAAATGTATTTTTAGCTCTTTTATTTATTCTAAAATTTAATATGGGAGTTCCCGGCTCTGCCGTTGCAGTAGTTCTTTCACAAGCGTTTTCTGTAATTCTATGTTTAATCTTTGTAAAAAAACATTTTCCTATTTTACATTTACGAAAATCAGACTGGTTATTTAAGAAAGAAAATCGTACCAAAGATTTTAAATTCATAATGGAACACATAAACGTAGGATTTCCTATGGCAGTACAATTTTCAGTACTGGGATTAGGAATTTTAATAATCCAAAGTGTTTGCAATACATTTGGCTCAAACGTAATTGCGGCAATGACAGCAGCATTAAGAATAGAACAAATTGCCACCATGCCGATGGTTTCTTTCGGAGTTGCAGTATCAGTTTTTGTTGCACAAAACTTTGGTGCAAAAAATTTGCAACGCATCCGTTACGGAGTTTTAAGAACATCATTAATAAATTTAATTTTAAGTATTGCGATGGCTTTTATAATGCGGCAATGGGGCACTGATATCGTCGGAATATTCATCGGCGAAGAAAAAACAGCCGTTATTAATATTGCTCATGAATATCTTTGGATTAGTACTCTTTTCTACTTTTTCTTAGGACAAATATTCATTTTCAGAAATGCACTCCAAGGCATGGGAAGAACTCTGATACCTCTTACATCATCGTTTGGAGAACTTATGATAAGGTCTTTTGCTGCTGTATATTTAGCTGTAAAATTCGGGTATTACGGCATATTCTATGCAGGTCCCATAGCCTGGATTACGGCATCTGCCATAGTATCTTTTGGATACTTTATTAATATTAAAAAACTTAAATTAAAGTTAATAAAGGAACGCATTTTAGAATAAACTATTTTTCAAAATATTTAATAATAGTTTCTGCAAAAGCTTTAGAAGATTGATAGTTTTGTGCAGTTATCAAATTCCCGTCAACAACAACATTTATTTCACCGACAGGTTGTTTGACAAAGACGGCATTACGTTCTATCAAAGCATCCTCAAGGCTAAAAGGAGTTGCTTCGTCCTTTTTATAAAACTTTTCTTCTTCATTTGTAAAACAGGTAACACGTTTTTGAGCAATAATATAAGCTCCATCAGCTTTAGCCGTAAGTAAACCTGCGGGACCATGACAAATTGCTGCAACTAATTTGCCGGTTTGATAGAAATAAGCAACCATATTACCGACAAGTTCACTTTTTGCAATATCAAACATAGGTCCATGACCTCCGGGGAAAACTATTGCATCATATGAATCATAATTAACTTCTTCTAATTTAACCGTATTATCAAGCATTTTTTTGGCATTATGCCATTTAATATCATTAATCAAATTTTCACTTTCAGGATCTAAAGGCACATGTCCGCCTAAAATACTTGCTACATTTATATGGTAACCTTCATCCTCAAATATTACATACGGAACAGCAAATTCTTCGAACCATAAGCCCGTTTTATGCATATTATCCGCAAAATATTCAGTATTAGTAACAACCATTAAAATATTTTTAGACATAATCCACCTCCTAAAATTAATAGTATACGAAACAATCTTTTTATATATTGGAATATAAGACAGTTTTAAAATTATCCATTGGTTGAATTGAGATTTTTACAAATTAAAAATATTTTTTTATAATATGAACACAATAATTGAAAATATAACCGCCCGCCAAATTTTAGATTCAAGGGGAAATCCGACAATAGAAGTCGAAGTTCAAATGCCTTTCAATGCAAAAGGTGTTGCTTCCGTGCCATCCGGAGCTTCAAAAGGTATATTTGAAGCTTTAGAGCTGCGTGACAATGACAACAGTGTCTTAAAAGCCGTCAAAAACGTTAATGAAGTCATAGCACCAAAACTTATAGGACAAGACGGTTTTCAACAAGAACTTATAGATAATATAATGATTGAACTTGACGGAACGGAAAACAAATCAAAATTAGGAGCAAACGCTATTTTAGGTGTATCTTTAGCAAATGCAAAAGCTGTAGCAGCTGAATATAATCTTCCGTTGTACCGTTATTTAGGCGGGATAAATGCTGCTACATTACCTGTTCCGATGATGAATATAATTAACGGCGGAGTACATGCGGACAACAATTTAGATTTTCAAGAATTCATGATTACACCGGTCGGGGCAAAAAGTTTTGAGCATGCTATACAAATCGGATCTGAAATATTTCATGCATTAAAAAATATTTTAAAAAACAAAAATCTAAATACATCCGTCGGTGATGAAGGCGGTTTTGCACCTGAATTAAATTCAAATACTGAAGGCATAGAAATAATATTAGATGCAATTGAAAATGCCGGCTACAGCTCAAATGAGGTAAAAATTTGTTTGGACATTGCGTCATCTGAATTTTACAGAGATAACGGATATTTTTTAGAGAATAAGTTTTTGACAAACTATGAAATGGTAGAAAAACTTGCGGAGTTAGTCGATAAATACCCGATTATCTCAATAGAAGACGGTTTATCACAGGAAGACTGGGAAGGCTGGAATTTACTTACGCAAAAAATTGGTAATAAATGTCAAATCGTGGGCGATGATTTGTTTGTAACAAACCCTAAAAGACTTAAAAAAGGGATAGAAAATCATGCTGCAAATTCAATCCTAATAAAATTAAACCAAATAGGTACGCTGACAGAAACATACAAAACACTAAATTTAGCAAAAAATGCGGGATATACAACAATAATTTCACACAGATCAGGTGAAACCGAAGACACGTTTATTGCTGATTTAGCGGTTGCAACAAACAGCGGACAAATTAAAACGGGGTCATTATCACGTTCAGAAAGGACAGCAAAATATAACAGACTTATGAAGATAGAGCGGGAGTTGGGGGTTGCGGCAAAGTATCCCGGGCTTGAAGCTTTTCATTTATCAAAAACATT
Source organism: Candidatus Gastranaerophilales bacterium (assembly GCA_944325895.1). Lineage (GTDB taxonomy): Bacteria > Cyanobacteriota > Vampirovibrionia > Gastranaerophilales > Gastranaerophilaceae > SIG32. The sequence goes on from CALVCA010000004.1 coordinate 4,160, forward strand.
GTAAAAATATGTAACAAAATAACCGAAAACCTTAAAGAAAAATCAAACAATAGTCGATAGATAATTTGTAAGAGCTTTAAGGAGAAGTGTATTATGAACGAGAAAAGAATCATGAATGAAGAAGATTTAATGGTTGATTTTGCGGAAATGACAAGTTTTGATTTTAATTCACTGGATTACGAACAAATGCAGGAACTGCATAGAATTACCGACAGTGAATATGCAAAAAAACCGTATGCGTTCAAATTCGGTAAATTTGATTTAACAGATATGTTTAAATCATTAATTGCACAAAAAGAAATTTAAGGAGTTTATATGGATAATTTTGACGAATTATTCCCTGAGAACTGTTTTCTGCCTTGTATAGGAGAAACAGAGCCCAAACAGCAGTTTGTCAGGCAGCATAAAGACTTAGAAACATTGCTTGCCGAACTGGAAGTAATAAAAAATAACATAGAGGAGATAAAAGCCCGAGAATGGCATTTAGCGGAACTGATAAAGTTTCATAATGCCGCAAGGCTACCGGACTAAGCACCTCACGGTGCTTTTTTTAAATATTTTTAGAAGTTTTTCAGTAATTATAAACCTTAGTAACCTGACCGTCAGCATTACAATCTTCCGTTCTTATCAGTTTGCCTGAATCATTATATTCATGATTTCTGTACCAATCAAGGTCACCATTAGGTTTTCTGAATATATCTCTTGATTTATTACCCTTGTCATCATATTCAAATTCATAATATTCTCTAATAGAGCCGTCAGGGTTTCTGATAATACTTGCGACTTCACGTCCGTTATCATCATATTGAACGTCTTTAGGGCATTTTATAATTTCACCGCTTTCAAGCTGGTATTGGACATAAGATCTGGTAATTTGTTCGTCAGTAATAGAACTGACAAATGCCGGAGCCGGTTTTGTTTGAGTCGGGATATTTTCATCTTTTTGCACTGCAGCAGAAAGGTTTAACCCCATCGCTCCATAGATTTTATTCATTTGTTCATCAGATAACGAAATCTTTTGTCCGGCTCTTATTTGATAACTTGTACCGTAGCCTTTTTCGGTTTTATCTGTGCCGCCGAAAAATAATCTGTCACCGTTTGAAACTTTTTCTTTTTGAATTTCATCAAAAACCGTACAAACCTTATTCCAATCAATATTTTTAGAACCGTCAAAACCTGCTTGTTTTTTTGCCTGTTCTAAAAAAATATAACTTAAACCTCTGTCATTATCTTTTACTGTGTATTCAAAACTCATAACCAAACTCCTTTTTTAAAATATTATAGCTTATTTTTAAGATTAAAACAAGTACAAAAAAAAGTAATTTACAAAGTCATTCTGAGCGAAACGAAGAATCTTTTTTTGAGATCCTTCGGGCTAAAGCCCTCAGGATGACATGTTGACGGCTATGCAATACCAGTATGGCTACGTGCGTAGCACCCGTCATTCTGAGCAAAGCGAAGAATCTCATGAAATCTTTGAGATCCTTCGGCTGAAGCCTCAGGATGACGTGCCACTGAAAATACTCAGGATGACGGTCTTTTAATAATGTCTGAGGGATTTGGCTATATCAAAAAAAGGCAGCTTTCGCTGCCTTTTTTTAAGCAAAATTATTCAATTATTTTCCGAATAATACAGTTCTTGCTGCATCATTTGCAGGTTCAACTGTTTGACCATGGAAGATAACCGGATAGATATCTTTTACGTTTGCATTATCTACTTCACAAGCATCATCAACTTCTTCACCGCTATCGCATTTTATTGTTGTATTTGGAGCTGTATCACCATTTACGTCAATAAATCCAATGCATTTTTCATTCGGAGCAGAACAATTAGCAGCTCCATTAGTACCCTTTAAATAACCAAATACTGTTCCATCAGCAAGAGCATACACTCTCCAAGCCGATGCCGTAGGGGCTGCAACTGTTTTATCTATTTCAACAGGCTTTCCTACCTCTATACCATCACATAAAGAGTCACCATCTTCATCTTGAGGATCACTCGCAGTTCCCGTACAAACGTGTTCAACATGATAAGTCATAGCATCTTCCAAAGCCTCTGTACCAGCAGCTGCATCTTCTGCTTTTTTTCCGGCATTGGCAAAATAAGTATCTGTAATATCAGTAGCTGATTGCAAACGGTCTTTCAACATTGCTCCTAAAGAACCATCCGTTGCTTCCGCCGTTCCTGTAGCTTCGTCTTTTTTCAATGTAGAAAAATCTGTGTCTTCCATTGCAACGTTCATTAACACTGCCTGATTTAATGATGACAATGCTTTTTTGTACGCTGATTTAAATTGTGCTCCGTTTGTGTTTGAAATCAATGTCGGGATTGTCATAGCTGCTACTACACCTATGATACCAAGTGTGATTAACACTTCCGCTAACGTAAAACCGAATCTTTTTGTCATAATTTTTCTTCCTCTCTTTTTTTTGTACAACTGAGCTTCGCTCTTCAATTTACAAAACCCCATTGCAGCCGTCGATTATTGAAAGGTGATGTCAATAATCTCTTTTGACATAATAAATCCGTCATATATTGTTTGTTCATAGCAATATACGACTGCAATAGGGTTTTGTAAATTGATTGCGGAAAACCTAGCTTAGAGGAAGTATACCCCCCCCCTACATGTGCTCGCTGTAAGGGTTTTGGTCACTTCTGCTAAAAATTTTTCCGCTCTGTTTTTCTTCATGCCCTTATTTTATTAATTTTTCTCCTGTTTGTCAAGAGGGGTTACCTCTATTTTTTTACATCAAATAGAGGATTATAAATCTTTATGATGGAAATTTTTTACTCCGTCAACGTAATCCTTAACGATGTGACCTGCTCCGATAAGCTTATATTTATAAATAGTTAAACCTTCAAGTCCTACAGGTCCTCTTGCATGAGTTTTATTGGTTGAAATTCCGACTTCTGCACCAAAACCGTATCTGAAACCGTCGGCAAATCTCGTTGAAACATTCCAATAAACACCTGCCGAATCAACTTTGTTCATAAATTTTTCAGCATTTTCACGATTTTGAGTAATAATACAATCAGTATGCCCTGAACCGTAAGTATTTATATGCTCTATTGCTTCATCTAAATTCTTAACTGTTTTGTATGCAAGTGTTGTATCACCATGTTCAAAAGCCCAGGTTTCGGGATTATTTACAAGAGTTATACCGGCCGATAAAAGTACTTGCGGCAAATCAGCTTTAAACTTTTCATGAATAAGTAATGTTTCAACTGCATTGCAGGCACTTGGATACTGAGTTTTTGCATCAATGATAACTTTTTTTGCCGTTTCAAAATCAGCTGTTTCATCGACAAAAATATGACAAATTCCATCGGCATGACCCAATACCGGAATTTTCGTATTTTCTTTTATAAATTTTACCAGTTTATTTCCGCCCCGGGGAATTACAAGATTTATATACTTATCACATTTAAGCATTTGTGCAACATCATCACGGGAAAATACCTGCTGTAAAACATTTTTTGGAAAACCGGCAACTTTATCAAGTGTTTTATTTATGATATCTAAAATCGTTTTATTTGTATTGATTGATTCTTTACCGCCTTTTAAAATCACTGCATTAGAGGATTTTATTGCAAGAGATGAAATTTGTGCTATAACATCGGGACGAGCCTCAAAAATAATCCCCAAAACACCTATCGGACAGCTTACTTTATACAAAGTTAATCCCTCATCCAACTGCCTTACAAGTAATTTTTTATTTACGGGATCTTCAAGCTTCACTATATCCCGTATTCCTTGCAGCATATCACGCATTTTGTTATTATCTAATTTTAATCTGTTAAATACGGATTTGGAAATTTCACCTGTTTCTACAAGCTTTTCGGCTTCTTTTAAATCTTTTTTATTCGCTTCAAAAATTTGCTCTTTTTCTTTTTCCAACGCATCAGCAATGTCTGATAATGCTCTGTTTTTTAAATCACTATTAATATCAGCAATTTCAAGTGAAGCAGCTTTTGCAGCTTTTGCTATATTTTCAAAATCCATAACCTCTCCTATAATAAAGTTATATTATCCCGTGTGATAATGGCATCATAATTCTTAAACCCTAAAATTTCCAAAATATTATCAGAATGACACCCTAAAACCTTACGGCATGAATCAGAACTATAATTTACAATCCCACGGGCAAATTCCTTCTTATTTTCATCTAAAATTGATACAACATCACCTTTATTAAATTCATTAATAATATCAAGCATACCGATAGGTAAAAGACTTTTTCTCTTTTCAATTAATGCCTTTTTAGCCCCGCTGTTAACGACAATTTGCCCGATAATATTTGTTGCATAACCTATCCAGCGTTTTTTATCAGGTAAATTTTCTTTTTGAGGTAAAAACATTGTACCGTAATCTTCACCGGCAAATATTTTTCTTATAATATAAGGCACAGTACCGTTTGCAATAAGCATTTTACCGCCAAATCTTGTAACCATGCGTGCAGCTTTTAATTTTGTTTCCATTCCTCCTCTGCCGCCGTCAGATACCCCTGATGCCAGTGCTAAAATCTCATCAGTAACTTCATCAACTTCACGAATTATATGTGCATTAGGATTAATCTTAGGATTTGCGTCAAACAAACCGTCTATATCGGATAAAATTATTAACAAATCAGCGTCTAATTCACTTGCAACAAGTGCCGAAAGCTTATCGTTATCAGCAAAGCAAACCTGCATATTTTCATATCTCGGAGCCATTTCTATTGTAGACACAGTGTCATTTTGATTAATTACCGGAATAACACCTAATTCCAAAAGCTTATTCAAAGTTGTTCTAAGGCTTAAATATCTTGTTCTTATTGAAAAATCATCTTCTGTTAATAATATTTGTGCCGCAACAAGTCCGTAAGTATCAAATCCCGTTTCGTAAATAGACATCAATTTGCCTTGTCCTATAGCAGCACATGCCTGTTTTAAAGCAGTACCCTCGGTACTTTCCAACCCCAAACGTTTTTTCCCTAAACCTACAGCCCCTGAGGTTATTACTATCACTTCTTTACCCGATTTTACAAGAGCTGCAATGTCTTCAATAAATGAAAATACCCTCGGCAACGATACATTACCGTCTGTATTTCTTAATATATTAGTCCCAAGCTTAATAACAATTCTTTTTGCTTCTATAAATTTATTTCTTTCCATACAACGATTATAACAAAAATAAATATACATACAAGAATTTTTGTCATATAATTTTATTATGAAATATGCACGACAAGCAAACACAAACACCCATCGTGATGCATGGGTCGAAATAAATATTGCAAACTTAGAACACAATATAAAAGAAATTAAAAAACAAATTCCAAATAATAAAAAAATTTTAGGAGTTGTAAAAGCGGATGCATACGGTCATGGTGCCGTAATGCTTGCACCCGCAATACTTGCAAACGGAATTGATATGCTGGGTGTAGCATCAATTGATGAAGGTGTTGATTTAAGAAATGCCAATATTAACTGTGACGTTCTTGTTTTAGGAGCAGTTCCCGTATGGGCTGTTGAAAGTGCTGTCAAGAATAATTTAGCTATCTCTATTTTTTCCGATGATCACATAAAAGCATGTATCAGTGCATTTGAAAGAACAGGTATTAAGCCTAAAGTTCATATAAAAATAGACACCGGAATGAACAGAATAGGTGTTTCCGTTGATAAAGCCGTTGATTTTATAAAAAAAGTGCAAAGTTGTAATTCAATAGATTTAAAAGGTATATTTACACACCTTGCAATGGCTGAAAATATTGAAGAAACACAAAAACAAACGGATAAATGGAACAAAATAATATCACAAATAAATACTGATAACCTTTTGTTACACGTTCAAAATACAGCCGGAACTTTAAGCTATGATATTTTAAACACTAATATGTGCCGTGTTGGTATTGCATTATACGGTTTAGCCCCTGATTTTCCGCCATGCGTAAAACATATCCCTAATTTAAAGCCTTTAATATCATTAAAAGGCAGAATTGTTAACATACATGAAGCAAAAGACGGAGAAGGAATAAGTTACTCATACACATACCGTGCTGAAGGTTCAAGGAAAATAGCGACAATACCAATAGGATATGCAGATGGTGTTCCAAGAGCCCTTTCTAACAAAATTTCTGCTGAATTAAACGGACAAAAAATCAAACAAGCCGGTAATATTACAATGGATCAAATGATGTTTGACATAACAGGAGTTGAAGCTGAAATAGGCGATATTATAACTCTTTTAGACGATAAAAATTCAATAGATGAATGGGCAAAACTTCTAAATACAATTAATTATGAATTAACATGCCGGTTAAAAGTACGATTACCGAGAATTTATACGAGGTAGAAATGGAAAAATTCGATTTTGGAATTATAGGTTCAGGTCCGGGAGGATACACAGCAGCATTAAACGCAGCGTCTTTAGGCAAAAAAATTATCCTGTTTGAAAAAGATTTGATAGGAGGAGTCTGCTTACATAAAGGTTGTATCCCGACCAAAACTCTGCTGCATTCAGCTGAAATTTATCAAACCGCCAAAAATTCGTCAAGTTTAGGCATTGATATAAATGTTTGCCGCCTTAACATAGATAAAATAATCGAAAGAAAAACAGCCGTTATTGAAAAATTACGCAACGGACTGGAAAGAGCTTTTAAAAATGCAGGCATTGTCAACGTTAATGCTAAAGCAGAAATTATTGACAAAAACACGATTAAGGCTGACGGGAAAACATACTTTTGCGACAAAATTATTGCAGCTGTCGGCTCAAGTCCTAAAGAATTACCTGATTTAAAATTTGACCATAAATTAATATTATCATCTGACGATGTATTAAACTTTAAAAATTTTCCTAAAAGTATTATTATTGTAGGTTCAGGTGCAATAGGAATTGAATTTTCAAGAATTTTATCTGCTTTTGATACAAATGTTACCGTCATAGAAATTGCTGATAATCTTTTACCTAATGCGGATATAGATGTATCAAAACGTATTGAAAGGATATTCAAAACAAAAGGCATTAAATTTTACACAAAAACATCTGTCGAAAAAGTAGAAAAACTTGATGACGGAATAAAAGTTTTTCTTTCTAATAATGAAATTTTAGAATCTGATTGTCTGCTTTTAGCAATCGGAAGAGAGCCGAATAAAATTGAAAAAATTGAAGGAGTTACGTACATAGGAGATGTATTGAATTCTATACAGCTTGCACATTTTGCAATTAAACAGGCTCTTAATAAAATTATGCAAATTCCGTTTGATGAAAACTTAGTGCCGTCAGTTGTATATGGCATGCCTGAAATTGCGTGGGTCGGCAAACGAGAGCAGGACTTAAAAAATTATAAAAAAACAATGATACCAATTTCCGCACTTGCAAAATCTCATTGCGACAACTCTCTTGACGGTATGATTAAAATTTTGACACAGGATAACAAAATTGTAGGAGCTCATATTATTTCCAATGAAGCTTCCTCCCTTATTCAGCAGCTTGTTATAGCCATGCAATTTAACATTACTGCTGAACAACTGAAATCTGTATGTTTTCCGCATCCGACATACTCTGAAGGAATTTTCGAATGTCTATGAGATTACCAAAATATCTTAAACGTCCTATTATAGATACCGACAAAACAAAAAAAGTACGGTCAATTCTTAAAACAAAGTGTCTTAATACTGTTTGCGATAATGCAAGATGTCCCAATAAAAATGAATGTTACACAAAAAATACCGCAACATTTCTTATCATGGGAAATAACTGTACAAGAAACTGTAAATATTGCAATATTACATGCCAAAAACCCGAACCTTTAGATTTGAATGAACCTAAACATATTGCCGAAGCAGTAAAAGCATTAGGTTTAAAATATACTGTAATTACCTCCGTTACTAGAGATGACCTTGATGACGGCGGTGCCCGCCATTTTGCAAATTGCATAAAAGAAATAAGAAAAATTTGTCCTGATACCAAAATAGAAATTTTGACCCCTGATTTTAAAGGTGATAAAAAAGCTCTAAATACCATAATTGAAGCAAAACCCGATGTTTTTAACCATAATATAGAAGCCGTAAAAGAAATATTTAATATTGTCAGACCTCAAGGCAACTATGAACTATCGCTAAATGTATTAAAGTACATAAAAGAAATCGGTAATATAACAACTAAATCAGGATTTATGGTAGGGTTAGGCGAAACGAACGAACAAATTAAAAATACTCTCAAAGATTTGCATGACAATCTTTGCGATATTGTTACAATCGGTCAATATATCCAACCGTCAAAAAAACATTTTCCTGTATCAAAATATTATACACCTGAAGAATTTAAGGCACTCGAAGTGTTTGCCGATGATGCCAAAATCAAACATTATCAGATAGGTCCTTTGGTAAGAAGTTCATACAGAGCAGCAGAATTATTTTGATTTCTTCTCTACGATTTTAAATTCATAGCCCAAATAATCTAATAATTCTTGGACTAATTTAAACCGTATGCTGCCTGATAAAAACATCTTGGAAAGATTACTCGGGAAAGGCACATTGTGTCCTTCCTCTTTCATTTTCTTGAGGACTTTGCTCATTGACTTCCCGTTTCTTACGAGGATAACTTTTATCTCTTTGTAAATATCCATCATAATAGTTATATTATCATTTATATTCCCAAATTTTGCAAAAATAACAAACATGTTATCTAAATAAATATTAACAATATTTATTTGAATATCAAACATTAAGAAATGCTTTACAAAATGATACCTTGTAGTAAAAATTTTTTCATGCTAGCATTAAGTTTGTAAAATTTAAATGAGGACAAATCATGCAAGCAAGACGTGCCGCAAGAGAATTAGCATTTATATTATTTTCACAATTTGATAAAAAAATAACAAATTATACAAAAGACGATTTAGAAAACATAATATTAAAATCCGTAAGAATTTTGACAAGCAATGCCAGTGATGAACTAAAAACAGCCGTAGGGGCATTAATTGACATGAAAAATCGTATTGACGATTATGAAGCGGAACACGAAGTCAATTTAAAAAGACCGCTCGGAGCAGCAAACCTTCCGGTGCCGCTGCCCATGACATCGGATATGTCAGGTCGTATCAATGAAATGATTGATATAGCAGAAAAAGCCTTATTGGCTTTAGAAATAGCTGAATTCACCACACTGGAATCCCAAAATGAAGTCAAAAATTATGCAATAAAAATAGCTGAATTATTTCAAAAAAATCATGCCGAAATAGATAAGATGATACAGAAATATTCAAAAGGCTGGGATATTGAAAGACTTGTTAAAATGGATCGGGATATTTTGCGTATAGCAATTGTGGAACTTTTATATATAAAAGACGCACCTATGAAAGTTGTTGTTGATGAAGCTTTAGAGCTAGCTAAAAAATATTCAACAGACGACAGCTCAGCGTTTATAAACGGAATTTTAGCAAAAGTTATAGTTGATAACGGGCTAAGCTAATGTTCAAATTTTTTTCAAATAGTTTTGACAACTTTAAGAAAAAAATAGCCAACACCGCAACGGCTTTAGTAAATAATGTTGTTGACAACATATCAGAAGAAGAAAATTTTTCCGAATTTGTACTTGATGATATGGAAGATTTACTGATTAGTGCAGATTTAGGTGTAAATTACTCATCTGAACTTGTTGATAAATTAAGAAATCAAGACAAAATAAAACCAAAGGATGTTAAAAATTACCTTAAATCGGAATTTAAAAATGTTTTAAATGCCGATACTGACTTAAAATATACAGATAACGAATTAAATATTTATTTTATCGCCGGAGTCAACGGTGCAGGAAAAACAACTTTAATCGGTAAATTAGCTTACAGATTCAAACAAGAAGGTAAAAAAGTTTTAATCGCAGCAGGCGACACATTCAGAGCAGCAGCGGAAGAACAACTTGATATATGGTCAAAAAGAGCCGGAGCCGATATTGTAAGACGAGATAAAGCAGACCCTGCATCTGTTGTTTATGAATCAATACAAAAAGCTAAATCCGAAAATTATGATGTAATTTTAGTTGATACGGCAGGAAGATTACAAAATAAATTCAATCTAATGGAAGAGTTATCAAAAATAAAAAATGTAATAGATAAAAATGCACCTGAAAATTTAAGAGAATGTATACTGGTATTAGATGCAAACACAGGTCAAAACGGATTACAGCAGGCAAAAGTTTTCACAAAAGCCATAAATATAACTTCTGTTGCACTTACAAAACTTGACGGTTCAGCCAAAGGCGGAATTATCCTTGCAATTGCAAAAGAAATGAATTTACCGGTAAAACTTGTCGGCATTGGAGAAAGAATGGAAGATTTAAAAAATTTTGACAATGAAGAATTTATAAACGCACTATTTGATTAGAGGTAAAATTTATGAAAAGAATTATGGTAGTCGATGATTCACCAAGCTGGGTAAAGCATCACACTTTTAATATAAAATTCATTCTTGGAGAAGATAATTTAACGATATTACCGGCATATTCAGCCAAAGAAGCTGACAGGCTGCTGGCTTTAAAAGAACCGTTTGATATAATTTTTACAGATATGCAGATGGAACCTGATTTTTTGCCGTTGAACGCAGGAGAATGGCTTATTAAACAAATTCAATTTTACCCTGAATATAAAAATACAAAAATCGTAATAATTTCCGCATCACCAAGAATTGAACAAATTGCCGAAAAATACGGAGTTGACTACATTCCGAAAAGACAATGTCAAACAACCGTTCCTTATGAAAAAATTTTAAAAAATAGCGGATAAGATAGTACCCCGTAATTGACTAGTGCCTTTCAGGATGTTTTTGGAAGTTTATTCCACGCTGCTCATCATTTTGGGCGGAAAAATTATTTTTATAAAGTTACCAGGGCATTATGCCAAAATAACTTATTAAAGAACTTATTCCACACAACACGTCATTCTGAGCAAAGCAAAGAATCTCTTAATGAGATCCTTCGGCTAAAGCCTCAGGGTGCTACGTACGTAGGTATGTTTGATAAAAATCGTCGTGCCGCCTTCACGCTAGCTGAGGTTCTTATCACCCTCGGGATTATCGGGGTCGTTGCCGCTTTGACTATCCCCACACTTATTGCGAATTACAAGAAAAAACAGGCTATCTCCAAATTACAAAAAAACAATTTTACGGTTATTCAAAAATGTAAAGATTTGTAAAAATATTTTGAATGAATTTTTAATTTCTTAAAGCAAAACTTGCCCAAAACCGATAACTAAATAGGAAAGGGAAGACAACATGGGCATGGCGGCATCTCAGGCAAGATTTTTAGGCCTGACGGCAAGAAAAACAAATGTCGAATATGAAGGTCAGCAGATTAACCAACAGAGAACCACTTTGGCTAATCAATCCGCCAATTACTACAGTCAGCTTCTAGGTATGACCGTACCGGTACCGCCATCTGTTGATGAATACACAAAAACTGTTTATACATTTAATGACGGGGCATTAACAAACTCCATAACCTCTTTGATTGCACAAAATGACGGCAAATATTTAGTGAGCTACAATACAAGCTGGACTGATGACTTTACACCTGTTTACAAGGTATCACATATTGTAACGACCAAAGGCGACGACCTTGAAGGTGAACAACTGTACCAAGATTTTATTAACAGCAATTTAAGCGGGTGTTACGCATATTTAAACAACCCTGCAAATGCTAACCAGTCTAACAATTATATGGCATCACACATTATTCACGTAATAAACCATATGCTGGGACCCGGCACATATACAACAACTGACGGGAATACATTAACCGTCGGTGAAAAAGGCGGGAGTCAAATAGACAGTATATACTGGACTAAGCCATCAGGTTCTTTCGGCGGCGATGGGGAAGGCATGGCAAAAATTGCAGAAAAACTTAAAGGTAAACCCATTGTCCAAAAATTAACTGATTTATTGTATCAAACAAAACAAGCTTATAAATCAAATCGTGTTACTGATGATCTTTTGAACAGTTTTAGAGATCAATTAAATAATATTGTAGAAAATGATTTGGAAAGAGCATTACAGGCGACCTATATGGTAGGTGCAGACACATTAAGGGAAATGGGTTACATAATGGATGTTACTTATAACCCTGACGGCAGTATAAATGAATACATCGGTAATGACGAATATTTAAAAACCCTGTCAAGTCAACAACTTGAAGAAACAATTGCTCAAGAAAACAGATATATAGAATTACTTGAAGAAAAATACGGTGATGACATTTGGTTTGTAAGATATATTAAAAACACTACAACAGGTGAATACGAACCTACATTTTACAGAAAATCCGATTTAAAAAATGCAGTATACGGCGATACGGGAGCAAGTTTATCAACAATCCCCTGCTATAAAATGGGTTCATCACAAAAAACAGAGGAGGTAAAATGTGTTCCGGCAGTAATAGAAAAAGACTCTACAGGACGATACATAAATATCACTCTAAACCCTGAAAGCGATAAAGCAACAACATATGCACTAACCGTAAATACTCTGACCGATCAAGACGCATACGACGATGCAATGAACCAGTATGAATACGATAAATACAGATACGAACAAACCATACAAGAAATTAATGCCAAAATAGAAATTATTCAAACACAGGATAAAAATTTAGAATTAAGATTAAAACAACTTGATACGGAACAAAATGCCATTTCAACCGAAATGGATGCAGTTGAAAAAATCATTCAAAACAATACCGAATCGACATTCAAAACTTTCGGTTAATTCCTTTACATTCCCTATGTTTGTATTATCATAGGGAATATGAGGGAGAATTTTATGAGTAAAAAGATAGCGTTTTTATTTCCCGGACAAGGTTCTCAAAGTGTCGGAATGGGAAAAGATTTGTATGAAAATTACGAAAGTTCAAAACATGTTTTTGAAACAGCAGACAAAACCTTAAACAAAAGTATTTCAACTATTTGTTTTGAAGGACCTGAAGAAGATTTGAAACAAACAATCAATACTCAGCCGTGCATTGTAACAATGTCCATTGCTGCATTAGAGGCACTAAAATCCGAACTGAATATAAAACCTGATTATACTGCAGGTCACAGTTTGGGTGAATATTGTGCAATGTATACAGCAGGGGTTATGTCTTTGGAAAACACTTTAAAAGCCATACAAAAAAGAGCTGATTTAATGGGATCAACAAAAGGCGGAGCCATGGCGGCTGTTTTAAACGCAACCGAAGAACAATTAAAAGCCGGCTTAGCTGAAGGGTCAAAAGTGGGCTATGTTGATGTAGCAAATTATAACTCACCCGCACAGGTTGTTATTACAGGCGATGAAACTGCCGTAAAGACTGCAGGCGACTATATGCTTGCAAACGGAGTAAGAAGAGTTGTTCCTTTGGCTGTTTCGGGTGCTTTTCATTCAAAATTTATGCAAAACGCAGGCAATGAATTTGCATCATTTATCGCTGATTTTGAATTAAGTAATGCTGATATTCCTGTAATCACAAACGTTGATGCTCAAGTAACAACAAGCAGCGAAGATTTCAGAGCAAAAATGCCGAAACAAATTTATTCATCTGTTCACTGGACTCAAACAATCGAAAAAATGGTATCAGAAGGTGTAGAAATCTTTATAGAAATAGGTCCGGGCAAAGTTCTTGCAGGATTAAATAAAAAAATAGCACCTGACGCAAAAGTATACAATATATTTGATAAAGCATCACTTGATGCAACGGTAAATGAATTAAAGGAGATGTTATGTCTGAAAAATTAGCTATAGTAACTGGCGGTTCACGCGGTATTGGTAAAGCTTGTGCATTAGAACTTGCACGTGCAGGGTATGATGTAGTTATAAATTATGCCGGAAACTCAGAAGCTGCCGAAAAAACAGTCGAAGAAATCAAAGCCCTTGGTGTAGATTCTGCCGCATACAAATTTGACGTTTCTAACAAAGAAGAAGTCGAAAAAAATATGTCTGAAATTATCTCAAAATACGGAAGGGTCGATGTTCTTGTTAACAATGCAGGCATTACACGTGATGATTTGTTTATAAGAATGAATGATGAAAAATGGGAAGCTGTTATTAATACAAACTTAAACAGTGCATTTTATGTTTCTCATCCGGTAATTAAGGTTATGATGAAACAGCGTTCGGGTGCTATTGTAAACATGTCAAGCGTTGTGGGATTATACGGGAATATGGGACAGGCAAACTATTCTGCGGCAAAAGCAGGTCTTGTCGGATTTACAAAATCACTTGCAAAAGAATTAGGCTCACGTAATATTCGTGTTAATGCCATTGCTCCGGGATTTATTCAAACAGATATGACAAAAGATTTGGATACATCCAAATTTACTGATTTTATCCCGCTGAAACGACTCGGTGTTGCGGAAGATATCGCAAAAGCCGTTAAGTTTTTGGCAGTTGATTCGGATTATATTACAGGTCAAGTTTTGCAGGTTGACGGCGGATTGATAATATAAATTCTTTAAATTTTTTGCAATAAAAAAAGACAGCGAAAGCTGTCTTTTTTTCAAATTATTCGATTATTTTCCGAATAATACAGTTCTTGCTGCATCATTTGCAGGTTCAACTGTTTGACCATGGAAGAATACCGGATAGATATCTTTTACGTTTGCATTTGATACTTTACAAGGAGCAGTATCTGTTCCAGATACAACAGGAGTAGCACTTGTACTATCACAAGCTATGGCAGTATTAGGAGCTGTATCACTATTTACATCAATAAACCCAATACAATCTTCATTTAATGTTGCACAATTGGCTGCATCTTTTATATAACCAAACACTGTACCATCAGCAAGAGCATACACCCTCCATGTCTCAGCAGATGCGTCAGTTACATCTCTATTTATAGTAACCTCCTCACCAGCTTGTTTTCCAAAACACTGATTTGTATCAGCAGTACCTGTAGCAAGTTCATCCGCACGACATTCACGTGTTACAACATATTTTAATACAGGAGAACCAGTTATGGTATTACTATCTTCATCTTCTGCGACACCCAATGCGTCAAAATAAGTATCTGTAATATCAGTAGCTGATTGTAAACGTTGTTCTAACATTGCACCTAATGAACCTTTCGTATCTGTAGCTTTATCCTCTCCGTCAGCTACCAATGTGGAAAAATCTGTGTCTTCCATTGCAACGTTCATCAACACTGCCTGGTTTAATGATGACAATGCTTTTTTGTACGCTGATTTAAATTGTGCTCCGTTTGTGTTTGAAATCAATGTCGGGATTGTCATAGCTGCTACTACACCTATGATACCAAGTGTGATTAACACTTCCGCTAACGTAAAACCGAATCTTTTTGTCATAATTTTTCTTCCTCTCTTTTTTTTGTACAACTGAGCTTCGCTCTTCAATTTACAAAACCCCATTGCAGCCGTCGATTATTGAAAGGTGATGTCAATAATCTCTTTTGACATAATAAATCCGTCATATATTGTTTGTTCATAGCAATATACGACTGCAATAGGGTTTTGTAAATTGATTGCGGAAAACCTAGCTTAGAGGAAGTATACCCCCCCCCTACATGTGCTCGCTGTAAGGGTTTTGGTCACTTCTGCTAAAAATTTTTCCGCTCTGTTTTTCTTCATGCCCTTATTTTATTAATTTTTCTCCTGTTTGTCAAGAGGGGTTACCTCTATTTTTTTACATCAATCAGAGGATTATTTTTAAGTATTTATACGTTAAAATAACATTGGAAGGGGGTTGTATGAAAAATTTTTCGGGTGAAGAAATTTCTGATTCTATAACACAAAATTGGACAGAACAAGCACTTGAATGTTACAGAATTAAATGTGACTGTAGAAAATGTTCTCTTTCTAAAGGAAATTACTCCTTTATTTGTCAAATGCCCAAAGTAATTGATGCTTTGATACATATTATAGGCAAACCTCGAATGGCGTAAAATACTCCTTTTTCTTTCTGACAAGAATGCGGCACTTTCAATGAAAGTGCTTTTTATTCGGACATTAATCTTGTTAAAATAGCTTCGTTATATCTGTTATCAACGGCACTAAACGGATAAACCTCTCCTTTTAACTGCTTTTCAATATTTTTTATAACACTCAAAACCTTGGATTTCGGGACATAGTCTATTTTTGTCACAATAGTAAAAATAGGTAAATTATATGCCTCTACCCACTCACGCATTTGAAAATCATTTTTTTGAATGTCATGCCTGCCGTCTATAAATTGAATCAATGATTTGATTTGATTTCTTTTGAGTAAATATTCTTCCAAATATTTCTGCCAACGGTTTTGAGCCTCTTTTGACACTTTAGCATAACCGTAACCGGGCAAGTCCGCTATTATAAACTTATCAGAAAAATTAAAAAAATTTATCAACCTTGTTTTTCCTGGTGTATTTGATGTCTTTGCAAGTTTTTTATTATTTGCAAGTGCGTTTATAAATGATGATTTACCGACATTTGAACGTCCCAGCAAAGGAAATTCATTCAATTGAAAATCAGGACACTGACTCAATTTTTCTGCACTTACTATAAATTTAGCCTGCAAATACGGATTCATTTCAAAGCTTTTTCCTTCTGTTCTTTTAGCCTGCGTTTGTATAACACCGTCTGAAATAAGTTATACATATTATCGCTGTCCACAACCGTTATCTGTGTTTTTTTATTCACAATATCCACATTTACGGACGGCGGATTACTAAATATATTTGTCTTTAAATTCACAATCTGAAAAAGCCCCTCAGTTAACACACTTAGAGGCTCTCTCAAAAATATTTCAAATGTCTTTTTAATATCAAACTTTTTCATTAAAGTTTTTTTATTTTACTTTCTTTTTGTATTTATTAATTTTTCTTGTCACAGCACCTTTGTCTGATGCGTTCGGATTATATGACAAGTATTGATTATAATATTTTACGGCACCTTGATAGTTCTTTTCAGCTTCATATGCCATTGCTTTTAATTTAGCAATATCGCCTGAATTATGATAAAAATCTATTGCACGGTTGCAATACTCAATTGTCGATGCGTAATTCTTTTCTTTATACTGTCTTTTGGCAATATCAAAAAATTCTTTTGATTTAATTTCACATAAATTAATATAATCTATGCCATTTTTAGCAGCTTCATTGTTAGGTTCCTTTAAAAGAACTTTTTCCAATGCAGTTCTTGCTGTCTTGAATTGTTTATTGTGTAATAAAATTTCCGATAAGTACAAATAATCATCAACATCTTTTGAATAATTTATCGCATTTTCAAACGCATAAACTGCATCTTTTTCTCTGCCCAATGCCAAATACGCTTCGCCTTTTATAATAGTATCCATCAAATTGTTGCTTGCGGACTGAATAATATAATTCAAACTGTCATTAGACATTGGAGCCTGATGAGTAATTCTTGCAAGCTTAATTTTAGCAAGATGCAATTTTAAATCATTAGGCGATTTTTCTATCGCTTTATTTACATAATCATATGCCAAATACACGTCTTTATTTGTTGTATAAGTTTGGCTGTCTGCAGTGTCTTTTGCCATTTCGTAATAAGTATCCGCAAGCCCGATTATTGCATCATCATTATAATTTTTATCGCCCAAAAGTTTTGAATAATATTCTAATGCCTGATCATATTTTTTGGTCGCTAAAGACATATTAGCAACTCTATATATGCCGTCTTTATAATTCGGATTGATTACTATTGCGGTCTTTAGCTGTTCCATAGCGAATTCTGAATCCGCTCTGCGTTCATATACACTTGCTAAATTAATATAAGGACGTGAATTTTCCGGTTTTACGGCAACGGCTTTTTTAAATGAATTAATAGCAGCCGGCTGATTACCTTGTCTTAAATATAATTCACCCTGCAAATTCAATGCCGGAGATGAATTCGGATTAATATGCAATGAATGATTTATCCATGTTAATGCTGTTGAATAATCCTTTTTCTTTGCTGCAACCTGTGCCATATGATACATTGATGTAGGGTTATGAGAATTTAATTTTAACGATTGTTTAAAACATTTCTCAGCTTCTTCAAGCTTATTGTCCATCATAGCAAGATTACCCAAGTTATCATAAGCAGGAGCAAAATTCGGATTTATTTGCAAAGCTACCTGAAATAACTCTTTTGCGTCTTTTGTATTGCCTAATTTTAACGTAGCAACACCCATTGCGTTATAAGCTTCAAAATGATTGCCGTTTAAATTAACAGCATTTACAAATTCTTTTATTGCATTTGTAACAAGATTTCTTGAATTTTTGATGTATTCAACATCAGAAGATGTAAGCCTCATCATGTATATAAGACCTTGTGCATAATGTAAATCAGCATTTTTCGGATATTTTTTAAGTAATTTATCCAATTCTGTCTGTGCAGGAGCAAGCTTGTATTGCTTTGCCAAAGATACAATCTGTAAAGCTTGTGCATCAATATCCTGCGGATTTTGTTTCAAAAGGTTATTAATTGCAGCATCTGCTTGAGCGTAATTATTGTACTCAATCATTTTACTTATTTCCGGATATTTTTGAGAAATTTTATTTTTTTCAACTTTTGCTTCCAAATTCGCTGCAAACACTGTAGAACCACAGAATACACCTGTAAGCACCAATGCCGAAACTAACATTTTTTTACAACTCATCATTATCTCCTGATTTTACTATTCTAAATATTCTAAATATATTGTATAATATATATTATAAAAAAGCAATACGGTGAATGATGGGTTTAAATGTAAATTCAAAGCACGATTTAGAAGATTTTAAAACATATATTCTTGTTGAAAAAAACTTTTCCAAGCATACTGCAAAAGCATACTGCTCAGATATCTTAAGCTTTTTAATATGGATGGAAGACATGTCATGCGAAGAAGTTAATTTTTCAAAAATTAGAGATTATCTACATTTTATACAAAAATTCAGCTACAAAAAAACAACTATTGCCCGAAAAATAGCGTCTTTAAGAACATTTTATAAATTTTTATACAGAGAAAAAAAAGTCGACTCAAATCCCGCAATGAATTTGACCTTGCCAAAACGTCCGAAATCTTTACCAAAATTTTTAACACCCGAAGAAGTCGAAAAAATCCTTAATAATGTTAAAATAGATACTCCGGCAGGATTTAGAAACAGAGCAATACTGGAACTTTTATGGGCAACAGGTATGCGGGTATCAGAACTCAGCGGTCTAAACTTCGGAGATTTAAACCTTGAAAATAACGAAATACGTGTTTTCGGTAAAGGCTCAAAAGAACGAATTATACTTGTAACAGACAGAGCTAAAACTTTTTTGGAAAGATATATCCAAACTGCACGATCGCTTGTCGCTAAAGATTATAAGTTAAAAGAACCGGACGAAAATTCACCCGTTTTTATCAACAATACAGGCTACAGACTGCAGACAAAAACCATACGCAATGTCATAAACGATATCGTCAAAAAAATTGAGCTGCCTAAAAAAGTTACTCCGCACGTTTTCCGGCACAGCTTTGCAACACATTTGATAGAAAAAGGAGCTGATTTACGTGTTGTTCAAGAACTTTTAGGTCATGCAAGCATATCAAATACCCAAATTTATACCCATGTTTCTATGCAGCATATGAAAGAAGTTTATAATGAAGCTCACCCGAGAGCTTAAAACCATGGATAATCATTCGCAATCTGCCAACCGTCTAAATATATCAAATATCCGCATATCTGAGAATTTTCACCGTTTGAACAGCTTCGAAGATAATTTTCACGGCTGCCCCTGCCATAATTATGAAAGCCAAATTGTTTTGTGTTTAAATCAAAAGTCATATTAAATACATCTTTCCCTAAAGTATTAGGTTTACTAAATCCGTTTACATCAACTTTAAAAATAATATTTCTATATTCAGTAGATACACAGCTCCCATCAGGATTTGTTCCGCCAACACAGCCCGAGGAGCCTATCCCCGTCAAAATTAAAACATTATTAGACAGTAAAATATAATGTCCAGTAGCCCCGCCAGGAAACTTTGTATTAGTTGAAGGATTATAATATCCGTCGTAATTTATTTGTGAAGGCCAGGTATATCCATAATCTTTTGAAACTTTTACATAAGGAATTAAATATTTGCTAACAAATTTTTCAGTTGCTTCCCTTGATGAAAAATTCGGATCGTCCGTCGAAGTGCCGTAAATTCCGCCAACATCCCAAGTTGAGGTATCACCTTCTTTTACCTGAGCCATTGTCAAGGCTTGAGATAAAATAGAATAGGTTTGTTTTAATTTTGTAACAGTTTGTCGTTTATTATAATTACTAATCAATGTCGGAATGGTCATAGCAGCCACAATTCCTATAATCCCTAGGGTGATAAGAACCTCGGCGAGGGTGAATGCGGCACGACGATTGTTGTTAGACATACCTACGTGCGTAGCACCTTCGGCTAAAGCCTCAGGATGACGGGTTGTGTGGAATAAGTTCGTTAATAAGTTATTTTGACATAATGCCATAGCAACTTTATTAAAAATGCCGCTTTTTATCTTCTTATTACTTAAACTATAGTTCATTATATTAAAATTATAGTTTAATTTTAATACATAGTCAATCGGGGTAAAAAACAATCTTAAAAACGCTTTTAAACACGTTATTCCTGAAAAATCAATTCCGACTCTGCTTTGAGCAAGTCGCCCCCCCCCCTACAATCAGTTTTTGATATATTTTTGCCCCTTCTTTTAACATTTTCAACCCTCCATTTGTATCATAACATATTTATTACTTTTAAGCAAGATTTTATTTTCGCCTGTCATATAATGATTTATTGGATTTTATAAATAAAAGCAACGGAATTATTAAGAAACATAATAACCCAAAAATCCTAAATGAATCAATAAATGCCCAAAGCGTTGATTGCTGAATTAATTGTTTATATAAAGTAGTCTGAGCCATATAATTTGCTACTGAAAATTCAGTATATTGAGATAATGCACCGGCAGTACTTTGAAGTCTTTCAATATATTGAGGGTTTAATTCAGAAAGCTTGCCTACCATCATATATTGATGCATTTGTGCAAATCTTGAAAGCATTGTTGCAACAAGTGAAGTTCCTATTGCTCCGCCTATCGTTTTTAATAAATTTTGAAGCCCTGACGCATTTGTCATCTGATCATTTCTTAAAGTATCAACTGACAAATTTATAATAGGTATCATTGCAAGCCCCATACCCATACCCATCAAAAAGTTCGGTATCATAATGTTTATATTTGCAATCTGCAAATTCAAAAAACCTAATGCCAGTCCGCCTGTTCCGATTAACGACAAACCAATTACGACAAGAACTCTGTTGCTAATTTTGTTAGATATATTTGCAACTATTATCATTGATAACAAACTTCCTAAACCCCGTGGCATCATTGAATATCCGCTTAAAAATGCGGTATATCCCATCATACTTTGCAAAAATTGAGGCAATATAGCTATTGATGCATATAAAACCGCCTGAATAACAACCTGCATGGCTGTTCCGGCAAAAAAATTCATATCTTTAAATACGCTCAAATCCACTAAGGTTTCTTTTCGTTTTAGTTGTGAAATAAAAAATAATACCCCAGCAATACATGATACAGCAAACATCCAGCATACCCACGGAGCATTAAACCAGTCTGCATTATTACCTTTATCCAAAACTATCTGCAAACATGTTATCCATATAATTAAAAGAAAAAATCCTAAACCATCGATTTTTACACCTTTTTGGCGTTTTGCATAAGGAGGATCTGTAAGTAATTTTTTACACATAAGAGCAGCAATACAACCAAACGGTACATTTATAAAATAAATCCAAGGCCAAGTCCAATTATCCGTAATCCATCCGCCTAAAACCGGTCCCACAATAGGTGCAATAATAATTCCCATCCCAAAAACCGCCATTGCTTTCGGACGCTCTTTTTTAGGGAAACTTTCAAGCATTATTGCCTGAGATATCGGAACAATGCCGCCGCCGCCAAACCCTTGTAATACCCTGGAAAAAACCATCATTAATAATGAATTTGACAAACCGCATAACAAAGATGCAACCGTAAATAATAAAATACTTATAATAAAAAAGTTCTTTCTGCCAAAAACTTTACTAAACCAATCTACTGCCGGAATTACAATCCCGCTTGCTATCAAATAACTGGTTAAAATCCAAATTGATTCATCCCTTGTTACAGAAAAACTTCCGGCCATATGCGGCAGAGCAACGTTTGCTATTGTTCCGTCTAAAACAAATATGAAAACTGCAAGCAATACAGCCGATGTCGACAACCACGGGTTTTCAGGATAATACTCTACTGTTTTATCTGACATTCTTCCTTTTGTAATCTCCGTTCACTCTTTAATATAAACATAAACGGAATTAAAATAAAACAGGCTATTGCAAAAACTTTAAATGTTGTCATATATGCACATAACGTCGATTGCTGGATAAGCTGATTATAAAGCATTTTCCCTGCCATATATGTTGCATTCATGCTATCACCAGCCATATGCATAAAAGATGCAGCATAACTGCTTAACCTTTCTATAAAAACAGGATTGCTGTCAGCCAAAGATTTAACCAAACCGTTATGATGAACTTGAGAAAATCTTGAAATCATTGTGGCAACAAGTGATGTTCCTATTGCTCCGCCTATCGTTTTTAATAAATTTTGAAGCCCTGACGCATTTGTCATCTGTTCGTTTTTCAATGTTATGCAAGACAATGTGGTTATAGGCATCATTGTGAACACCAAACCAAATCCGAAAATTATATTAGGAATTACAATATTCATCATACTTATTTCCAAATTCAATTCGCCAAGCATCCAGCCGCCTAATCCTAAACAAAAAAGTCCGACTAAACCGTAAGTCCTATAAGTAAACCTTCCGCCCAGTCCGCCAAAAATCAAAAGTGCAGTTAACGCTCCGACACCCCTTGGCATAACCGCAACACCACTTGTAAATGCGTCATACCCGAGCATATTTTGAAGCAATTGCGGCAATATTGCCAAAGATGCCAATAACACCGCATTCAGCAAAATCAGCATTATAGTTCCGCAAAGATAATTACCGTCTTTTAACACATCCAACCTAACCATAGGTTTTTTACCTTTTATTTGTGAAATAAAAAATAAAATAGCCCCGATTAATGCCACTGCACTAAACCAGCACACCCAAGGAGCATTAAACCAATCCGCATCATTACCTTTATCAAAAACTATCTGCAAAGGAACAAGCCATACGCACAGCCACAAAAATCCGAATTTATCAAGATGAGTATTCTTTTGCCTCCTTGCATACGGAGGATCTTCAAGATATTTTTTTGCTAACGCAATACATAAAAACCCGAACGGTACATTTATAAAAAATATGTACGGCCAAGACCAGTTTTCAGTAATCCACCCGCCCATTACAGGACCTAAAATAGGTGCAACTACTACTACCAAGCCGAAAACAGACATTGCCTTATTTCTTGCTTCGCCTGTGAAACTTTCCATTGTAATCGCCTGAGCCATCGGCATTAAACAGCCGCCTCCAATCCCCTGCAATGCACGGGCTATTACTATCATTCCAATTGAATTTGAAACCCCGCACAAAAATGACGCAACAGTAAAAATAAAAACTCCTATCATAAAAAAGTTTTTTCTTCCTAAAAATTTACAGAAAAAATCTACCATAGGAATTACAATACTGCTTGCCATCAAATAACTTGTCAAAACCCATATAGATTCTTGATTACTGACGGAATAACTTCCTGCAATATGCGGCAGGGCAACATTTGCAACTGTTTCGTCCAAGGCATACATAAACGTTGCAAGTATAACCGGCATAATTATAAACCATGGACTTCTTGATGGCTTCCATTCATTTTCAATTATTTCGGACATTTCCTCTTACCTTATTTTTACTTTAGGAACAACCGACATCCCCGGCACTACGTTGTATTGTTCAGGATCAATTTCTTCAGTAAAAATAATTTTTACAGGAACCCTTTGAACAATTTTAACAAATGAACCTACAGCATTTTCAGGCGGAAACAAACTTGCTTTTGCACCTGAACTTCTTTGAATACTGTCGACTTTACCTTTAAATACTTTATTAGGATAAGTATCCACCTTAATATCAACAGGCTGACCCGGCTTCATATGACGAAGTTGGTTTTCTTTATAGTTTGCAACAACCCATATATCATCGGGCACTATCGTGAATAGAGGTGTTCCGACCTGAACATACATACCTTTCTCCACTCTCCTTGACGCAACTGTTCCTGATTGAGGAGCATAAATATTTGTATAAGAAAGATTTACTTCAGCCTGATCCTTTTGTGCTTTTAAGACCTTCAAATCAGCATCAGCAACTTTGCTGTCATTATCTGAAAATATTGACTGTTCAGCTGTTACCTGTTGAGCCTTTGAACTATCATATTTTGCCTGTGCAGCATCCAAAGTTTGCTTTGAAACAGCTCCGACTTCATATAAATTTTTATACCTTTCCAAATCTTTTTTAGCAACTTCAATATTTGTGTTTGCGGCATTCAAATTTGCTTTTGCATTTTGTTGATTTAATAAAGCTCTTTCATACTGGGCTGTCATCTGATCAACTTTAATTTTATAATCCGTATCATCAATCCTTGCTACCAAATCACCTTCGTTTACTCTTTGGTTATCTTTTATCAAAACTTCAACAATTTGACCGCTTACTTTCGGAGCAACAGAAACCGTTGTAGTTTCAACATAAGCATCGTCCGTAGATTGATATGTTAATACATCTACTATAAAATATGCTAATAATGCCAAACCGACAATTGCAATTGCAATAATTACCGGCTTTTTAAATATTTTATTCCCTTTTTTTTGTTCTTCTGTTTCTTGAATTTCTTCCATTTTTACCTCTTATATTTTTAATTCTATCAGTTCTTCAAATCTTTCTCTAACTTTTTTTAACGAATTGTACAATCCGTCAAGTTCTTCTTCCGAAACAACTTTTTTAGTTTCGGCTATATAACTTTCAATTTTCTTGTTAATATTTATTAACATTTTATAACCATTTTCGGTTATTGCCATTTTCCTTACAAGTCTGTTATTTTTTGTATCTACAAAACGTGTTATGAAACCTTTTTCTTCCAAAGAATTTAAAATTCTGCCGGTATTTGCCCTGTCTTTTATTATAAGCTTGGCAAGATCTCTTTGGCAAATTCCCTGATGACATGATATTATATCCAATGCAACATATTCATCCAATAACAACTCTATTTTAAGTTTTTCCATTACCTGCATGCCAAGTATTTTCATGACTTTCGCTGTTTTTTCAAGCTCATAATTTAATGTATCAGTATAATGTTTAATCTTTTTGTACATTCAACTTCCTTTTAAAATCTTAACATTATGTTGTAAAAAAAATATGTTGCATTTACAACAATATTATGCTACCATATGAATATAAAAAATGCAAGCAGAAATTTTATAAGAGGAAGAAAAATTGAAAAAGGTATTAACAACATTACTTTTAGCTAGTTTTATAACAATGAACGCTGCCCCGGTTTTCGCAATAGAGGAAGTAAAAAAATCCACGGCAACCCCGAAACAATTTAAAAGCATGGCTAAAAAAAATAAAAAAGTCAGCAACGATTATAAATATGCATATGTAAATATGAATTGGTGGGGTAATTTTAACGATGAAAATTTAAACAGTTATATAAGAAGAGCAATAGAAAACAACTATGACTTAAAGATGGCGACATTAGCCGTTGAAGAATATTATCAACAGACAAGAGCACAATTTGCAAATGAGCTGCCGACAATCAGTGCCGGATTTTCACCAAACTTATTAAAAATGCCTGGGGCAACAAACACAACCGGAGCATTTGCTGTTCCTGCAATAGCTCAATATGAAATAGATTTATTTTTAAAAAACAGAGATAAAACAAAAGCTTCTAAAAAATTGTGGGAAGGTTCACAATTAGATGAACGAAGTGTTTATATTTCGGTTGCATCGGCTGTCGGCACAACTTATTTAAACATAGTTATGCTTGACAAAATCATTGAATTGCAGGAAGAGATAGTAAAAGACAGAAAAGAAATATATGATTTAATGGTATTAAGCCACAGTGAAGGCTTAGTATCAACAGCAGACACCGTAAGAGCAAATAAATCATATATAAGCGGTAATACAGATTTAATTGAATTAAAAAAACAGCGGGAAAGAATGCTGCATCAAATGTGTGTTTTAATAGGAGAAAGTCCTGAGAATACTGATACAATAAAACGAGCCCATCTTGATGAACTTAATTTTACCGGAGTTATACCGACAGAGATAGCATCTGAAGTAATAGTACAGCGTCCGGACTATTTAAAAGCCGAAAAAATGGTGGAAAAAGCCGGAATTGATGTAAGAGTAGCCAAAAAAGAATTTTTACCATCAATAAGTTTAACCGGATTGGCACTGTTTAATGCACATGATTTAGGCAGCATATTTACGACAAGAGGGATGCTTGCAATGCTTGGCGGCTCAATTATGTATCCATTTTTCACCGGAGGGTCAAGATTTGCAAATCTCAGAATAAAAAAAGCTGAATATGAAAGAGTTTTGCAAAACTACTACAAAACAAACTTAACTGCTATACAAGAAGTCAACGATTCTTTAGTGAGCATAAAAATGGACAGAGAAAAAATGACGGAAACCGAAAAGCAGGCAAAACTTGAAAAAGCGGATTTCGGATACAATGAACACAAATACAATGAAGGCACCATTTCAAAACTGGATTTAATACAATTCAAAGAAAACTTATTAACAATAGATAAACTTGTTGCCCAAAATAAAATTGATTGTTTTGTCGATTATATAGGGCTGTACAAAGCCGTAGGAAGTAACTTATAAAAATCATCACCTCTATAGCCGGTTTTTACCGGCTTTATTTTTATGCGGGAATTCTTTGCAGAACTCTGATTTTTAAAAATTCATCTGAATTTTCAAAACAGATTTTATTAATGCAGCCAAGTTCAAGTCGTTTTAAGGGTCTGTTGCAAAACAAGACTTTTTTATTTGAAAAAGTATTAAGAATAACATAATTTCTGATAGAAAAATCGTATTGAATGCTCAACAAGACCTCAAAATCTAAATCAAGTTGGAAATTACATGCCTGGCTTGTGCCTATAGTAACAACATTTTTGTCTGCATAAAACTTTTCATTGTTTTTTGAAGTAATCATTATATCCATAATTCAAATTATAAAAACAATAGTAAAATTCAAACATTCACCGGTTGGGGAAAATTATTGTAAAAATCTCGGCTTTATTTGTTGTATAACTTTGATCAAAGTTTAACCAAAGTTAACTTATCATGCCTCCAAAGTATGTCTTTGAGTTATGGTTCCCATGGGCTCCTTTACACTAGACCACAAACATTTTCCTTCGTTGTTAAATTGAAAAGTATAAACATTATTATTTTGAGTAAATTTAATCTGTTTTTTTCCATCCTCTATATCAGTTTCTTCAAATTCAATGTTTTGTACGTTCAATACGTTTTGTAAAAACGTTAAATTCTCTGCGATAAAATTATCAAGATTTTTGCTATAAACCTCTGAGAATGTTACTCCTTCTTTGAATGGCGTAGCATCACCATATTTGTATTTTTTATATGTTCCGGAGGCTTCAATTATTGTAAATCCGTCATCGTTTGTTTCTTTTATTGCTATTATTTCTCCTTTATCATTAAATTTTTTACTGTATTACCCTCGGTTACTTCTTTTGTACCATTAGGAAATGTTGTTGTTTTTGTAGCCGCATCGTCGTTAACAGGATTTTTATCGTTCGCCAAATTTGCTTTAAGTTTGTTATTTAATTCCTCTGTTACTACGGCCTTCATTGTTATTTCACCGTTATCAGTAGAGATTTGAAATTTTCTATCCCCTCTTGTTGTTTCATATATTCCTTTTTCTGCATCAACAAGTGTCAATTTCATGACCGCATTTTGTCCATAAGAGTCTGGTAATGTCATATTTAATGTGTTAGGAAATTTTCCATCTTCCAGCTTTTCGCCTTTTGGAAGTCTTATCTCGCCTTCATATTCTTTTGATGACAAGCCTGATGCGGTTCCATCTATTGTTACTCTTGCCTTACCGTCTTTAAATGCTTTTTGTAATATATCCTGCGGAGTATCTTTTATCTCTATTCCATCCGCATTATATTTTGTTACTTCTCCGTTTGAATCGGTTATTGTATATGATCCGTCATCGTTTGTTTCTTTTATTGCTGTTATTTCTCCTTTATCATTAAATTTTGTTACTTTATTACCCTCGGTTACTTCTTTTGTACCATCAGGAAATGTTTTTGTTGTTTTGGATATATCACCATTTTCATTATATTCATATTCAATTGTTTCTTTTAAACCATTACCCTTATCTGTAACTTGCTTCACTGGACCCTGACCCGCACCAAAATATTGAGTAACAGCACCATTTATTTCAATGCGAGTAATTCCATTCTCTTCCTTATCTAGTATAATCACTTTACTACCGTCCCTTTTTTGTACTTCTGTTGAATAATCCTCTCCGTTTTTATAGACAAGCGTTACCGTATCATCCTCGCCAGGTAAAAATTCTACCTTCATAAAATCATCTTCTTCATATGCTTTTGCTATAACATCATTATCAAATTGAACACCAAGCGTCTGCAAAAATTTAAGTAAATCCTTTGATTTTGCATCTATACCTTGTTCTGTTAAAAATTTTTTTGCTTCTCGTTTTGTTATTTTACCGTCATTTGCGTATCCAGATAATCCTGATAAAAAAGAAGTCATTTCTTTCTGTGTCAATATTCCATTTTTATCTTTATCTATAGTCCCAAATTTTTCGAATAATTTTATGTCACCTGGTTTTTGTAAATCTTTTTGGTTTATATAACCACCTTGTTGTAATTTAGCAATATCTATTTTGCCAAATTTCCCTTTGTTTCCAAAATTTACGTTGTCCATTTAAACCTCCGATATCAACATTAATTAATATTGATATCGGTAATATAGATGTTGCTCTTTAATTATGCATAATTCGGCTATACCATACCATACTATACCATACAGGCATTATAACTGGGTTTCAGGCCTTTTTAAATTCATTTTTACATTTCGTTACATTTGATATATAGTATTATTTTTATTAATTATAAATCATATTACTTTTATGAGTTTCCCTTTTTTTAAAGTTGCTGTAATTTTTCATCTTTTTGAATGGTTGATTTTTACTAAAAAATTATTAATATAATCTTAGGTAAAAATACGAGGGCGAAATTATGTCAAATGGAAATTCAATATTAACAGGAATTTATGCAGGACTAACAAATACATATTCTTATCTTGCACAATTAAATCCTGATGGAGTAACACTTGAAAGCATTTCTAATGCAAGAACAGATTCAAAAAATTATTTAAATCTTAATCAAAGTTTTGCATCATACTTGCAGACAAATTTTAATTCTATAGATAAAGATGGCGATGGTGTAATAGGCTCTGATGAAATAACCAACTTTACCAATATGCTTTCTTCTAAAGGTATTTCAAAAACAGAATTAACTCAATTAGCTGCAAGCGGTGCAAGCGGACTTTCTTCCGATACAATAAACAATATTCTTGAACATTTTGATGAAATGGATACCAACCACGACGGCAGAGTAACCAGTGCTGAAATTTCCGCATATAGTTACGGTGCTTCTAGACAAGAAAAAATGGATGAGTTTAATCATAAAAGAGCAACTGAAATGTCAACCTTCTACGGTGATGACTCTTCTTCATCTGACACCGGCTCATATAGCATGTTAAGCTACAAGTATAAAAATTATAACCAATCAAATTAACTTGCTGATTTTTTATTGATTTTATAAATAACTTCTTATATAATCATATAAAAGGAGTTTTATCGTGAAAAAATTAGCATTAATATTGTTATTTCTTGGTCTAGGATTATCGTGTTTGGCATTTGATGGAATAAAAGACGGACAGGATGTAATTTACATGCCAGAAACCCAAACCTGGAGTTTAGGAGTATTAGCTGATGAAAGAATCGTTTTAACCAAAAAAATGTCCTCCGGCTCAGGCGGGTTTTCTGAATACTATTTTGATGACGGAAATATCGCAATACCTTTAACATCAAATTATGAATTTATTTTTGACGGCAAGTTAATCGCTGTTAACAATGCAGAATTAAAATATAACGAAATAATCTATGAAAATGACAAATTTATCGAAAAACCTTTAACCACCGAAGATATACAAAAAATATTTCCGGAAGTTGAAATAATACGAATTTCTCAATTTAAAAACGGAAAATTAAAAATTAACAAACCATGGTTCAAAAAAAAGACTGTTCTTTTGTTAAATGATACTGAAAATACCTATTACAAGTTTTCATATCGTCCTAAAAATATAAAAAATCCTTATATTACAGGTCTGATAACTTTGAAACATCCCGGCATAATAACTTTCTCTCATTACGGAGATAAAGAAGGCAAGTTAAAAATGTTTGTATATTAACTTATTTAACTGACTTTGATACCTCGGAAGTTATATCATCTCCGCCGTATAGTACTATGTTTTTCGGAAGAACAAGATTATATTTCATTTCCTTTGCTTTTTGTACAACTATTGATTTTATATTTGAATCTATTTGCATAAGTTTCGTATTATAATCGTTGTCTAATGCTAATTTTTGATTATTAATTTCATTCCTGTACTTTTCTTCCAATTGGTTAATTTTTGCCGGATCTGTTTCTTTTGCTATCTCCTGACGTGCTTTATCAACTGTAGCTTTCATTTCATCAACCTTCTTCTGCTGTTCTGCTTTTAAAGCATTTACCTGAGAAGATTTTGAAATTAACGATTGAATATCTACAACCGCAACTCTATATCCCGTATCGGATATCGCTTTACTGTTTATTGAATACCCGGCAGCAAAAGCTAACAAACATATTGATACAAATAATAAATGTTTTTTCATATATAAATCCTTTCTAGCTACATGTTATTATTTATTTTAAAAATTTTAGAATTCCTCTGTCGGGTAAATTTTTGATGTAAATATTTGTAAAAAGTTATTTTATTAATTAACAAGATAATTTATGTTTGTTTTTGTTATAATAACAGAGGTAAAGTATAGGAGAAAATTATTTATGCAGGTTTATTCAATCAATTCGTTCAGAGGTTTGCCGTTGTATTTTTCAGGCAAACACGAAGCATCCGACAAAGTTTCAAAAAAAGAACAAAAAAATTATGAAATTCCGTTTGTGGATACAAATTCAGTTTTAAAAATGAGAGAAAAAAAAGGAGAGACCATTATGAAAAAATCTATTAAAGATTTAGGCAACATTGAAGGTAAAAGAGCTCTTGTAAGAGTTGATATCAATGTTCCGCTTGATTCAGACAAAAACGTTACAGACGATACAAGAATTCAAGCAATTATGCCGACTGTAAACTACTTAAAAGACAAAGGTGCAAAAGTTATACTTATGGCACACTTGGGCAGACCTAAAGGTGAATGGAACACAGAATATTCATTAGAACCTGTTGCAAAATATATGTCTAAAGTTATGGGTGAAGATGTATTATTCGTAGCAACTCCTGTAGGAAAAGGTGCCGAAAAAGAATTAGAAAACCTTAAAGACGGTCAGGTTGCTTTATTGGAAAACATCCGTTTTTATAAAGCAGAAGAAGCAAAAGATGACGATATGACTTTTGCAAATGAACTGGCAAAACTCGGAGATTTCTACGTAAATGACGCTTTTGGTGCAGCACACAGAAACCATACCTCAACTGCAAAAGTGGCAAGAGTATTAAAACCCGCTGTTTCTGGTCTTTTGATGGAAAAAGAAATCAGATGCTTATCACAAGCACTTGAAAACCCTGTAAGACCTTTTACTGCTGTTGTCGGCGGTGCTAAAGTGTCTTCAAAAATCGGTGTATTAGAAAACTTAAGCGACAAAGTTGACAACCTTATCATCGGCGGCGGTATGGCATATACGTTTGTTAAAGCTAACGGCGGCAATATTGGTAAATCTATTTGCGAAAATGACCAGCTTGATGTCGCAAAATCTATTGAACAAAAAGCAAAAGAAAAAGGTGTTAATTTGGTATTGCCTATCGATGTTTTAGTAACAGACGATTTTTCAGGCAACGGAACAAACAAAGTTGTCGATGTTAACAACATCCCTGACGATTTTGAAGGTGTTGATGCAGGACCAAAAACTCAAAAAGCATTTGAAGACGTTATTAAATCTTCAAAAACAATTCTTATGAATGGACCTGTAGGTGCATTTGAAACTCCGGCATTTTCTGAAGGTACCAAAGCTGTTTTAGATGCTATAGTAGAAGCTACAGAAAACGGTGCTATATCTGTAATCGGCGGCGGTGATTCGGTTTCTGCAGCTAAAAAACTTTCAGATGCAGACAAATACACTCACGTTTCAACCGGCGGCGGAGCTTCTTTAGAATTTATTGAAGGAAAAGTGCTCCCTGGTGTTGCTGCACTTGATGATAAATAACTAAAAAAAGGTTCCTTTTAAAGGAACCTTTTTTATTATGCAATTCCGAAAAATTCATTTAAAATCCGAAATTCAGGCGATTCATATAAATCTTCAGCATGAGTTGTTGTTTCTAATTCATCAAATTTTAAACTGAAATCATTCATATCACCTGATATCCTTGAATACTGCTCAAGGGTTGGCATTTTTAGTTCTTTAATACCTCCCATAGCAAACATTTCTTTTAAATCTGCTTCATCAGGCTTAGAAAGTTTTGATGTTTTAACAAAAGTCGGCTGAACTTGTTCTAATAATTTATCACCAAACTCTCCAACAGGTTTATTAAAACTTACATTATTTTCAGTCGGAACATCTTTTTTAAATTTGATGGTGTTAACCGTATGGTTGTTTACATTCCCGTTTCCATAATTTCCGTTAATTGAAAATCCCATAATTCTCCTTTTTTACTCTTTTCTCTTAATCCTATACCTTTAAAAAGTATTTTTTCATTTAAAAATTGCGTATTTGTTATATATTTTTTACATATCGTAACATTTGTTTACATTTACGAAAAATAAATATCCTTAAAATACGGTTATTTTCAGGCTGTTAAAAAAATACTAGACATTTGGCTAATAGAACCTTGTCCAATAATTATTTAACATATAAATAAAAGGAGATAAAAATGAATAATTACGGATTAACCGCAAGAGAACTGGAAGTACTTTATTTTTTAACATTATGTTACACGAACAAAGAAATCGCCAAAACTTTACATGTTACACATCACACAATAAAAGCTCATATAAGTGCAATATTAATTAAACTTGGATGTAAAAATCGTACTAATGCAGCATTATTTGCAAAAGAGCATATTGATTTTAATCTTCCTCCAAACTCAGAACAGCCATAAATGCTTCTTGCGGAACTTCAACTCTGCCGATTGATTTCATACGTTTTTTACCTTTTTTCTGCTTTTCAAGCAATTTACGCTTACGTGAAATATCACCGCCATAGCATTTATCTAAAACGTTTTTCCGCATAGCTTTAATATTAGTACGAGCAATAACTCTGCCGCCTATTGCCGCTTGAACTGGAACTTCAAACAACTGCCTCGGAATAATTTCTTTTAATTTTGCAGTCAGCTTTTGCCCTATATAAAAAGCATTATCTTCATGACAAATAACCGAAAGAGCATCAACAACCTCTCCTGCAAGCATTATATCAAGCTTGACAAGTTTAGAGCGTTTATAGTCTTTAAATTCATAGTCCATACTGGCATATCCCTTTGAACGTGATTTTAATTGATCATAAAAATCGGTGATAACTTCACTCAAAGGAATTTCATATTCTAAACTTGCCCTTATGCTGTCCAAATAAGACATATTAACAAAGATACCACGTTTTGTTTGTGCCAAATCCATTAAAGTCCCGACATAATCATTGGGTGTAATAATCTGAACTTTAACATAAGGTTCTTCTATATAATCTCTGTATTGAGGTGCCGGAAGGTTTGCCGGATTATCAATTTCAACCATTTCGCCGTTAGTTTTATATACATGATAAACAACTGACGGAGCTGTTGTAACAAGTGAAAGATTATATTCTCTTTCCAACCTTTCCTGAGCAATTTCCATATGCAGCATACCCAAAAAGCCGCATCTGAAACCAAATCCTAGAGCACTGGACGTTTCAGGTTCAAAAGTTATACTACTGTCATTAAGTTTTAATTTTTCTAAAGCTTCTTTTAAATTATGGTAATCATCATTATCAACAGGGTACATGCCGGAAAAAACCATCGGTAAAGCTTCTTTATAACCCGCTAAAGGTTCTTTTGCAGGATTTTCCACACTTGTTATTGTATCCCCTACAAACCTCGTCAACTCTTTAATAGAACCAGCAAAATATCCGACATCACCACATTCAAGTTTTTTAACTTGAACCCTCTGTGGAGTTAAATATCCAAGCTCAACAACTTCATATTCTTTTCCCGATGCCATAAATCTGACTTTTTCGTCTAAATTCATACTGCCATCAACAATTTTAAAGAAACACAATGTTCCCAAATATTGGTCATAAGCACTGTCAAAGACCAATGCCCTCAAAGGTTTTTCCGAAGTATCTTCCGGCGGCGGAACAAAATCAACAACAGCCTCTAAGACATCTTCAATTCCAATACCCGCCTTTGCACTTACAGGAATAGCCATTGATGCGTCTATTCCTAAAACATCTTCAATTTCTTTTCTGACCCGTTCAACGTCAGCTGAAGGTAAATCTATTTTATTAATAACCGGAATTATTTCCAAATTCTGTTCAACTGCCAAATAAACATTTGCCAAAGTCTGTGCTTCAACACCCTGCGTTGCGTCAACTATTAATAATGCCCCTTCACATGCGGCTAAAGATCTTGAAACTTCATAGGAAAAATCTACATGCCCCGGAGTATCAATAAGGTTTAAAATATAATCTTTACCGTCTTTTGCATGATAATTCATTCTTGCAGCGTTTAATTTTATTGTAATACCTCGTTCCCTCTCAATATCCATAGAATCCAAAAGCTGGTCTTGCATATCACGTTCGGCAACTGTACCTGTATATTCCAATAAACGATCTGCTAATGTTGATTTACCATGATCTATATGAGCAATTATACAAAAATTTCTTACTCTTTCTTTATACTTCATAATTAAAATTATAAAAGAAAAATCTAGAACTTCAATAATTAATCATCATATTCTACAGTAATACTAAAATCATCAAGTTCTTCGTATAAAATTGTCGATTTTTCTTTTATATAATTCATTAATGTAAGAACATAAAAAGGTCTTTCATCTGCATACAATGCATTTTCTAAAACATCATATAAACAGTTCTGTAATTCAATAATTTCGCCAAATTTTAACAGCCATTCTTCAATCTTTTTATTCATAATATTTCCTCTTTTTTATAATAACAAATTTTATAATCAAAGTCAAGTGACATTTTTAAATCAGCCGGTATAATAAAAATAAAAGGAGAATTTTATGAAACTTTTGCATACAATGATTAGAGTACGAAATATAGAAAAAAGTCTAAAATTTTATACAGAACTTTTGGAAATGAAGCTGAGCAAGAAAAAACGTTTAGATGATTGCGAACTTTATTTTTTAACTGACGGTATGACAGAACTTGAATTAACTTACAACGATGAAACTCCAAAAGAAGGTTATACCATAGGCAGCGGATTTGGTCATTTAGCATTTGCCGTTGAATCTTTGGATAAATTTAGCGAAAAACTACATAATTTAGGTTACGAATATCTTTATGAGCCTTTTGATTTAAACGGAAAGGGTTCAAAAATAGCATTTATCAAAGATCCTGACGGATATGAAATAGAACTCATTGAGAAAGTTGTATGGCAATAATTTACAAAGAAGAATAAAAATGATATAATTGCTCCATGGATGAATTGATTGAAAGCCTAAAACAACTTGGGTTTAATAGTTATGAGGCAAAAGTATATATAGCTCTTTTAAAAAAATATCCTGCAACAGGGTATGAAGTGGCAAAGCTTGCAGATATACCTCAATCACGGGCTTATGATACTTTAAAATCTTTAGAAAATGAAAAAATAATAGTAAGTACACAAGAAAAGCCTCAAAAGTATACACCCATAAAACCTAAAGAATTAACAAAACGAGTAAGAAGAAAACTCCTGTCAAACATTGAATTTTTAGAAAAAAAGCTTCCTGATGTAAAAGCCGGTTATAGCGAACCAATTCATACAATCTCAGGCAGCTTTGAAATCCGAAATAAACTGATAGAAATAGTAAACTCTGCTAAAAAAAACATTTACATTGAAATTTGGTCGCAGGATTTCAAATTCTTGGAACACAGCTTATTTGAAGCCTATAACAGAGGCTTGGATATAAAAATTGTAGGATATGACAATTTTCAATGTCCTTTTGGAACGGTATACAAGCATAGAAACGGCAGAGAAATAGAACTATCTCTTGACGGACGGTTAATATTTTTAATAACAGATGATACCGAAGGGATTTTTGGCAAGGTAGAAAATAGGGTTGTTTGGACTGAAAATCCCGAAATCATCTTTTTGTTGAAAGAATTTGTAGTCCATGATATGTATCTTTTAGATATAGAAGAAAATTTCCCTGAACAGCTAAAATATTTTTACGGAGCAGGATTAAAAAAATTAAAAGACAAAATTACAAATAAAAATTACAGCATGCATTGAAGATTTTGGTTATATTTATTGCAAACATTAATAATTTTAACAAATTTGTAACGTTAACTTTCAAAAAAATTTTTTCAAGAGTATAATAAATTTGTAGAAATATTTTTGGGGAGAAGAAGATGCAGGGATACAGCTTTGAATTGATTACAGGTCCGATGAGCTGTGGTAAAACAGAAGAGCTTTTAAGAAGAATTAGAAGATGCATTATTGCTAAGAAAAAAGTTAAAGTAATTTCACCTGAAGTAGACACACGATCTAACGGAGATTATATAGAATCAAGAAATGGTCTTTGGCTTGATGCAATAAAAGTCAAACATTCTATACAAATTTTAAGTATAGTAAAACCTGATGATGAAATTGTTGCAATAGACGAACTGCAATTTTTTGACAGTAATATAGTAAAAGTAATAACAAAACTTATGCAAGAAGGTAAAAGAGTAATCGGAACAGGTTTGGAATTAGACTTTAAAGCAGAACCGTTTGGATCGATGCCGGAATTAATGTGTATCGCAACATCAGTTGACAAACTTCATGCTGTCTGTATGAAATGCGGTTCGGATCATGCAACAAGAACTCAAAGACTTATAGACGGAAAGCCGGCCGATAAAAACTCACCCCTTATCATGATTGGCGGAGATGAAACATACGAAGCAAGATGCATAAAATGTTATGAACTGCCGGATGTACAACAAAAACAAAAATTTAAACTTTTGCAGTTTGAACATAGATTGTAATAATATTCCACATTTTTTATATATATGATATGATATCACTATAAACATTTTTCACATTTGCTGGAACAAAATTAAAAACATAACATCTATACAAATGTGAGAGTTTAGGTGGAGGAAAAGATAGTGAGAAATCTTATGAGAAAAAGCTTTATATTTTTGTGGGCATTCTTAATATTATTCGGATGTGTCGTCAAAAATTACGGTATGGCATACTCGCCGATTGATCTTTATGACACAGTATGGAAATTGATTGACTCCAAATATGTAGATGAAACAAAAAATAATCAAGACTGGAAAAAATGGCGTCATAAGTATGATAAAGTTATCAAAACAAATGAAGATGCTTATGTTGCAATAGAAACAATGGTAGCAAGCCTAAATGACCCGTATACAAAATTTTTGGATCCAAAAGAATACGCTGAAGAATCAAGTTCTATAAAAGGATCATTAAAAGGTATAGGTGTTCAAATAGGATTTAAAGACGGCAAACTGACGGTTATTGCACCGATTGAAGACACACCGGCTGAAAAAGCCGGAATACAGGCAGGCGACGAAATTCTTGAAATTGACGGAAAAAGCACTGAAAATATTTCGCTTGAAAAAGCCTCCGAACAAATTCGGGGAGAAGAGGGTACTTTTGTAAAATTACTTATAAAACGTAAAAATGTTGCTCCAAAAATATATAACGTACAACGTGCAGAATTCCAAATAAAATCAATATCACAAAAATTACCTGATGATATTGTAATGCCGCAGGATATAGGGTATATAAGATTAAGCTCTTTTATAAGCCGTACTGCTGCCGTTGAATTTAACAAAATTTTAAAAGCATCAAAAGATAAAAAAGGGTTCATTATAGATTTACGCTCAAATCCCGGAGGACTTCTTAGAAACGCAATCGAAATTTCAGATATGTTCCTTAATGAATGCGTCATTGTAAGTACTGTCGACAGAATAGGATATATTGACAATACTAGGGCTAAAGACGGTGTGGAAACAGACAAACCCATAATTGTTTTGATAAACAAAGGTTCAGCTTCTGCAAGTGAAATCTTCTCCGGAGCTATTAAAGATAATCACAGAGGAATTATATTAGGAGAGCAATCATTCGGAAAAGGTTTAGTCCAAGAAGTAAACTCCCTTCCTGATTCTTCCGGTATAAACATAACAATAGAAAAATACCTGACTCCAAGCGGTACAGATATACACAAAAAAGGTATTACACCTGATATTGTTGTAGAACTTACAGAAGAAAATATCAAAAATAAAGATGATGTTCAACTAAAAAAAGCTATAGAGGTTTTACAAAACGTGATAAATGGCAATGCTGTAGCAAATCAATAAATAAAAAAGCTCCTTTAAAAGGAGCTTTTTTTACTTAACATCTTCTTTTATTACAATCAGATTATTCATAATTTTCATAGCACATGTCGGCAAAACAACATGATCCAAACCGTCTGCGATACTGATAATTTTACCGGCAGCAAGCACAACATCTTCACCTTTGTACTGGAATTTGTAATCTGTTTTTCTGTCTGAGCGAATTGTAATTTTGTCCATTTAATCTTCCTTATCTTTCATTATACCGAGAGCATCAAAAAATATACCCTCATCCATTACCACATCATATAAATCTTCATCCTTTTTAAAGTCTTCCATCGTATAAGGATAAAGATCTATACAAACATTCATTTCCGTTTCTATCTTGCCTATTAAAGGCCAAATTGCCTCACGTTTTGACTTATCTTCTGTTTCAAAAATAGCAACTAACTCTATATCCTCACCTTCGTGATTTTTTCCGTCCAAAAACTGACCAAAAAGATATAAACCCTTAAAATCATTAAAATTTTTTCTTAAAACTGATGTCACATTTTTAATAACATCATGTACAGGACTTGTCATAGAATACTCCTTAAATCTTTTTTTGAAACTGTTTTTTGCTCGGAAGTTGCAAGATTTTTAACAGAAACCGTGTTTGATTTAATTTCATCTTCGCCTAAAATCAAAGCATAATTGGCAACTTTTGAGGCCTTTTCAAGCTGTTTGGTAAATTTTTTGTTTGATAAATCAAATTCAACACTATAACCTTCATGCCTCAATTCTTCCGCCAATTGAAACGCTTCTGCAGAAAAATTTGAAACAATATAACCGTCAAGTTTTTTAATTTTTCTTTCAGGCAAAAGAGATATTAACCTTTCCATGCCCATTGCCCATCCCACAGCCGGGGTATCTTCACCGCCGAGATTTTTAACAAGACTGTCATACCGTCCGCCTCCGCAAACAGCATTTTGAGAACCTAAATTATTTGATTTTATTTCAAAAACGGTTCTGTTATAATAATCCAAACCTCTGACAAGAAGTTTATTTACAGAATATTTTACATTCATTTTATCAAGATATAATTTTAACTCATCAAAATGTGTTTTGCATTCTTCGCAGACAAAATCCGATTGAATAACTTTTTGAATCTCAGGTTTTTCAAATATAGCTTTACAGCTTTCTACCTTGCAATCCAATAGTCTTAAAGGATTTTTTTCATAACGATTTTGGCAATCTTCACATAAATTGCTAAATTCCGGTTTTAAAACTTCTTTTAATTTAAGTTTAAATTCATCACGACATTTAGGACAACCTAAAGAATTAATTTCAACATCCAAATCATTCAAACCTAAAGATTTCAAATAATTTACGGCCATCAAAATAACTTCAGCATCAGCGGCAGGTTCTTTTACACCGAACATCTCAACACCGACTTGATGAAATTGACGTTGTCTGCCTTTTTGAGGACGTTCATATCTGAACATAGGACCTTTATACCACAATTTAACCGGTGCAGATAATCTTGTCATGCCGTTTTCAATAAAAGAACGAACAACTCCGGCAGTATTTTCCGGTCTTAACGTTAACGAACGATCGCCTTTTTCAAATGTATACATTTCTTTATTAACAATATCTGTAGTATCGCCGACACCTCTTGCGAACAGTTCTGTTGCTTCCAATACAGGTGTACGAATTTCCTTGTATCCGTATTTTGAAAATATTTCAATAGCATTTTTTTCTAAAAAATGCCACTGCTCAGCTTCTTGAGGTAAAATGTCATGCGTTCCTTTTATAACTTGAATTATTTTAGCCATAAATAAATTATAGTAACTCAACTGCAATTGTCAATCAGATAAAAAGAAAGCCTCGTCAAAAGACAAGACTTATAAATATACATTTACCCCACATCATTTATATCATAAAAAAACATGATTGTCAAGTACTTTGTCTTATAATAAAATTAATTTATGAACAAAGTTGAACTTTTGGCTCCGGCAAAAAACAAAAAAAACGCAATAGCCGCAATAGAATACGGTTGCGATGCCTTATACATTGCTGCCGAAAATTTTGGGGCAAGACAAAACGCAGGAAATTCTATTGAAGATATTAGAGAAATTGTTGAATATGCTCATAAATTTAATGTAAAAGTACATGTCACAATAAATACAATTTTAGACGACAATGAAATTATCAGGGCAAAAAAATTAATACAAAATTTATATGATACAGGTATTGATGCAATAATTATTCAGGACATGGGAATTTTAAAGGCGGCAATAGAGCATGAAATACCACCAATTCCAATACATATAAGCACCCAGTGCGATAACCGATTATTAGAAAAAATCATGTTTTTTGACAATATGGGCGTTTCAAGGATAATTTTGGCAAGGGAACTATCTGTTGAACAAATAAAAGAAATTTGTAAAAATACAAAAACCGAAATAGAAACTTTTATCCACGGGGCTTTATGTGTATCATACAGCGGGCAATGTTATATGAGCAGTGCAAACGGCGGCAGATCCGCAAACAGAGGTGAATGTGCTCAAAGCTGCCGCAAAAAATATTCATTACTGGATGAAAATCATAATATAATCGCAAAAGATTTATATCTTTTAAGCTTAAAAGACTTTAACGCTTCAAAACATTTACAAAACTTAATAAAAGCAGGTGTAAAATCCTTCAAAATTGAAGGCAGGTTAAAAGAAGAAAATTACGTAAAAAACACAGTTGCATTTTACAGGCAAGAAATCGATAAATATGCACAAAAAACTTCTTCCGGTAAAATTTTTTATGATTTTATACCGGATGTAAATAAAAGTTTTAACCGTGGTTTTACGGATTATTTTTTGGAAAAACGGCAAAACTGCTATAACTTTAATTCACCAAAATCCTTAGGAGAAGAATTAGGGAAAATAAATAAAATCGGAAAAGATTTCTTTGAAATAAAGGCAAAAATAAACCCTCAAGACGGATTATGCTACTACATAAAAGGAGAGCTTTGCGGATGTTTGGTTAATAAAGTTGAAGGGGATAAAGTTTTTCCGAATAAAATGGATAAGTTAACCTGCGGAACAGTTATTTACAGAAATTTTGATGCGAAATTTGAAAAACAACTTTCTCTATCAAAAACAAAAAGAAGGATTGCCGCAAAATTTGTCTATAATGAAAAAGTTCTACATGCAATAGATGAAGATGAAAACGAAGTTGCGATGGAAGTTTTACAGAATGAAACACCAAAAAATAAACAAAAAATGGAAGAAAATTTTATAAATCAACTTAAAAAAGCCGGTGACAGTGATTTTTATATAACAAACGTAGAAATTCTAGACGAAATTCCGTTTTTACCTATTTCGGAAATTAACAATTTAAGACGTGCAATTTTAGACAAATTAATGGAAGAGCGGCTGAATAATTACGAACATGATATTCAACAGCCAATAAAATATGTCGAATATCCCATAAAAAACCTGAATTACAAAGCAAATATCCATAATCATGAGGCAAAAAGTTTTTACGAAAACTGCGGCTGCGAAAATATTGAAATGTCATACGAATTAACCAAACCGAGAAATGCAGAATTAATGCGGACAAAACATTGCCTTAAATATGCTTTTAACATGTGTAAATCCCCTAAAAAACTTTTCTTAAAAGATGAAAAAGGAAAAATATACCCTTTGATTTTTGATTGTAAAAATTGCGAAATGATTATAACCGGTTGACATGCAAATGAAAAACCTTAAATATAAGTCATACAAAAGAATGAGTTAAAAAAAGATTAATTCATGTAAGATAATAAAGAGGTATGTAAATGGGGTTGAACTTAAACAGCATATATCAACGTCCTTATATCGCAGACAAGCAGCGTTATCGTGTAAAAAAAGAAGAAGATAACGCTAAAACCCATGAGCAAACCAACCAAACCAACGAAAACACAAGAAGCAAAGGTCTTGAATATTTAGATTATAACACCCCTTATCCAAATGAAGTTGCTACCGCACTTGCACAACGCAACCCTAATATCAATATAGCTCAAATACTCAAAGACTTTAAAAACACAGCCATTGCAATAGGAACACCTGATGATTTAAAAGAAGAAGTCGGAGGGTATCTTGCATTAATAGAAAAACAAATTACAAAAGAAACTCCGAACAGCAAACTTATAAAATCCAACCTCAAAAACGCAGCCTCCATTTTAGATAATTATATTTCTGCAACACTCAATAAGGATTCAAAAGTTGTAGAAAATTGGGTAGATGCTCTTTTCCTGCAGCAAATAGACTTTAAATACAATGAAAATGATGTAAACCCGCAATTTTTAGTTAAGTTTCCGGAAGAAACCGTAAAAAAAGAAGAAACTGAACAAAAAAATCCGCTTATACCTCAAGATACAGAGTTAAAAAAATTATTCATAAAAGCAAAAAAAATGTCTTATGCGAACAAGCCCAAAGAAGCAATAGAGGCATTTCAAACAGCACTGAACCGTGCAAATGAAATTGAAGATACAGAAACTCAATCCAAAATATTTTTAGAGGTCGGAAAAATTTATGACGATTACGACTATTTAGCACATGCACTAAAAAGTTATAATCAATCTGTTCAAAGGACAAAAGACTACAACATAAAAACCCGTGCACATTATTCAATGGCTGAAATTTATAACGATGCAAATCAGGTAGAACCGGCAATAGATCATTATTTTAGTACGGTTTCATATGCCGGAGAAACAGAAAATCTTACCGTACAATCAAAATCTCTTACAAAAATAGCAAATATTTATTCAGATATGTACGAACAAGAAGCATTCAACTATTTTGAAACAGCTGATTCAATAGCAGATGAAACTGATAATGCAAAAATTAAAGGTTATGTATCAGCAAGCCTTGGTGATGCATACGACAAGTTCGGCGACACACAGGAAGCTTTAAAAGCCTACTCCAAAGCCGTAAAAAACTACATTGATGCGGATTCTCCGCAAAAAGCCGCTCAATACTATTTAAACGCTGCAGAAATTATGCTTGACTATAAAAATGATATTAAAGCAAAAAGTCTGCTTGAAAAAGCTGCAAAATATGCCAAAAAATCAAACAATTCTGCCCTGTTAACCGAAATTAACAATTCTTTAATCGGTATATCATAATAAGAATTGTGTTCCCAAAATCAACCGATGGCTGTTTTCCATATTTTGATAATCGCAGAACACATAGTTAAGAAGTATTCTCATCCCCTGCCCTTTAACAAAATAATTTATGCCTGCGGAATATTCTCTGCGTAAATCTCCTGACATATCACGATTAGGATCAAATTGATCAAAACGACCGACGATTTGTATTTTTGGAGTTAATTTATAGCCAATAGTTGTATAAAAACCCTCTGCTTTATCTGTACTAAAAAATCTTGCATTATAACCATCCGCAATTGAATATTCAGCATTAATCATAAAATTTTTGTAATTATAACCTATATAAGCTCCGCTTACGGTATAATTTTCGTGTCTTTTACCGGCATTTAGACCTCCGCCCAATACAAGTTTTCCGTATTTACCATCTGTCTTGCCTAAAGGTTTTAAATTAACCCAGCCCGTAAATTCAGCTCCCGGAAAAAATTCTTTAAAAAATCTGTCGGAACTGTTTACGGCAAAACTATAATCCGCAAGAGAATAATTACCTATTACACGAGCACCAAAGGCACGTGTATTTGCAAAAGTTCTTGCAATTTGAGATCTTAAAACAAACGGAACGTATGTTGTACTCATACCGCCCTCTACACCGACCTGGTTACGGGAATTTCCTATCATAACTTCATGGTGAGGGATACTTTCATTAACAATATAAGCATCGCTTATCAAGTTTTGAAAAAATGAAACATCTTTGGTTGGTGTAAGCTTAAATTGCAATTTAAATTCTGTTTTTGACTCGGGAACAAATTTCCCCATCATGCCGAGGTCTATTGACGTAATATCATAATACGTATCATAATCTTCATCTTCTACAAAATTAAAAGACATATTGCCTCTGTATTTTCCGTAAAATTGAATTCTGTCAACAGGACCTT
The DNA here is from genome assembly GCA_944325895.1 of Candidatus Gastranaerophilales bacterium. GTDB lineage: Bacteria > Cyanobacteriota > Vampirovibrionia > Gastranaerophilales > Gastranaerophilaceae > SIG32. Next base: position 48,949 of record CALVCA010000004.1, read on the forward strand.
TATCCAAATCCCAGGTCAAAACATCTTTTAACAAATAATTACTGTAATCCGTTCTTGTAACCTCACCCTTCAAAGATGTTTTTATTTTATTAAAAAGAGAACCTTCACTTCTGTAGACCGGATCTCCAAGGATTTTAAACATATAAAAATTTTCTTCTGATGTATCAATCAAAAGATCTTTATTATCAATAACACCGTCATTGTTTAAATCTCTTTGCGGTAACTCCGTATTTTCCGGAAGTTTAATTTCCTGCTCAACTACATTTTTTTCAACAGAAATATTTTCCGCTGCAAAAGCATATCCTGAGGCAAAAACAAGGGTTATTACAAAAAAAATTCTAAAAAAACTGTTCACAAATATTAATTATATCACAAAATTATTGCAAATAAAAATATTTTTATTGTATATTTTTATTATGACAAATGTAACAAAAAATTATAAGTGTACAAAAACACACGCCCCTATTGTAGAAGCCCTGAAAAAAGCTTATGAAAATCCAAGCTATCAATTTCATATTCCCGGGCACACAAAAGGCTGCGGAGCACTGCCTGAATTTAAAAAACTTATAGGCAAAAAAGCTCTAGAAATAGATACAACTGATGAATTTGATAATTTAGGGACATTACACCCTGCAACAGGACCCATAAAAGAAGCACAAGAACTTGCTGCCAAAGCTTTTGGAGCTAAAAAAACTTTTTTTCTGCTAAACGGGTCAACAGCAGGAAACCTTGCTTTAGCTATGGGGTTGACAAAAAAAGGTCAAAAAATTATAACAAACAGAAATTGTCATCGTTCTGTTTTAACCGGTATGATAATTTCCGGAGCAGAGCCCTTATGGCTTGTACCTGAAATATTTGAAGACTGGGGTATTTGGGGAAATGTTAACCCTAAAAGCGTAGAAGATTTATTAAAAAAACACAAAGACGTTTCCATGGTTTGGATAACAAATCCTACTTATGAGGGTGTTGTTAGTGATATAAAATCAATTTCTGTTATATGCAAAAAATACAACGTTCCGTTAATAGTTGACGAAGCTCATGCATCTTTATGGAATTTTAATGAGCACTTACCAACATCAGCATTAAAACTCGGAGCTGATGCGGTTGTACATTCTTTACACAAAACCGGCGGCAGCATGAGTCAAAGCTCTATGCTGCATATTAGTGAAAATTCTATCTTAGATGTTGACAGCGTTGAAAAAGCGTTGAAACTTCTACATACAACAAGTCCGTCTTTAATGCTTTTAGCAAGCCTTGATGCAGCTAGAGCAAATCTTGAAAGCGAAAGAGGACAAAAACTGCTTAAACGAGCCATATCCAACGCAAAATATCTTAGAAGTGAAATTGATAAACTTGAACACATACACCAGCTAAAGCCCGATTTTGGATACAAAACAGATGTTACTAAAATATTTATAAAAGCGGACGGTCTTTCAGGAAAAAGACTTGAATCCATTTTGGAAATAGATTTTAATATAGAAGTTGAAAGTGCTTCTGATGCAGGGCTTTTACTGTTATCAAATATAGGCAATAAACGTTCTGATATTGAATATTTGGTTGAATGCCTGAAAAAGATTGATAAAACAAATTATTCGGACATTTGTTATTTGGAAAACAAAAAACACATGCCAATGCTTACACCAATAATAAAAATGAGGTTGAGAGATGCATATTATTCGCCTAAAGAAACCATCCCGAAATCTCAAGCTGTCGGAAGAATTTCTGCAGAAATAATAGCCGAATGTCCTCCTGGGATTGCGGTTTTACTGCCGGGAGAATTAATAACAGAAAATCACATGCCTTATTTAACTGATTATGATTTTATTGAGGTCATAAAATAAAATTTTTAAGGAAAAGAGCCCTATATAGGGCTCAGTTTGTTGCGAAAATGCGTCTTACGCATCATATCTTTTAAAACCTTTTTCTATATTCTTGGATATCAGCGATTTTACCGTATCGTATTCCGTTGTCAGTGATGATATCTCCGTATCCAAATTCTTCATCTTTAAATCCAGTGTTTGTTCTTTATGCTCTATTTTTTGTTTTTCCGTATTGTATTTTGCTTCTGCTTTTGCAACCATATCTTCATCCGATATCTCTCTTATATACGTATTTGTTGCGTAATTGGTTGCATAATAATAGCCGTCATCTGAACACGTATTCAATAATAATTTGCCTGTTTTTAACATTTCTTGCATATAATCACTGTCATCTATATTTATATTCTCTCTCCAGCCGTTTATACAGATTTGGTTAAATATTCCGTCATAAAATCCTGAATTCAACGTTTGATCTGTATTTACTCCTTCGTTTACCATGATATCGAACGTGAAGTGTTGGTCATTTATGTCCATCAATACACTGTCTTTAACACGACGGTTGCTTGGACTATCATTATTTACATGATATCGACTTTCGCCAATACCTTCAATTGCTTCCGCAAAATAAGTCAAAAACACTTTTGCTATATTTGTCAGGTTTATTGAAACACCGTCTCGCCTTTTACCTTTACCTACATCTATATGTTTATTACTAAATTCAACAACACCTATAAAATCAGCATTATTAGTTCCCCATTCACGACCATCTTGATGAGCTTGACCCAACATACAACCATTAACTCTATGAAAGTGGTCGCCTTCTTCTTTTGTTCTACCCTCATATTTATAAAAACCATTATTTGGATTTATTAAATTCTGTGTCATAGATGTTGCATAAGCTATAGCACTTTGAACTTTTGAATCTCCTGTTACTCCTAACATATTAGCAAGTTCTTCAAACATCCAATCCCATATATCTAAATTTGCCACAGCTCTTACTGCTCCGCCATTATTACGTTCATCTTCCTTTACTCCTAGACCTGTTCCAACGCAAATACTATAGTTCCCTTCCAATATATCAGCTATAGATACTGAAGCTTGTGGTTCATTGTCCCTATCTGCTATAGTTTGTGTGCCGTTCATTAAATCAACATAATCTATATGATTATTTGCATTTGCATTAGCCGGATCTTTTGAAAAAGCGTTTATCATCGTTGTACTGTCCCAGCCATACTCCGTAACATCGCAGAGTTCACCGGATGAATATCTGTCCAGCAATTCTTTTAACGTCATTTTCTCGGTCGTTACCGTCGCTAAGTCCGTTGAACCGTTTCCGATTGTCTGTGAATACTGTATTCCCGTATATAAGTCTGCTGCATCCTGACTTATCAGTCCGCTCGCTGCCATCCCTTGTATAAACGCATCACGGGTCCCACTCGACGGCAAGCATCCTAATCCCTCCTGCGGTATCCCGGCTGCCTTCGCTGCTGCTGCATATTTTGCGTTTAATATTATCTTCCCGCTGTTATCTGACAACATCAACGGTAAATATCCGTTTAATTCCGATGGCGTCATCATCAAATTATAACTCAACGGGTTTGTCTTATCGCCTGTTCCGTAAAAATCATATACTAATTTCGTCGCATCCAATGCGTTTTGATATTCATTTGATATATCTGTCATGTTCCTCGATAACGACAACTTTTGGTGCGAATATCTCATTGATTGATATTCACAGTCCGACTTCCTCGCCGTTATTGTTAACAATCTCGCTTGTGATGCCGATAAGCCCATGTTCCCGTACCTTTCTTTTTTTATGTACGGCAAAACGGCGTATTCCCTTTATACGCATAGTAAAATCCTATCCTATCCTATCCTATAAGGCATTATAACAGGGTTCCAGCCTTTTTTAAATCATCTTTACAATTCGTTACATTTAATATTATATTACAATCTCTTAATATTATTATGACTTATAAGTCATTAATTTAAATTATAGTTTGGGTTTGTTTCTTTTTGCTGTTTTTACCGCATCTATTATCCCAAAAACTGCCGCTAACCCTACATTTATTAGTATTGAAGCTTTCTTCTCTGACTTTAATATTTTTGTTGCTTTGTTTGTTATTACCTGAAAAGCAAATCCAAATCCTGTCCATACCGCTGTTGTCGTCAAACCGACTTTTAACGGCGATTCTACTTTTTTTTGCTTTTTGCCGCAAAAATTCTGCGGGGTGTATGTAATCTTATTTACTCGCATTTTCCTTTACTATTGAAAATAACACAAAAATTTTTCCTGTTCAAAGTTTTTCATTATTTTTTATGCTAAACTTTTTTTATGAAAAAACTTATTGTTTTAGTGGGAATGATGGGAAGCGGCAAAACAACCGTTGGAAACTTATTAAGTAAAAAATTAGATTTTAATTTTGTTGATATTGATAATGAAATAGAAAAACAGGAAAAAATGTCCGTTTCCGCTATATTTAACGAATATGGAGAACAATATTTCCGTCGGATTGAAAAACTTAAAACACTGCAATATGCCGGTAATAAAAACCTTGTTCTTTCGCTTGGCGGCGGCGGATTTGAAGATGATGAAATACGAAAAATATTAAATAAAAACGGATGTGTTTTCTATCTCAAGGCTACTCCTGAATGCCTGTTTGAAAGAATAAAAGAATCTATTCACAGACCTTTGTTACGTAAAAATTTTTCTGTTGATACCATTGCTTTTATTCTTAAAAAAAGAGAAAATAATTATAAAAAAGCTAAATTCGTTGTTGAAACTTCTGATAAATCTCCTGAAGACGTTGTTAATAAAATTTTGAGGACTTTAAGATGACAGAATTAACCGTTAATATCAAAGAAAAAAATTTTTCTTATCCTATTTTTATTGAAAAAAAACCTGTTTCTGATTTAAAAGAAGTTGTCTTAAATTCTGTCAAAAATTATGTCGTTGTTATGTCAGAAAAAGTTTATAAAATATACGGCAAAATCTTAAACTTTGATAATGTTTTTATACTAAAAGACGGAGAAAATCAAAAAAATTTCAAAAATTATAACCGTATTTTAGATTTTTGCTTTAAAAACAAACTAAAACGGGAAGATTCTATTATTGCTGTTGGCGGTGGTGTTGTCGGTGATATTGCCGGTTTTGCTGCTGCTACTTATATGAGAGGAATTAATTATATCCAAATTCCGACAACTTTGTTGGCTTGTGTTGACAGTTCCGTTGGCGGTAAGGTCGCTGTCAACAATTCTTTTGGCAAAAATTTAATTGGTGCTTTTTATCAGCCAAATGCTGTTTTTATATTTCCTGAATTTTTAAAAACTCTTTCTTTAAGAGATTTTAAAACCGGTTTGGGAGAAGTGGTAAAATATGCTTTTATTGAAAAAAGTTGCGATGTTGATTTTAATTTGCTTAATTTCTTAAACGAACATTATACAAAAATTCTTAATTATGATTCTGCCATCTTGCTGGAATTAATTCGTATCTGTATTTCTTTAAAAATTTCCGTCATTGAGAAAGACGAAAAAGAAAACGGCTTAAGAAGAATTCTAAATTTTGGTCACACATACGGTCATGCCATTGAAAAATTAACAAACTATAAAAAATATACCCACGGAGAATGTGTCGTTGCCGGAATTGTTTTTGCTTTTAACCTTGCTTTAAATAATAATTTGATTGACAAAAACTATTTATTTATAATGCAGGATTTGATTAAAAAATTTGATTTTAAACAAATTCCGCAGTTCGATTTAAAAAAAGTAATCCCTGTTATGAAAACTGATAAAAAAGCAACATCTGACAAGATAAGATTTATTTTGCCAGTAAATTATGCCGCAGTCAATGAATTTTTATTTGACGATCTTCTTACCATTTCTTGAATATAAAATAAACGGCAACAATTAAAAAAACAAATCCTACCAAATAATTCCATTTGAATTGCTCTTTTAAATAAAGAACAGAAAATCCGCTGAAAACTATCAAGGTAATAACTTCCTGTATTACTTTCAACTGTGCTGCATTGTATACTTCATAGCCTATTCTGTTTGCCGGCACCTGAAAACAGTATTCAAAAAATGCTATTCCCCAGCTGACAAGTATTACCGTTATTAAAGCTGTATTTCTAAACCTTAAGTGCCCGTACCATGCAAATGTCATAAAAATATTTGATATTGTCAGCATTAAAATCGGGGCTATATACTTTATCATTATTTTACCAAACCTTCTGTTTCGTTATACATTACCATGTAAAAATCGGGGCTTGTCATATTCGGGTTTTTTTGCATGAATTTTTTAACATCAAATTTTTCCAAATATTTATTTAATTTATCTATAACCTTTTTATTACCTTCGTGTTCGTTTTTTAAGTTATTTATATATGAATTTGTCATCATTAAAACTTCTTCTTCCGTTAATAGAGGAAGTCCGCCTATTTTTACTTCATCTTGTTCTTCTTGTTCCAAATATTTCTTTTCTTCCTGTTTTTGTTCTTTTGGTTGTTGATGTTTGTTGCTATCTGATGAAGTTGATGATTCTATTCGTTTATTAAAAGGATTATTTACAGAATTAAACATTTATACCTCCTTTTTTTATTACGGATTTTTTGTTTTTTGTTTGAAGTTTTAAAATAAAAAAATCATCCTATTGGAGTAGTCCTGTAGAAAAACATGTGTTTTTCAGTAGAAAAGTCATGAGTTTTCTACAATTTTGTTTCTTTTCTTTTTTATCCCTTTTTTTCTACATTTTTTTCTTTTTGTTTTCTACAATTTTTTATACTTTATTTTTGTTGTTTTTACTGCTTAAAATGATGTTTTCTACAAATTTTTCTGACTTATTATTACTGTTAATTAAATATATTTTATATTTTTATATTTAATATAAAATAAGATTTTATTGTTTCTTTACATATATTTATTTTAAAAAGTTTTTATTATAAAATTTTACATAAAGGAGTAAGGTGAGATGAAATTCATTGTAAAAAAAGAAGATTTGTTTGACGGGATAAAAATAGTTGAAAGAGCAACAAGTATGAAAGCTTTGCAGCCTGTTTTTATGAATATATTAATAGAAACAGTTGATAAAGCGACAGTCAGATTAGTTGCAACCGATTTAGATTTAACGGTTACAGCACTTGTCAATGCTCAGGTTGAAGAAGAAGGCAGTATAACATTACCTTCTAAAACATTAAACGAAATTGTTTCTAAGCTTGGTAATAAATTGATTACTTTTGAAATGCCTCAAGGACTTACAACTGTAAATATAACCTGCCAAAATTCAAAATTTGATATAATTGGTATTTCAGCAACAGAATTTCCTCCTGAAGTTTACAATGTGGATTTTGATAATGATGAATGTTTTGAAATTGAATTAAAGCCGTTTACAAAAGCCGTAAGACAAGCAGGATTTGCAGCAGCAGGGTATGAAACAAGCAATCTTTTATCAGGAATTGTTTGCGATATTTCAGATTCTGTTTTGGAAATTGCTTCAACAGACGGAAATAGGCTTGCAAGAGAAAGAGAACAAATTAACAACAAAGAAAAAAAATCAACACAGCTTATTATCCCTGCAAAAGCTTTAAATGAATTTATAAAACTAAGTGCATATATTGATGAAGAAAGTGTAAAGATTTATACTGAAAAATCAAAAATAATAATAAAATCAGAAAGAACAACTACAATTTCAAGATTATTGGAAGGACAATTCCCTAAGTATAATCAATTAATACCTACAGAAAGTCCAAAGGAAGCTATTGTAAATGTTTCTCAGTTGATTTCGGCTCTTGAAAGAGTTTCTATTATGGTTAACGAAAAAACCAGTATTGTAAAAATGAATTTTGCAGATAATGAATTAACTCTAAATGCAGATACTCCGGATTCAGGTAAATCAGAAGAAAAAATAGATATACAATACACATCAGAACCTTTATTGATTGCTTTTAATTATAAATATGTATTGGAAGCATTGAAAAATATATCAAGCGATGAAGTTAAAATAGGATTAAATACGGCATTATCCGCAACTGTTTTGAAACCGAACAGCGATGAAGATTTTGTATGCTTGATTATGCCTGTTCAGATAAGATAAAGTTAACTTGCACAAAGGTGCATGTTTTTATATCCAATTATTTGAGCCTTTTGAAAAAAAGGCTCTTTTTTTGTGCTACGCAGCGGATTTGCACAAGAACGGAGCGAAGCGAGTTTGTCCCGGCTCGCAAAACCATGGTTTGCGAGCCGAGCAAAATCCGAGACACGTAGCCATGTTTGACAGCATTCGCATCACTTTATATGTCATTGCGAGGTGCCAAAGGCAGCATGCCGTCATTCTGAGCACTAGCGAAGAATCTCATTGTAAAGATACTAATCCCCAATGCAAAACACCAGATTATTAGCGTAGCGACCTCCTTCGCCCCATTCAGTATTGTTTGGTGCGAAGATACGATAGAAGGCGTTGTATCTGCTAACCTCCTCTCCTGACCATATAGAGAAAGTGGAGCCTGAACTAGCGGTGAGTCCTAACTCCGCTACTTTGTCATAATCCAGAGTCAAACCAGATTCGTATCCGCTAATTCCTGATGTATTGTATACATAGTTAGCAATATCATTTAATTGTGCTTGTGTTGGCATCTTACTTACTCCGCCACAAGACTTTACAGCTCCGCCCCAGTAATCATCGTCACCGTCTCTACAATTTTTTATTCCTAATTGAGATTGTCTTGCAATACATTCATTATGTGTCAATGGAGTTGTAGTAATGGGAGCAGTAAAACATGTTCCATTTATTTCAAAAGCACAGTTGCTTCCGCCAAGAGAGAGAACATTAATACTTCTCAAATCTTTTTGTTGAGTGTTAGGAGTTTTGAATCCTGTGGTATCATAAAGAATAGCTAAACAGGAAGTGCCGTTGAATTGATTAGTAAAAGGCTGTTCTTTACACTCAGGGTTATATGCAATAAGTCCTGTAGTACCGTTAGCGAATTGCACACCGATAGTTTCGGTATCCCAATCCTCTTGACCAAAGTTTTTAGCATTTTTAATTTTAGACATATCGACTTCTTCATTTTCAGCGCCCCAAAAGACTTTATCTTCAAAACAAGATAGTATATCGTCATTAGCACAAACCTTAGTAATCTTAAAATATTTACCTAAAGCGGAAACGAAATCAGCGGTATTGGAATAGCCTGCTAAAACCTGTTGAGTGTTCATGGTTTTTAAAGCTTCTTCTAACTTTCTTTCAAAAACAGATGCGGAAGTATTCCAGGCTTTGTTCTGGTAGTTAGCGACAAGAGTAGGGATAGTCAAAGCAGCAACGATGCCGATAATGCCGAGAGTAATCAAGACCTCAGCTAAGGTAAAACCGAATTTTTTCATATTTCCCTCTTTTGATTTATAAATCTTGTATGCTATATTATAATTCTCTTTTTATAAAAAATCAATTATAAAAGATAACATGTCAATGTGATTGATTTTATATAATGTCAGTATAGCTGATAATATTGGAATGAACAATGAATATTTACAAAAATTTACAAAACATCTTAAAGAACTGAGAAGGCAAAAGAATATAAAACAAGATGATTTTCTTGCAGTAGATGGGATTTCCAGATCAACAATTGCAATGGTTGAAACAGCAAAAACAGATATAACATTATCAAAATTAAAAATCATAGCTGATGTTTTAAAAGTAAAAACAAAAGATTTGTTAGATTTTGAATAGATTTATTGAAAAATAAAAATTTTTAAAATAACATGTTTGTATGAAAGAAAAAGCAATAGATTATTACGTAAATAAAGGTTATTCATGTTCTGAGAGCATTGTTCGGGCGGCGATAGATGAGGGAATGTGTCCAAAAGATTTGTTACCATGTGCGACAACATTTTCAGGCGGTATGTCACAGGGGTGTCTGTGCGGTGTAATTGCAGGGTCTCAGATAGTTTTGGGATACAATTTTGGCAGAGAAAACGTTATGGGCAATGAAGTTTTAGCACGACAAAAAGCCGCAGAATTTATTGAAGAATTTAAAAAGCGTAATAAATTCACATGCTGCAGAATTTTGTCAAAAGATGTTCCGCCGGAAAATAAAAAAGCTCACTGCTCAAAATTTGTAGGTGACGGTGCTGAATTTCTTGAATCTATGATTAAGGTTAAGGTTTAATGAATAAAAAAATGGATAAACTAAATTTTTTGACAGCCGGAATGCCATTGGCAACAGGAAAAGGAAGTTATCCGGAAGCTTTTTCCATACTTGATGACTTAAATCTTGACGGTATGGAAATGGAATTTGTCCATGGGGTCAGGATTACCGACAAGTCAAAAGATTTTATAAAAAACAATTCTGAAAATAAAGTTATAACAGCCCATGGTCCGTTTTATATAAATCTTAATTCAAAAGAAGAAGAAAAAATCGACGCAAGTGTTCAAAGAATTCTTGACACAGCACAAGTTGCAAATGATGTCGGGGCATACAGTATAACCTATCATGCAGCATTTTATATGGGAAAAGAAAAGGAAACAGTCTTTGAGCAGGTAAAAAAACAAACACAAAAAATTGTTGATATTTTAGAAAAAGAAAAAATAAATGTTTGGGTACGTCCGGAAACAACAGGAAAAGCAACGCAGTGGGGAGATTTTGAAGAAATTATCAGGCTTTCAAAAGAGTTTGAAAAAGTTTTGCCGTGTATTGATTTTTCTCATATCCATGCACGTACAGCAGGTAAATATAACACTTATGATGAATTTGCACATATATTGGAAAGAATAGGAAAAGAACTCGGAAATGTTGCTTTGGAAAATTTTCATGCACATATAGCAGGTATTGAATATACATCAAAAGGCGAAAGACAACACTTAATATTAAAAGATTCAGATATGAATTATAAGGATTTATTAAAAGCATTAAAAGATTTTAATATAAAAGGGGCTGTTGTTTGTGAAAGTCCTAATATAGAAGAAGATGCACAGCTTTTGAAAGAGTATTATAATTCTTTGTAATTTCTTTTAATTTCTTCTATTGAGTCACCGCCAAATTTATTTAAAAATTCATCAGCTAAAACACATGCAATTCTTGCTTCTGCAATAACACAACAAGCTTCAACCGCACAAGTGTCGGATCTTTCAAAATGAGCTTCACATTCTGTCATTGATGATTTATCAACTGTTTTGAGAGGTTTTGCCATTGTCGGAATAGGTTTCATAATAGCTTTTACAATAATATTCTCACCATTAGAAACACCTCCTTCTATACCGCCTGCATTATTTGTTTTACGAATTATTTTATTATTTTCTAAAAACATTTCATCATGATAATTTGAGCCGTTTATTCCAAGAGGATTATTTCCTATTTCAACAACCTTTATTCCGTTAATGCTCATAACAGCTTGTGCAATTTTTCCGTCAAGCATTTTATCCCACTGGATATAAGAACCTAAGCCGACAGGAATATTTTTATATATGACTTCAAATTTTCCGCCTAAAGAATCACCGCATTGCTTGGCTTTATCAATTTCTTCGTTGAAATTTTCAAATTCAGCACCAATTTGCAAAATATTGGAATAACATGTAATATTAAATTCTTTTAAAAACAGTTTTGCAATCGCCCCTACAGCAACTTCAATCGCTGTTTTGCGTGCACTTGCACGCTCTAAAACATCTCTTAAATCATTAAGGTTGTATTTTATACTTCCAGCATAATCTGCATGTCCGGGACGATATTTTGTAAAAGAAGGTTTTTCACAAAAATCATTATTTTTTATTGAAATACAAACAGGAGCACCGGTTGTTTTTCCGGCATGTAGACCTGATGTGATTTCTATCAAATCAGATTCCAATTGCATTCTTTGGCTTCTGCCATAACCTGTCTGCCGTCTTTTTAATTCATTGTTTATAAAATTTGTATCAATATAAAGGTTGGACGGTATTCCGTCTATTATTGCTGTTAAGCTTTTACCATGGCTTTCGCCGGATGTTAAAAATCTGAAATTATTTAGCATATTTTAAGAAAATTTGTTCCTTTGTCTGCATCATTTCTTCTATAATTTTCCATTGACCGTTAGGTTGTTTTTGTACTATTTGATAAGTTTTTAACCAATAGGTTTCACCTTTTGGTTGTCTTTCCGCACGGACAATATAGCCGTTAGAAACTTTTTCTACAGAAATATTTCTGTATGTGTTTTTATATTTTCGAATTTTTGCAGTTGCTTGACCAAGTTTAAGCTGTTTCATATACGTTGCTGTGTTTGTATATGCATTAGCTAATGATCCGTCCGGTTTTACAACCTGTCGTATTATTTTTGCGTTGGGCGAATAAAAATCAGGAATAGTCGGACTATATGTGTTTGCAGCATTTACATATTTGTTAAAAAAAGCTTTTGCCTCTTCTGCATCATTTGCAAAAACATGTAGACCGTTAAATATTACTAAACCAAATATAATAAATTTTAATAGTAATTTTTTCATCTCTTTCTCCTGCTTTAAGTATATCATACAATTTTTATTAAACAAGGGACAAAGTGCTTAAGTCGCCTTCAAGTAAGTTTTTTTGGAATTGTTCGCATTCTTCCAAAAGAGTTTTTACATCTATATATTTTTCACTATGAACGATAGGAGATAAATCCTTTATGTCAAAAAGTTCTATTTTATAACCTATTTGATTTTTTTCAAGAATTTTGATGAAATTTACGTCTTCAAATAAATCCAATAAACTCAGAACGGTTTCAACAGATTTTCCCAAAGCACTTGCACATCTTAATATATTTACAACACCGTTATTGTTATTTACGGCAAATCTTAACATTTTAACAAAAGTTAAAATAAATTCTTTTTCATCAAAATATTTTATTTTGTAATTCATAAAATGAATAGATGAAGGGGCTGCCTCTTCTATAATCTGCTCAAAAGTTTCTTTATCCGCAGGATAGTCAAAGAACATTAAACTGTCACAGGACGGAATGTTTTCTCTGTTGAAAGTTTTTTCTTTAATGTATTGATATGGATCAAGAGAATCTAAAATAGATTTGCTTTCCGCAAAAACTCTTATATTTTGTTTGGAATTTTTTATGTAATCGTTTACAAGATGAAAAATATTTGTTTTTTTGCGGTGGTCATATATTTTTAAACAGTCATATTCTTCATGTTTTAAATGTTCTGAATGAATATCATCCATTATGAGCTGAACACTGGTATTTCCGTTATATTCATTAATTTGTGGGTGGAAAGCAATATCAATAACATCACCGCTAACTAAAGAAATATCTCCCTGCTGCCATCTGATACAGTTAAACTCATAAGATTCTTTTTGTACTGTTAACCTTAAGTGATCTTTATTTTCACCCATAAGTCTTTTTTCTTTAATTTTAAGACCTTTCATTACGAATAAAGGGCATGGATTTTCAGCACCAAAAGGTTCTAGTTGGTTTAGCTCCTCAACATTTTCTATATTAATATCGTCAGGTGAAATTTCTAAATCAATGTTAAGAAACGGTTTTAATTCTTTTCCGTTTAACATTTCTTTTATAGTTTTGTTTAAAGCAGATTTTACGGTATCAAAAGAATTTTTTTCTTCTGAAAAATATAAACCTGCCGCAAGCTTGTGACCCCCAAAACCGTCTAAAAGATCAGCGTTTTCACAGATAATATCATATAAAGATAAACCTTCAATGCCTCTTGCAGAGCATCTGAACATTTTAGTTTCAGCTGAATACGTCATTAAAAAGGTTGGTTTGTAATATTTTTCTACAATTTTAGATGCAACAATTCCTATAATTCCGATATGCCAATCAGGTTTATAAAGAATAATAGCCGGATTTTTGTTCCCTTCTTTTTTAATCATTTCTTCTGCTTCTAAAAACATGTTTTGACATAAATCCTGACGAATTTTGTTAAATTCATTTAAAGAAATAACAGCCATATCAATTTCCTGTTTATTTTCGGAAATTAAAACCTTAATAGCTTCTTCAACGGTATCTAAACGGCCGGAGGCATTGATTCTTGGAGATACACCAAAAGCAATGTTTTCAGCTGTAATGCCTTTTTCAATTGAATAGCCGGCACTTTCTAAAAGTTTTTTTAAACCGTAATGTTTCCCTTGAGATATTAATTCCAAACCTTTTATGACAAAATGCCTGTTTTCTCCGATTAAAGGAACAATATCCGAAATTGTACCAACAGCAACAAATGGCAATATATCATATATAAATTCAGGTTTATTATAATGACTTAATAAACCTTGTGCCACTTTAAAAGCAACACCAACCCCCGCAAGAGATGTCAAACTTTCAATTTCTTTTGCCGATAAAGATTCATCCAAAGAGTTTGGTGCTTTCGGGTTAATTATCGCAAAAGCTTCCGGTAGTTTTTCAGGAGCTTCATGGTGATCAGTTATTATTACATCTATTTTAAAAGAATTGATAAAACTTACAGCATCGACATCACTAATTCCGCAATCAACAGAAATTATAACTTTAGGTTTAACGGTTGTCATTATTTTTACTAAAGATTTTGTGTCAAGTCCGTGCCCCTGTTTATCACGATCAGGTATAAAGTAATTTACATCTGCTCCTAAGAATTTAAAAGTTTTGTATAAAAGAGATGTTGATGTTACACCGTCTGCGTCAAAGTCACCGTAAATAATTATTTTTTCCTTGTTATCAATGGCTTTTGACAATCGTTCAACAGTTTTTGTCATATCACAAAAAACATCCGGTGAAGAAATTTTTATATCCAACGGATGTATAAATTCATTAATTTCCTTGTCGGTGGTTATTCCACGAGAAATTAAAAGCCTTTTTAACAAGGATTTTTCTTTAATATTGTTTTCTTTTATCCTCCACTCTTTGAACATACCAAAATTATAGCATAAAAACTTAATTATTTATGTTATAATTAATAATATGAAACCAGTAGTTGCGATAGTAGGAAGACCAAATGTAGGAAAGTCAACATTTGTAAACAGGCTTGTAGGAGCCAGGAATTCAATTGTTGATGATCAACCTGGAGTTACTCGTGACAGAATATATTTTGATGTGGAGTGGCAGAATAAGGTTTTTACGGTTATTGATACAGGAGGTATAATTCCTGGAGATGAAGATGATATAATGCTTTCTATTTTTGATCAGGCAAAAATGGCTTGTGAAGAAGCAGATAAAATAATTTTTCTTGTAGACGGCAAAGAAGGTGTAAATCCCGTTGACTACGATATAGCAAATATTTTAAGGCAGTCAAATAAACCGGTTTATTTAGCGGTAAACAAGCTTGATAACCCAAATTCATTATATATGACAAGCGATTTTTATTCACTTGCTGTTGGAAATCCGATAGGGATATCAGCTTTGCACGGTTCAGGCGGTGTCGGTGATTTGCTTGATATTGTAACGGAAGATTTTTCTGTTTCAGA
The DNA here is from genome assembly GCA_944325895.1 of Candidatus Gastranaerophilales bacterium. Classification (GTDB taxonomy): domain Bacteria; phylum Cyanobacteriota; class Vampirovibrionia; order Gastranaerophilales; family Gastranaerophilaceae; genus SIG32. The sequence continues at coordinate 64,160 of CALVCA010000004.1, forward strand.
AGAGGAAGAAAAAAAGGATACAATTAAAATAGCTATTGTCGGAAGACCAAACGCAGGAAAATCTTCTATAGTTAACGCTTTATTAAATGAAAATAGGGTTATTGTATCTGATATATCAGGGACAACTCGTGACAGCATTGATTCTCATATAACATATAAGGAGAAAAATTTTGTAATAGTTGATACAGCCGGAATTAGAAAAAAGTCAAAGGTAGATTGGGGTGTGGAAAAATTTGCTGTAGACAGAGCTATTCGTTCAATCAGGGATTGCGATGTTGCAGTTTTGGTTATAGATGCAGCTCAAGGAATTTCAGATCAAGATAAAAAAATTTCATCTATAGTCACGGAATCAGGAAAAGGTTTGATTGTTGCAATAAATAAATGGGATTTGATTGAAGATAAAAAATCAAATACAATTAATCAATTTGAGAAGAATTTATCTAATGAAATTCCTTTTTTGGATTTTGCACCTAAAATATTTATAAGTGCGGTTACAAAACAAAGATTAAATCAAATTTTTGATAAATCGTTAGATGTTTATGAACAATGTATAAAACGTGTTTCTACGGGATTATTAAATAAAGTTATTAACGAAGCTTATATGTTAAATCCGCCGCAAAGTGTTAAAAATAAAAGACTGAAAATTCTCTATACCACCCAAACAAATATACAACCGCCAACGTTTGTAATTTTTGCAAACAGTGCTGAGTTATTGAAAGATCATTATAAACGTTATTTAGAAAACAAATTAAGAGAAGCCTTCGGGTTTTTTGGCACACCTGTTAGAATTTTGGTTCGAGAAAGAACTTCTAAGGCTTAATTTTTAAAAATTTTAATAACTTTTGCCAGCCTGTTTTTACACCGTTAATTATTTTCGATGGAATAGTTTTTAAGTTCGCAAGATTAATTTTTTTAAACAGCTTTTTAACAAACTTGAGTTTTGATGCACCAAAAATAATACCGCCAGTTGCTAAAGCACCAAATAACCATTTTTTCCAGGACGGATTTTTAACAGGTGTGGGGTTTTTGTCAAATATGTCAGACTGAGGCTGCTGTGGTTTTGGTAAGTTTGGCGGAATAGTTTCAAATGCCGGATTGCCGTAATAACGGGGTTTTGTACCGTAAATATAAGCCGGGGCATCAAAGTCTATTACGCCTGCTGAAGCTAATGCATCTAAATCATTTATCCAAGACATACCTACTCCTTTACATGTATATAAAGTATTTTTTCATTTAAAAATTGCCAGTTGATAAAAGGTTTGTAACTTTTTTGTGATATAATTATTTTTGAGAGGAAAATATGGATAAATTTTATATAACAACAGCAATAGATTATGTTAATGGTGCTCCGCATATCGGACATGCTTATGAAAAAATATTAACAGATATTATAGCAAGACATTATTCGCAAAGAACAAATGTTTTCTTTTTGACCGGAACTGATGAGCATGGTATTAAAATTCAAAAAACATCAAAAGAGCTTGGTATGACACCAAAAGAGCTTTGTGATATGAATGCAAAAAAGTTTCAAGATGCTTGGAGTGCACTTGATGTTGATTATACTAAATTTATCAGAACAACCGATGAAGAACATGAAAAAACAGTTCAAAAAATATTTAAAAAGTTATTGGAGAACGGAGATATTTATAAACATTCTTACGAAGGGCTTTATTGCTCGGGATGTGAATGCTTTTTAAACGAAAAGGATTTAACTGAAGACGGTCTTTGTCCTGATCATTTAAAAAAACCGGAACTTGTTAAAGAAGAAAATTACTTTTTTAGACTTTCAAAATATAAAGATGCAATAATTAAACACATAAAAGATCATCCTGATTTTATAGTTCCTTCGTTCCGTGCAAATGAAGTTTTAAATCAATTGGCGGATATACAAGATATTTCAGTTTCTCGAGCAAAGAGCAATGTTCAATGGGGAATAGATGTTCTAGACGATCCTTCACAGGTAATTTATGTTTGGATTGATGCTCTGTCAAATTATATTACAGCATTAGGCTATGATACTGAAAATCCTTCGGAGTTGTACAAAAAGCTTTGGCCTGCAGATGTCCATGTAATAGGAAAAGATATATTGAAATTCCATAGTATTTATTGGCCGGCATTTTTACTTGCTTTGGATTTACCGCTGCCTAAACATATTTTTGCTCACGGCTGGATTACAATAGATGAATCTAAAATGTCTAAGTCTTTGGGTAATGTGATTTCGCCTACGGCTGTGTTGGAACATTTTAATTTAGAATTCCCTGATGCCTTTAGATATTATATGGCAACCTCTGCACCATGCGGTAAGGACGGGAATTATTCCGATACAGATTTTAAAGAAAAGGTTAATGCTCATTTGGCTAATAGTATGGGTAATTTGTTAAACAGAACTCTTTCAATGCTTGTTAAATATTTTGACGGCGATATTAAACCTGAATTTAAAATTCAGTCGGATTTATTTAAAAAAGCATTAGGAACCGTAAAGATAGTAGAAAATCATTTTAATCATTTTGAAATCTCGGAAGCCGCTCAGGAAATTATTGCTCTTGTTGATATAACAAATAAATATGTTACTGATAATGCTCCGTGGACCCTTGCTAAAGAAGAAAAAATGATTGAGTGCGGTCAGGTTTTAACTACTGTTTTGGAAATAATGTGCATTGTATCTGCTCTTATTTATCCGTACTGTCCTAATATTGCAAAAGAAATGGCAAAACAGCTTTCTTTTGATTTAAATATAAAATTAGACGATTTAACTTGTGATAATATAAAAGTCGGTAAATTAATTTCAAAAGAAGACATTAAACCTGTTTTTTTACGTGTGGACAGTGAGTTGGCTGATAAATCACATAAAAAATAAATTGTTAAGTTTTGTAAAATAAAATAGATTAAACTAACCTTTTTATTAAAGAAAATTAAAAATATGCCGATAGATATCATGTGAGATAAAGGAGTCATGTGATGGCAATTGAATTTAACGGAAAAGGTAAGGTAAATAATTTTGGCAGAATAGAACTGCCAAAGGATGTTCAGAAGGAAGAAAATGTAGCAGAACAACCGCAAATTGTTGATAACAAGTTTGTAAAAGATTTAGGCGAAGATTTGTTGACTTCAACAGCAGCAAATGTTTATGGTATTAACTTTACAAAAGCTTCAGGAATCAAAATAGATAAAGATTTTTGGGGTGATGCACTTGATGGTTTAAAATTAAAAGATACAGTACTTTCTGATAATACAACAAAAGAAATAGCTGAATTAGATAATGCTTTTTTAATGTTTGATATGGAACGACAAATAGCAAAATCTCCTTTTATGCAGGCATTAAATGATGAATTCGGAATTATATAATGACTTATAAATAAATTTACCTCACAAAAAAAGGCTGACTTGTCAGCCTTTAATTTTTATGATTCAACATATTCTCTTAATCGTTTTGATCTGTTAGGATGGCGAAGTTTTCTTAAAGCTTTTGCTTCAATTTGTCTGATACGCTCACGAGTTACACCGAATAATTGACCGACTTCTTCAAGAGTTCTTTGGCGTCCGTCATCCATTCCGAAACGCAATCTTAAAACGTCACGTTCTCTTGGTGATAATGTGCATAAAACTTCCGCTAAATCTTCTCTTAAAAGTTCTGAGGCAACTGTTTTAATAGGAGCATCAGCTTCTTTATCTTCAATAAAATCTCCCAAACGAGAATCTTCTTCTTTACCGATAGGTGTTTCCAAAGATAAAGGTTCTTGTGCTATTTTTATGATTTCACGGAGTTTCGGAATAGAAACATTCATCTCCAGTGCCAGTTCATCTTCGGTAGGTTTTCTTGAAAGTTCTTGGGCTAAACGTCTGGTCACTTTTTTAAGTTTATTTATAGTTTCAACCATATGAACAGGTATACGTATGGTTCTTGCCTGATCAGCAATTGCACGGGTGATTGCTTGTCTTATCCACCATGTTGCATATGTTGAGAATTTAAAACCTCTTTCGTGGTCAAATTTTTCCGCAGCACGGATTAAACCAAGGTTGCCTTCCTGAATTAAATCTAAGAATAACATTCCTCGGCCGACATATTTTTTGGCTATACTTACAACCAAACGTAAATTCGCTTGTACAAGTTTTCTTTTAGCAACAGCTCCGGGAGTGCCGCCTTGAAGAATTTTTCTTGCTAATTCTATTTCTTCTTTAGCTGATAATAATTTTATTCTTCCGATTTCTCGTAAATACAATCTGACAGGGTCATCAACGGCAATTCCTTTCGGAATTTCAAAATCGGTTTCATCAGTTTCGTCTTCTGACATCATATAGATATCATCCATATTGAGTTTGTTACCGATTTTTGCTGTTACAATATCTTCAATGTTATCAGTGCTGATATCCATGTTCATATAATTTACACTATCGTTTTCGGGTTCTAAAACGCTGTCCTCATCTATATCATGTAAATCCAATGAATCTTCTTCCATAACGCTTACAATTGAGGAGTTTGGTTGTCTTTTTTTACTCATTTAATGTTTCTCCGATTTTATTTTATCTCTTAATTGCATCTGAATTTTTAGGGCTTCTGTATCGTTGTCGTTTACCGTTTTATATAAATTTTGAATTTTTTCTTTTTCTTTTTCCCGTTGACACTGTTTTATTTTATTTATATTTTCTTTTATAACATTTTCAAAATCTTTTGGTTTTAAATTTTTGAAACTTTCAGAAATGTCTGTTAAGTCTGTTATAATTGCCTGTATCTCAGGGTTTTGAATAAATTCGGTGTATAAATGTTCAATCAATTCCTTTACATTATTTACGGTACATGTTAATTTGTCAATTGTAGATTTTACAATTATTAACGTTTCATCTTCAAATGCAGTATCGCCTATTATAGCTTTGATTTGATCAAAACTTAACGGGCTGTCCGGTACTAGAAAAATGCTCAATAAATTTTTTTGCGTTTTTTCTAAAATAGATGAATATTTTGTTACATTCTTAACAAAATGTTTTGTAACGGTTTTATTATCAAAAGATGAATTTACTTCTTTTGATAGAATTTTTCCATCAATATTAAGGGTTTGAGCAACCATTTCAATATATTCTTCACGAATTATTTTGTTGCCGATTTCCCGCAAAATCGGAAAAAGTTGTTTTATAAATCTAGCTTTTTCTATAGGTGTTTTGTAATTATCTTTGTTTTTTAAAATAGTATTTAGTTGAAAATCAATCAAAAGCGGGGCATGTTTTATAAAGTTTTTATAACTTTCAGCTCCGACAGAACGAATAAATTCATCAGGGTCTTTGCCTTCAGGAGGGGCGATTACTCTTATTTCACAGGCATATTTGTCATCAGTAGTATAGCTTTCATCAAAAAGTTTTATGCTGCCAATCCCTTCAAATACTTCTTTAATTATTTCAGCCCCTCTGTTTGTTGCTTTTTGTCCTGCAGAATCCGTATCAAAAGAAAGGTAAATTTTTCTTGATTTTGTATATCTTGATAACAATTTTACGTGATCTTGAGTTAATGATGTTCCGCATGCGGCAACGCAGTTTTCAATACCGTGTGCTTGTGCTGATATTACGTCAAAATATCCTTCCATTAAAATTACGCTATCTTCTTTTTTTATGGCTTCTTTTGCTGTATACAGACCATACAACAATTTACTTTTGTTATATATCAAAGAATCCGATGAGTTAAGATATTTAGGAGATTGTCCTTCTTCAATTGCACGAGCACCAAAAGCAACAAAATCTCCAAATTCGTTTTGAATTGGTATAATAATTCTGTTTCTAAAACGATCTATATAACGTGTTTCTTTTCCGGGAATTATAAGTCCGGCTTTTTCTAAAATCTCATCCTTAAAGTCTTTTTTTAGTTCATCATATAACGTAGTGTAAGTTTTTGGGGCAAGCCCGATATGGAATTTTTTTATTATGTCTTTAGATATTCCTCGTTTTGTAAGATAATTTAAAACATTTTCGGATCCGGAGGATTTAAGTAATTGATTACTATAAAATTCAACAGCACTGGCTGTTGCGTTTATCATTTGTTCTTTAACATCTTTACTTGCTTCTCCATGACGGAAATTTTTTGGTAATTCAAGTCCGTATTCTTGTGCCAAATCTTTTATTACGTCTATAAATTCCATGTTTTTGGTTTTCATTATAAACGAAAGAGCGTCACCTCCGGCTCCGCAACCAAAACATTTGTATATCCCCAGTTGCGGATTAACGGAAAATGATGGAGTTTTTTCTTTATGAAAAGGACATAAACCCCAGTAGTGATTTCCGGACTTTTTTAACACAACTTGTTCTGATACAACATCAACAATATCCAAACGGTCTTTTATTTGTGATATTAATTCTTCCAAAGTGTCTGCCATAATAACATTTTATCATTAATAAAATTTTTGAGCAAAAATTACCCAACTGGCTAATATCATTTTTAGGAATAAATTTGTTATTATACATTTGAGCAGTGTTTATTTTGGATATTAAATTAAAACAGAAAAAAGAATTTACAGATAAGGAATCATTGTTGGCAATGGTTTCTCACGACTTAAAAAATCCGGTTAATTCAGGGATTTTAGCGGTAAAGTTATTACAAAGTGCCGCAGAGTCGCCTTTGAACAAATTTCAAAAAGAACTTTTGAACAGTGTTTTATACGGATTTTTGTATATGCAAAATTTGATTGAGAATGTTTTAGATCGTTATAAATTTGTTAACGATGTTTACACCATTAACAAAAATCCTTTTGATTTTGCGTCTTTAGTAAAAATAACTATAGATGAAGCAAGATATATATTTTCGGAAAAAGAACAAAAAGTAAAATTTTTAAATGAAATAAAAAATCCTATGGCGGAATTTGATTTGTTGGAAATAACAAGAGCCATAAACAATCTTATTAGCAATGCTTCAATATATTCACCGAGCAAGTCGGAAATTATTATCAAAATATTTGAGGACAAGGACAATGTTGGTTTGTCAATAGAAAATGCAGGCTGTTCTTTTGATTTTGATAATCCAAACGAAATTTTTGAGAAATTTGTTTCCAAAGGAACTAAAAGTAAATCAATTGCTTCAGGTTTAGGATTATATATTACCAAGAAAATTATTGATGCACATGGCGGTAACATTTTTGTTGAATCTCAGATTAACAAATTTACACGTTTTACTTTCAAAATTCCGAGAAAATAATACGTTTACAGCATTAAAAGACTGCTGATAAGTTATATAATATGTTTTATGAGTATGCAGTTTTTATCTGAATATTTGGAATATTTGGAAATAGAGAAAGGACTTTCTCAAAATACAATAGCAGCTTACAGGCGAGATTTGAGTAATTTTATTGACGGGTTAAATTGTGAATTATCTCAAGTTACAAGATCTCAAATAAATTTTTATATAAGAGAACTTCATGAAAAAAATTATTCTCCGACAAGTATAATGCGAAAAATAGCCTCTTTACGAGGTTTTTTTAAATGGTTGTGTGTCAGCGGGTATTGTTTTAGTGACCCTACACTCACACTTGAGCAGCCGAAATTGCCTAAAAAATTGCCTAAAGTTATGACTTTGAGTGAAATAGAAACGCTTTTGGGGCAAGATTTGTCTAGTATTGAAAAAGTTATATTGGAGCTTTTATACGGATGTGGTTTAAGGGTTTCGGAACTTGTTAATTTAAAGGTTAATGATTGTGATTTAGGTGCAAAATATCTTCAATGTTATGGTAAAGGTTCTAAAGAAAGAATTGTGCCGATGGGCTCTAAAGCCATAAAGGCCGTAAAAGATTATTTGCCCGTGAGAGATTATTTATTACAAAAATTCCGGTTAACAAGTAAAAAATTACTAATTCATGAACACGGTCGTGAAGTTTCACGGCAGGATATTTATAATTTTATTCATGCTCAAGGTAAAAAAATTCATAAAAAAATATCTCCTCATACATTAAGGCACACATTTGCAACTCATTTAATTGAGAACGGGGCTGATTTAAGGGTTGTACAAGAACTATTGGGTCATAGTAATGTCTCCACAACACAACTTTATACGCATATCAGCAAAAAACGTTTAAAGGATGTTTATTTTGCTATAAATAACGAGTAAAAAATTATTATTTTGTCGAATGTTAACCTTAAAAGATGTTGTTAAAATATTTTTGAAAGGAGATTTAACATGTTTTTTAATGTTTTGAAGGCAAAAGAACTTCTTGATTTGGATGATATGAAGTTTAAACGTGAAATTTTGATGGAAAATAACGATAGCAATTTGTCAATCATTGCAATTAAGAAAAATGAAATTATTGACACTCATACATCCTCGGCTGATGCTGCTGTTTATGTGATAGACGGCGAAATAGAACTTCATTTTGATGCGGAAAAATTTAAAGTTGACAAAGGCGAGATACTGATGTTTAAAAAAGATACGGAACATAAGGTTTTGGCCTTGAAAGACAGTAAATTTTTCTTAATTAAAATTTAAACCGGCTTATAAGCCGGTTTTTTTAAGGACATTCTTTACGCAAGTACAAATCATCGCAAAGAATAATAGTTATGTTTTCACCTTGTTTTGCATGATATTTAAGTCCCGGTGTTACTAAACCGGTAATTAAACCCACAGTTGTCCCGACAGGTATACCGATTGCATATCCAACACCAAGTTTTGCCGGATTTGGGATAAATGCAAAGCCTGTTCCCGCTCCTGCACCTACAATTCCTAAACCCAGTGTATATGCAAAAAGTTTCCCTGCGGTGTGCCATGGTCCTTCTTTTAAAGAACCGTCTTTTGTACAAGGTTTTGCAGACATTTTTACGGCACTTCCGTCGGGCAGTATCAAACATTCAAAATTTATATAGACCCGGGCATTTTTATTTGGAATTCTTTGTTTTTCAATTTTTATTATTGTCCCGACTACCTTTGAACATGCCGGTATTAACAGAGTTCCTTCTTTTGTATATATTGCCTGCGGAACATCAAAATTTATTCTTTCGCCCGCTTTTGCACATTCTGATAAAAATTGACATTCAAATGCTACTTTAAAAGCATTACCTTTACAAATTATATTATGCAAATCTGTAATGGTTACATTATCTGTTTCGGCACCTTTTTCATAGAACATATGTTCATAACCTAAAATTTGTTCTTCTGCAAAAGTGCTTGTCCCCAGGATTATTAATAATAAAATTGAAAGAAATTTTTTCATATTTATAGATTCTTATAATTTTTTTTAAATTTCTATAGCCGAATCAAGCTATTTATTTAATATTATATTTTTTTGTATTAGGATAATTGTATATGATTTTAAATTTTTATGAAAACTTAAGCGGTATGAATAATTTTTTATTCGGTTGGTTTGATGGATTTATTGAAAATAGTGCAATGCCTGAATGGGTTAGTGATGCCGTAATTGACAGTGTTCATACCTTGCCGTTTTTATTTTTGGCATTTTTGTTTATTGAATTTTTTGAATATTTTTATGCAAATAAAATTAACGAATTTATGAAAAATTCTAGTAAAACAGGACCTTTAATAGGAAGTTTAGCTGCAATTATTCCTCAATGCGGATTTTCTATTATTGCCAGTAGTTTGTATACAAAAAGATTAATTACACGGGGAACGTTGATTGCTATTTATTTGGCGACATCGGATGAGGCATTACCTGTTTTGCTTTCTTATCCGGAAAAAATTTATTTAATACTGCCGGTTATCGGTGCAAAATTAACTATTGCGATTTTTGCCGGCTATTTGATTGATTTAATTTTTAAATCAACATTGGACAGGGATTCACAAAATTTTGTACAGGAACAAGGCTGCTGCAGGCATGATATTTTAGCTTCGGATAAAATAAATCTGTGGCTGCATCCTGTAAAACATACAATAAACGTTTTTTTATTTATTTTGGTAATAACTTTAATTTTGAATTTTTTTATTAAAGAGTCAATATTAATGAGCATATTTAGTAATCAAAATTTGTCATTCAAAATTTTGGAACCGATAATTACCGGTATCATCGGTTTAATTCCGAATTGTGCCGTATCAATAGCTTTAACTATGTTATTAATTAAAGGAACAATAAGTTTTGGAGCGGCAATTGCAGGTTTATGTTCAAATGCCGGTCTTGGTCTTTTAGTTTTATTAAGAAAAAATGAAAAGTTTAAAGATTCTGTTTTTATAATTATATTATTATCGTTTATAAGTATATTAAGCGGTTTATTGCTCCAATTTATCAGGGTATAAAGCTATTTTTAAACCCTTTTTATCGGCGAATAATTTATAAGCCTGTTCGATATTACTGAAGGGCATTTTTTCAGTGATAAGAAAATTGGTTGATATTTTGCCTTTGGAAATAAGATTAATTAATTTTTCGCAGTGAATTGCGTCAACGCCGCCTGTTTTGAACGTAAGATTTTTACCGTACATATCCGGCAGCGGTAAGATTTGATTTTCTTCATACATTGCAACTATTCCGATAATACTGTTTGCTCTTGCGATTTTCCAGCTTAATTCAAAAGATTCTTTTGTTCCGGCACATTCTATAACACCGTCAATTCCGTGATTGTCTGTTATTTGTTTTATTATTTTTTCGGAATCTTTCGGGTTAAGATAAAAATCTGCAAGATTTTCTTTTTCCGCAATTTTAAGTCTTGCATTGTCAATGTCAATTGCAACAATACGTTTTGCCCCTAAATATTTAGCACATAACATTGCACAAAGTCCTACAGGACCTGCTCCTATAACGGCTATTGTATCATTTTTTTTAATTTCAATCATATCAGCCCCGAAATAGCCGCTTGAAAGTATGTCGCCGACAAATAAAGCATCTTCATAAGAAACATTATCAGGTAGAATATTTAATCCTGTATTTGCATACGGCACCCGTACATATTCTGCATGGCAGCCGTCAATTTTGCAACCTAAATGCCAGCCCCCTTTTTCGCAGTTGTTAATAAATCCTTTTTTGCAATAAAAGCATTCTCCGCAGAAAGTTTCACAGTTTGCGGCTACTCTGTCACCGGGCTTTAGATTTTTTATTTTTTTACCTACTTTTATTACCTGACCCACAAATTCATGACCTAAGGTTGTATTCGGTACTGCCTGCGGTACACAGCCTTTTATTATATGTATGTCACTTGTACATATAGATGATAATTCCACTTTTACTATTGCATCGTAATCGTTTTGTATTTCAGGAATACTTTTATCAACAAGTTCTATAGACCCGTTTGAATGCCAAATTAAAGCTTTCATATATTTTCTCCTCAATAAGTATAACATAAAATTACTCTTTTTATTGATTATTTAGAATTTGAGGAAGGTTATAATGTTACAGAAAGGAGAAATTTATGCACGAAGACAATAAAAAAACTATGAAAGAAAAAATAGACGATACGGCAGAGAAAATTAAAGAAAAAGCACATGATGTAAAAGAAAACGTAAAGCAAGGTATTGATGAAGCAAAAGTAAAAGCTCATCTTGCAAAAGAAGACATTAAAGATAAAGCTGAAAAAGTTAAAGAAAAAATTGATAACAAAATAAGAAAAAGCTAAACATAAAAAACAGCATAAGAGCCCTCGGGCTCTTTTTTATTGTATAATTAGTTTATGAAATTTTGGAATAAAGAAAATTTAAAAGAAGCATTAGGTGTTTGTCAATTTTATAATGTGCCGGATGATTTTACGGCAAGCGGAATCAAGGTTTGGCATGACAGCATTCAAAATGGAGATATAGTTTTTTTAAGAGGTCCTGAAGAAACAAAAGGGGCATTAGTTAAAAATATTTTATCCGTAAAAGATAAAATATCGGCATTTATCTGTACAAATTATGAAAATTTTAAAGATTTAAATAAACCTGTAATTGAAGTGGAAGATTTTACAAAAGCACTATTTTCTTTAGGTAGATATATCAGGCGTCATTATAAAGGAATAGTGATAACAATTACGGGAAGTGCCGGAAAATCAACAACAACGAAGATGATTTATGATGTATTAAACGAATACGGTGCTGATGCAAATTTGAATCTTTCAAATACACTTACAGCAATCTGCTGGAATATGACGACTTTTGATATAAATAAAAAGTATTGGGTTATTGAATCTTCAATTGGGAACGGTTATGTTTCATCACCGGATATTGCTATTGTAACAAATTTAGCACCCGTTCATTTAAAAGAAGGGCAAACAATTGATGTGATGGCACGTGCAAAAAGCAGAATTTTTTCTACAATGAAAGCAGGTTCCTGTGCCGTGTTAAACAGAGAAACCGAATGTTATGAAATTTTTGAAAATGCAGCATTGGAAAAGAATTTGAAAATTATTACCGTTGGTGAAAGGGACGGAGTTGATATAAAAATTATTCCTGATGATGGCTCTTTTGTAATTGAGAATAAAAGTTATAAATTTGATAATAAATTTGTGCCTAAACATATTTTGTATGATATTGGTTTAGTGCTTGCGGTAGGACTTGAATTAAACTTATCTTTTGATATTATTTTACAAAAACTGGCAGATTTTAAATACTTAAAAGGTCGCGGCGATATATTAAAAATAAATTTTGACGGTAAAAATATAACATTAACAGATGAATCTTATAATGCAAATCCGCTTTCTATGAAAACAACCATTGAATCTTTCGGTAAAAATTACGCATCTCAAAAGGTAATGTTTTTGGGAGATATGGCAGAAGGCGGTGACAAATCAAAAGAGTATCATTTGTCATTGATAAAGCCGATAAAAAATGCCAATCCATCAAAGGTTATTTTGTGCGGCAGAGAAATGGAATGTGTTTATGATGTTTTGAAGGATAATATTGAATGTTATTATTTTAAAAATATCGAAGAATTGCTTTTGGAATGCACAAAGTTTATAAACCATGATGATAACGTATTTGTAAAAGCTTCACATTCTATCGGATTGTATAAGCTGGTTGATTTCTTGAAAAAGTCAAATTGATTTTTAACAAATGATTTGATACAATTGCGGTATGGAAGGTTTGTCATTGCAATATTTATATTTGGGAGTAGTCATTTTTATGGCTGTTGTTTTCGGCTGGTTTATTTCACAGGATGCAAAAAAATTTTCCGGCGGTCAAAACAGTCTTTCTAAAATTCATAATTCCATTATTTATGCCTTATCTTATATAAACGAAAATATGCTGGAAAACGGCCGTTTTATTTATATAAGAAATTTAAAAAGTAAGTATAAGGTTAATAAAAATACTTATAATACAACAAATCATGCCCGAATGCTTTATACAATGTATCTTTGTGAAAGAGAGTTGAATATTCAGGGACTGGCAGAAAGAAGGAGAATATCTGCAAAATATTTTGTTGAACATTATGTAAGACCTATGGGATTTGGACGGTATGCTGTAATCTCCAATCCGGAAGAAGAAAATTTAAAATGCGAAAAAGCAAAGTTATCTGCTACGGCAATGGCATTGGTGGCATTTTCAGATTTGCGTTTGGAGGGGATTATTCCTGATGAAATTTTTCAGGGTATGGGACAATTTTTATTATTTATGCAGATGAAAAACGGACAATTTTATAATTGTTATGATACAGCAAATGAGGGCATAGGTATTGATAATTTAAATCTTAATTATACGGGTGATGCTCCTTTCGGTCTTTTATATCTTTATGAATTTGATCCAAAGCAAAAATGGCTTAATGGAGCTAAAAAAGGTTTATTATTTTTGGCTAATTTAAGAAAAAATCTTAAAGATGTTCAATTTGATTATTGTTCAATGCTTGCAACAGAAAAGCTTTTTAATACAAAAGATAACGGCTTAAGCGAAGATGAAAAAAAGTTATTGCAGCAGCATCTTATCAAGATGGTGGAACAAGTTATTCCTAAACAAATAATTAATCAAGAAGAGCATTATTATGGTGCTTTTATAGATAATATCAAACCTTTGAGTATAGCATGTATAGTGGAAGGACTTATATCTACTTATAACTGTATAGATGATGATATTTTAAAAATGCGAATAATGAAGTCAATAAATACAGGTATAAAATTTCTTCGTTTAGTGCAAATACAAAAAGGTCCATTGAAAGGCGGGTTCCCAAATTCAGCGGATTGGAAAGAATTAGGTGTACCAAAATCCGCATCACTTGTCAGGATGGATACTGTTCAACATGCTCTTGCTGCATGTGTAAAATTTCAAAATATGTTTATATCATAATTTGGTTTCTGCCGTTTTCTTTGGCTTTATATAATGCTTTGTCTGCATTGTCAAAAAGTTTGTGAACGGTAGAACATTCTTTAGTGATTTCTGTAAGCCCTATACTGACGGTAATTTGGCCTAACGTTTTGCCGTCATAAATAAAATTATGTTTTTCAATAGATTGTCTTAGTCTTTCTAAAGGGATTAAGGCATTTTGAACGGCTGTTTCAGTAATTATTACGGTAAATTCTTCACCGCCGTATCTAAAAATAAGATCGGTTTTTCTGAACGTTGCAGCAATTATGGATGCTATTTCTTTTAATACATAATCTCCGCAGCTATGACCGTATGTGTCATTAATTTTTTTAAAATAGTCAACATCAATTATAGCAAAACTTAAATTATTTCCGTACCGTTTTGCCCGTAAAAATTCCCGTTCTAAATTATCTTCAAAGTGTCGTCTGTTATAAAGACCGGTTAAAGGATCCGTTGCAGAAATCTGCCGGCTTTGTGTGTAGACAAAGTTGATTTTATTTATAACATCCATTTTATTTGCTTCAGGAATATCAAAATTGAGTATAATATCTTCAATATTTTTTTGAATTTCATCCAAAATCGAAGGCGGAAAATCAAAATTAGCTCCCGAAGATTTGTTGCGTCTTTCTTCCATAATCAAGATGATTATAGCATAAAATTGATATGCCGTTGTTTTTTTGTTACAATATAATTGTATGAAATTAACTGCAAAAGAAATGCTGGATAAATTTTCTGCTCAAGTTTCACATCCGATAGAAGTAAGAAGGCTTTCTATGATGATTTTTGACGGGGTTAATGAAACTTTAAAAGAAATGTCTAACAAACAAAGAGAGCTTCTTGAAAATGCAGCATTATTGCATGATATAGGTTATTTTGTCGATTCAAAAAGTCATCATAAACACAGTCAAAAGTTAATTTTGGACAACGGGATAGATAAATTCAATTCAAGAGAAATTGCTATGATTTCGTGTATCTGTCGTTATCACAGAGGAAGCCTACCTGACAAAAGAGAACATGAGGTTTATTCTTGCCTTGATAAAAAAGAAAGAAAAATAGTAAAACGTCTGTCAGGAATTTTGAAAATAGCTGATGGACTTGACAGAGCTCACATTAATTTAATAAAAAATGTCAGAATACATTATGATGAGTCTAATAATATTACTGAATTCTATCTGACACCTAATAATCCTGAATATTTTCCGGATATTACCTATGCAATAAGAAAAAAAGATTTGTTTGAAATAGGGTTTAAAACCCAGGTGGTTTTTAAGTTTGAAGACAAATCTGATTTGTAAATTTTTGTTACAATTTGAGCAAAATTGTAACATTTCTTCATGAAATTTACTTTATATATATAGGGAAAGGGGAACAAAAAATGAGTTTCGATGTAAACGTTTTGAGTTCAAAACCTGTAATAAAGGCAGCAGCAAACATGCAAAACGATGGCGGTGCCGGGAATTTAGGTTATATGAGTCAAGGCAGAAAAGAGCAAGAAGAAAAAGAAACAAATATTTTTGCTCAAAAGCCTGAAATAGATACGTTTACAATGAGCGGGAACTACAATTTTGAAGATGAAGAAGATTTTGATATAAAGGAATGGTTAAAAGGAATTTTATTTGCGATAAAAAAATTCTTTTTTTTGAAATAATAATTATTGTAATTCTCCTGTTTCAAAATCACAATTGGATTTTGTAGGCATGGCAAACGGCCGCATTTTAGGATTAGATTTGTAGTAATCTTTTGGTTTTTGTCTGTCTTTTGCAGCACTGCGTTCAAGTTTTTGTATCATGCTTAATTTGGAACGTTGTTGCCTGTCGAGGACTTTAACAAACTCTTCATTTTCTTCTTTAATTATGACTTCAATTTCGTCTTTAACAGAATCAATTTTTTCTTCTTGAGCTTTAATTTCTTTTTTGGATGCATTTTGAGCTTTTAGATTGTTAAGTTTGCAATTTTCATTGTAAAGTGCTCTAAATTTTTCTTCCAAAATCATGGAATTTTTTCTTAAGATATCAATTCGGCATTTCATTTGGTCTTCGGTTAATCCAAGAGCATTTGAAATAGCGGCACGTTCTTTTTTGATTTGTTCGGCGAAACTTCTATAAGACTGAAAATTATTCAAAGATGAAGGTTCAGAGTTGCACAGAGAGTTGTCTGCTGAATAATTAGACTCAATTGAACACTGGTTTTCTTGTGCAAAACATTGTAAAGATATAAATGCCAAACAAATTAATAGAAACTTTTTCATGAATACTCCTTGATATAATTATGTCATAATTGCGGATAAAATACAACTATAGTAAAATAGATTTATGGAAGAAATTAATATAAGAAGTTATGCATATATAGGAGATGCGGTTTGGGAATTATATATAAGGGAACAAACAGTTTTTAAAGAGTATAATGCAAGGGAATTGCATAAAAAGACAACATGTTTTGTAAAAGCATCATATCAGGCGGGAATGTTAAATTTAATAGAAAAAGAATTAACAGAAGAAGAACATGAAATCTCCCGAAGAGCGAGAAATATAGAAGTTCCGGTAGCAAGAAGATCCAATCAGGTAGAATATCGTCATGCAACGGCATTTGAAGCTTTAATCGGCTGGTGGTATTTAAATGATAAAGAGAGATTAGAATATATATTAAAAAAATTTGGGGAAATTTATGATTAAAGTACTTTACAAAAAAAATTCATCATGTAGAATAAAAGACATAGGATTTCGATAAAAGAAATTCGGGGGTTTAGCTCAGCTGGTAGAGCACCTGCTTTGCACGCAGGGGGTCAGGAGTTCGAATCTCCTAACCTCCAAAATAAAAAACCGAATGACATTAGTTATTCGGTTTTTTATTTTCAAGAGTAAGTGTTATGTGTCAGGGATTTTGAGAAAAAGTATCGCAAGTTTGACATACGAAGTCAGAAGTTAATCTGGACAAATGATGTTTTTGGTACCATTTTGACCAATAAAGATGTTGCATTGTTAAAGCGTATTTTTCATCACTCTGAACTGATTGTAATGCTATGATATATCGGTATTAATCAAAGTATTATTGACTTTCAACTCAATTTAATTTGTTTATAAATTGTAACAATTTTCCAAGAATTGTAAAAATCTTTCTAAAATCATAAAGTTCTCATGAAAAACACCGTTAACAGTATCATAAGTATAATTATTCATACAATAGAATTGTAATTTTATTACATTCTGTAGTAAAAGGTAGTTCGATGGCAGGTGAAGATTTTTTTAAATTTAATAACGGAAAAGAGTTTAAGTTCTCAAACTTTAAAGAAATAAAGGAAAAAGACTTAAAAGGTGCTGATGAAAGAACAAAACAACTTTTTAACATATTTGCCGGCGATGACAAGATTTTGCAAGCAGATGAGGCTCTAACTTTGTTTAATGCCTTAAAAGATGCTGCAGGGGATAATAAAACCTTAGAAACAAATGAAATCAAAATGTTTACTGAAGAAAAAATTGGCGAAGAGATTGATAATAATATCTTTGTAAATTTTGTAAATAATATATTCAAGCCTGAAGAAAGAAGTCAAAATCAATTGGTGGCAGCTTCTCAAACCGGCACATTAAGTCAAGAGGAACAAACATTTTTAGAAGAAGCCGCCTGTAAGGAAATTGTAATTGATATTATTGACGACAATCTTTCAGAAGCTTATGAACTATTAAATACTCAATATTTAGGTGCAATTTCAGGTCGGTATGATGAAAGTAAAGATAAGAATGATATTTTAAAAACATCTAACGTAGCTAAAATTTTGGACTATCAAAATGCGGGTATTGAATGGATGAATAGAGCTAAGTTAGAACCACCAAACGGACTTACCAAAAAAGAATATTATGAAGGTAACAAAGAACGTATTAAAGATATGATTCTTACGCGGTTTTTGGTATTAGACACCAATACTAAATTTAAAGAATTAAAGGATAAGTATTCGGAAGAAGAACTTGCTGCTATTATAGGCGATTATGTTGAAACACTGTGTTCAAACGCTTCAATGGAAGATTTAAAAAACATTCAGAAGAATTTTGTATCATTGAGCGGTATTGAAGAGGTTCAAGCATTAGAAAAAGTTATTGATAACGCAATTGAATACAACAAAGACAAAAACAAGCCTATGCCAACCGGTGAACTTGCAGGAATTAAAATCAATCAACAAAATGGTATAATTCCTGACTATTGGAATACTGATGAACCAGTTTCTTTTGAAGAAGTTTATAAAATTGAAAGAGGAACAGAATATTCCCAATACAAAATTGAAAAATATGCTTTGGCTAAAAAAGAAATGGAAATTGTTGCAAACGCATACAATAAAAAACAGCAGTTTATAGAATTCGCAGAAGAATTAAGGAAAGATGAAACTTTAAGTATAGATGAAAAAGCTCAAAAAGTTTTAGAAGGCTTTGCTGATTTCTATGTTTTATCAGAAGATGCTGGTTTAACCCAATTAAAAGAATTAATAAATAAATCAAAATTTCCGATTAGTATTGATGAAAACGGATTTAATTTTGGCACATTAGATGATAGTGCTAAAAATAAAGCTTTGAACTCTTTATTGAAGTTAGCTCAACAATCAAAAGAAACAGAATTTGAAGAATTTTTAAATGGTAAAACAATTGAAGATTATCAAATAGCCTTAGCACAAGCTCACGATGATGCCATTGGTGAAGAA
Organism: Candidatus Gastranaerophilales bacterium; assembly: GCA_944325895.1. Lineage (GTDB taxonomy): Bacteria > Cyanobacteriota > Vampirovibrionia > Gastranaerophilales > Gastranaerophilaceae > SIG32. Next base: position 83,014 of record CALVCA010000004.1, read on the forward strand.
AATGGTAAATTAATGGCTGAAGCTATGAAGAATGATAACCTAACTTGTATTCAAAGATGGACAGGCAACACATCAATGGTAGGTATGGGTATGACAGTTGTTGGTGGTATTTTATGCTTTACTCCATTAGCACCTCTTGGAGCGGGAATGGTTACAGCGGGTAATACTCTTGCTATTGGTGGTATGGTTGCTGAAACAGGCTTAGGTGTTGCTGATTATGCGACTAAAGATGTTCAAACAGCTGAAGAAGCAGAACAACTGGGTAAAAACTTCTTAATGAATGCAGGAGGTTTCATCATAGGTATGGGAGCCGGTAAGGCTGGGATGAAAGCATTTAGTAATTTAATTGACGAAAAACTTGTGGCAGTATTTGGTAAACAAATTGCAGCCGGAAATAAGGCACAGGCGTTAAAAACTGTATTTACTAACCCAAAATATTTAAAGAATTTTATGACGGCTGCGGGTGCAAAATTGAGTGCTGACTTTGTCATCTCTTATGCAGGGGATTTGGCAATGATGGGTATTTTAGATACACAAGATGATTGGCAATCATTATTAAAAGCTAACTTGACCGGTATCTTGGTTGGTATGTCCGGAGATATTAAAGATGTATCAGGGGTTGGCAGAGTTCGTAATTTAGGTATTTCTGATGGTGTTAAGCCTATGACCGAAATGGATTACGGGCAAAGATTATTGGGCAATGATGTAACTGTAGCAGATCCTAAAACAGGTGCAACTGTTAAGGGTAAAGTAACAGGCTTACATAATACAGACGGACAAGTTGAAATTGAAATCAACGGGCAAAGATATTCTACTAATGATGTGGCAAAATTCAAAGGGAAAGTAAGTGTCCAAAATTCCGAAGTAGAAATCTCAATAGAACAAAGATTACAGACTGCAAATGACAGAGAGTCTTTTGTCGCAATTCGTGATGAAATAAAGAAACTCTCGAATGGTGAGGAAAAGACTCAACTAATGCAAAAATATTTAAAAATATATAATGAATGGTCATCGAATCCTTCAAGACCTGATATTAGGATGCAATACAAATTCAAAGAAGATCCGTTGAATCAAAATACAGATGAAGTTCGTACAATAATTAATAACACTATTACAAGACTGCGCCAAACAAGCAATGGTGAAGACATAACTCTTAAAATAAATGGTGAAGAACAAGTTTATCAAGCATATAAGGGGAATATCAGTAATAACGGAAGTTATTACGTTACTGATGGTGAAAATATTTATACAATACTTCCAAAACAATCAAGAGCCATATGTGAAGAGAAAATTTTGGCAAATGAATTGTATAGCCAATTATTAGGTTGTTTCCCAAAAGAAGAAACTGTTGTTGAAACTGATACCGGATATGCAATTATGTCTAAAAGTATTTTCTCTAAAGTCGGATTTACAAGAGGAAAAGCTGCAGTAAGAACATATGCTCTAGATGCATTATTAGGTAATATGGAAAATGTAGTTTTAAGTACAAAAGATTCAGATCCTGTTATAATAAGCAATAATGCTATGATTAATTTGTTGCATCATCCAAATGGTAATTCAAAAATGGGACAATCTATTGTTCCTGAATTGTCATTAATGTTTCAACAAAACGGAAACAATGCAAAAGATTTAAAATCCGCATCTAAAGAAGAATTGGTTGCATCTTTACAACAAGTTGTCGATATTCCAAACGAAAAGTTGTTGGAAATTGTTAATAAAAGTCAAGTCGAAAACAAAGAACAATTAGGCGATTTATTAATTAAGAGAAAGGAATTTATTAACAATTTCCTAAATAATCTTAAAAACACAGAACAAGCAGGTCTTCCGATTGAGGAACATATACTTAAAGTTTATCAAAAATCTTATGCTGAATATTCTTATGATAACCTGAAAACTAATACCGGCTTTACGGAATTTATTTCTAAAAAATTTGATATTCCAAAACAAGATTTATTAGGTTATCAAAAAATCTTGAATAATCCTGAACTTGCACAACACATAACCGAAAAAATCAATGACGGTTTAATTTCAAAAGAAGATTTAATTGAATTTAATGAGGATATTGGAAATTTTCAGTATTATTGGCAAGAATCTCCAACTCTTCAAAAAGAAATATTTGATGCATTGATTGATTTAAAAAACGAGCAAGGCATAAATATAAAAGCGGGGTATATTTTGGTGTTGAAAATTGCTCAAAATGATAGAGTGGGGCAATTCTCTAAAGATGCAGTTGAACAAATCAAAACCATAAGTACAGCATTAAATGGAAATACAAATGCAGGTCTGTATAGAATAATATTGAATGACGGAACAATAGACAAAACAAAACTTGATCTTATAAAATATTTTCAAAGTAAAGGTATTGATGACAAATACTTAGTTCTATTAACAGAACAAGTTTTAAATCCAAACCGTACAATAAATAACGAAAAGCTGACAGCTTTAAAAGAACTTTTTGATAATAATATCAAGTCTGAAGATATTCCGATGTATTTTACAGCTATAAATACACCTGAAGGGTTTGATGCAAATATGGTATCTATAATCGATAAGTATAAGGAATTGGGACTTGATAATGAAAATATTACTCGTAATATTTTGTCATCAAGAGTTCGCACAAAAGATGGTTTTGTTCAAAAAACATATGCCTTAGAACTTCCACTATTATTTCTTAAAGATAACACAAATGCTAAGTTATTAAATATTGCTGTCAGAGAATTTAGTTTATGGACACCAAGCATTGAAGACCAAATAAAAAGTGCCGTTGAAAAAAATCCAAACATTAAACTCGCAGATTTAGTAGCATTTATGCAAACATTACATAAAACTAACGCTTTTGATTCGGATGGTTTTTCTACAGGTTTCAGATTGTTACAAGATGGTGTAACTTCAAATGACCTTAGTAGTTTTATATCTGTTAGCAAAATTACGGCTAACCAAACTAATAACTTAACACCTGAAGAAGCATTAAAACAAACAATAAGATTAAGGTCTACAGGCGAAATACTTTTAGATCACGATTTAACACCAACGCAAGCAGCAAAATTACTTAATGCTGCAAAGACTGACGGAAAAATTGATAAGTTTGCCCTTGATATAATTGAAAATCAATTTAAAAATTACACTCCTGAAGACCTATTATGCTTAATTGATTATTCTAAAGTTCTACCTCAAGACGGTGTTCCGCTTGAAGTAACAAATACTCAACGCCAGCAAATTTTAGATAACATTACTGATATTATGAAAAATAAAGGCTATAGTGTAGTTGATGCCTGCAAAAGTATATCTCCTGCTTTGAATTTGAAAAAAGAATTTTTCAGTAACACAATTACAGGAATAAACGAGAATATCTTGGCGTTCTGCAAAAGATGTATAGAAAATGATATTGAAGTTAATGATATACTACTAATTGCACATAACTCACGAATATTAGATAATGTTTCAAATTTTTCTGCTGAGGAAATAAATGCAAAACAACAACAAATGCTAAACTGGGCAGAAAAATTACTTTATGAAGATAAACTTTCTGCAAAAACAGTTGCCAAACTTATTGATACCACAGCTTTTAAAACTCAAGGTAAAATAGGTGTAAGACCTGCAACCTATAATTTTGATGATAATGTTATCAAGATTATTGATAGAATGATTGATGAAAAGGCAATAACTCAGGATTCATCAGCTGATATTTCAAAAATTATTTTAGCATTTAAAACCTTAGATTATGACGATAATGCTATTGCTAAAACGATTGATTTATTAAAAAATCCAATTACACTTAAAAATGGCAAACAATATGATATTGATGCCGAATCAATTGGTTACTTTATTGGCGGATCGAAAAATAAAGAAACTGGCAGATTTGATATTGATAAATTTAATAGAAATGTAGATATATACATTTTAAAAGCAGATTATGGATTTACTATTCAGGAAATGTTTATGCTTTCAAAACTATATAAAAATGAATTAACCGTTGACAGATTAAGTACTGCTCAAAAAGTTAATTTGTTAAATAAGATTTCTTATGCTTCAAAAGATGCTATAGAACTTATTCAAGATAAAGTTATAGATACCAAAGATTCAAATGGAAGTATAATCAAAGGTGATATAGAGATTTTAACAAGAAAACTTTTAACGGATATCAATTTGGCATCAAAAAATGTTCGAACCAATCAGTCTCAAAGACAAGAATTTTTGAGAAACTTTATTTCAAACAAAGGAAAAAATTCCCAAACTGTTTTGAATAATATTGAAACCAAAATCTCACAATTTGATTTTACACAATATGGCAAATACGGTTTGCCTTTGAAGTACAGTAGAAATGAATTTATTGCAAACATTAGAGAAATTTTAGCGGATTTAACACCTGAAGAACAAGCAAGTGTTTTGAGATTTCATAACATTGATTTAGGTGAAAATGGCTTTAACTCTAATCCAAGAGTTAAACAAATTAATCAACCTGTGGAACCATTAACAAACGAGGGATATAAAAATGTCATTGATGAATTATCAACAATATTAAAAGGTGTTAATGAAGATAATTTACAGCTTTATAAAGAAAATAATATTGAAACTATTTTGAAAAAATGTATTCAATTATCACAATTAAATGAAACTCAAATTGCTGAACTTGTAAGAGATTATCCTGAATTAAAGTTAGAAGATATTAAAACCCTGCAAACTCAAGCAAGAGGATTCGCCCAACTCGTTGAAAATAATGATGTTGGCAATTTACCAACTCCACTTGCTGTAAAAACTACAAATGAAGAAATAGAAGAATTTAATCAATTTACAGATAAAATGAAATCGGTTTCTGCAAAAATTGAACAAGAGTACAATAAATTTATATATGAAAATGAATTCAAAACGGGTGATGCAGAATTAGATAACATTTTAAATGGTATAATGAGAGGTTTGCCGGATGTTATACTGACAGTCGGGAAACAACAACATAAAACTCACGCTTATTCTGTAGATGTTCACACCATGGAGGTATTGAAAAAAGCAATGAATGATCCTGAATATAAAACATTATCAGATAAAGATCGTACAATACTAAAATTTTCAATATTATTACACGATTTTGGTAAAAAATATATTAACCCTGAGACACCTGATACAGGTCACGAAATTGATAGTGCTGAAATTGCATCAGGTATTATGGCACAATTTAAATTACCGGCAACTGTTAAAGAAAGAATATTGAACATCATTAAAAATCACGATTGGTTTGCAAGATACAATCGAAATGAATGGAATGCGAATAAAGTTGCCGCTTTATTCCGTTCTCCTGATGATTACAAGATTGCCAAAATAATGTCAAAAGCTGATTTGTTTAGTATTAATTCTGATTTTCAATATAGAGTATTAAACATTAATGAAAACAGAACTATAGAAAATGCAGCTAAGGTATTTGACCAAAGATTAGAAAATCTAGATGCTGCATATCAAAAAATGTACGCCAAAACCAATATTGTAATGAATTCAAAAATATTAAATACTGAAAAAATTCCAATGGACGAACAATATGGAGTCCGAGTTTTGAATCTTACTGATGAAAATATTCCATCTGATACGGATTTAGGTCAATATGGTATGAATGGTACTACAAAAGATAATTTGAGGTTAACCGTTCATATGGTCGCTGACGATAATTTACTTGGAAATTTAGAAAGTGCAAAATTGGGTATGGAATCCACAATTAATGATAATAATGTTTGGTCTATAAGTATGATAAAAATGGATAGGACACGTACTTATATGCACCGTGAATATGGATTTGTAACTGATACTCCTATATCAAGTATTGCGATAGCATCGCCTAATAATTTGAGCAGCGGATATGAAAAAGGCACAGATAAATTTGTAGAATTATTGTTTACCGATAATCCACAAAGAAACTTTCTAAAACAAAAATTCATGCAATCTGCTCATAATCAAGGATGTAGAATATCCGAGGCTGATTATCAAGAATTGTCCAAACTGGTGTATAATAAAAGTTTTCTTACGCAGATTGAAAAAAAATCAGAAATTGAAGTTAACGGAAATGTTTACCCTGCTTCAGTAATTGTTAAAGCAATTCAAGAAAGTACAGATGCATTATTCACAGGACAAACCCATACCGAGTTTGTTGCGGCAAATCCAAAAATACAAGGACTTGTAGTAAGAAAAAATAGTATGGACGAAGTTGTCCCTGAGTTTATAGCATTTGCCAAAAAATATAATTTACCAATATTATTAGTTGGAAATAAATAATTTATTCAATAACACCTGATAATAAATACTTGTTATATTTTCATTACATTGAATTTATTGTGCAGGCATTTGTTTTGCACTTTCTATGAAGAACTTTTGAAATTCATCTTTATTCATTAAAGTTGCCTGATTTGGGTTTTTTTCGTTTGATACAGCCATACAAGTGTAACCATTTTCAAGCTGTACTTCACGTGCCATGAGGTTTTCACCGTCTTTATTAGTATATTTAATTATTGGTTTATTTGTTGGTTTCAATTTTGGTGTAGGCATCTTTGCCCGGTTTTCAACAGAATATTTGCTATTTTTGAACTCTTTATAAATATCTAAATATGCTTTGCCTTTTTCTTGTTCATTCATTGTTTTATATGCTGCAAATTTTTGCTGTGCATCTTCTTCTGAATATAATTTTGAAACCATAAAAGCATATGAATCTAAATCAGCATTTGGTTTAAACGGACCATCATATTTTTGTATATTTACACCATACTTGGCAACAACCGCCTCGTATTCTTTCGCTCTTTTATCATCATCAATTTTTATAACAATACCATCTTTTCTTTGTGCAATATCTTTTGTATCTACATATTTTGCAGTTTCAGAACCAACAGCACGCATTGTCGCAGAATCTTTAACTTGGTCAAAAGGAATTATATAATTTCCTTTAAATGAAACTCCACCTACATTTAGAACATTTGACATAACACACCTTTCTTTTGCCTACTATCTGTCGATATATATTATAAGTATAAAAGAGAATAAAATTTGCCTCTTTATTAAGATAAATAAAGCAATAAAAAAATTAACGTGAAAATCTTTTATCATATATGTTCTATAAAAAGTAAAATAATTGAAGTTGTGTTCTATATTTTATATAAGTAAAAATTTGATTTTAACTGTATTTCATTTTGTATTTTTTTAAGTAGCATTAGCCTTATAAAGGGGTATGAAATATGGCTAAAACTTTATTCTTACATGATTCTAATAATATAAAAGAGGTCAAAGATAACTGCGGTATACATACAAAATTTCTGAAACGATAGTAGATATTGCAAATAACGAGAGTTTGAATAAACGCTCTTTTTAATTTGGGTTTATTTGGATCTTGTGGAAGCGGTAAAAGTTTTATCATAAATAATATAATTGAAGAATTAAAGGATAATTATTCCGTATTTTATATTGATGTATGGAAATATGTTGGGCATCCATTAATGAGAAGTGTCTTATTTGACATTGATACACAATTAAAAACTAAAAAACTTGGTATATATATCAAGGGGTATATTGATAAAAATGACAATTCTCTAGAAAAATTGTTATATGCTGATACAGATTTTGAAGAAGAAATAGATTTGAAATGGAATGAAATATTAAATAAATTGAAGCCAATTGTTGGGAAATTGTTATGGGCAGCAATCATTATTTGTGTTTGTTCTGCAATGTGTCATTTTTGTGGAAATGACTGGTTAAAATCGCTATCCATTCCTATTTTTTCAGGGAAGGGTTTATTAGGTGCAATGACAGATTTACAGGCAGATACGATTATTGACGGTAATCGTATATTTGAAGAATTTAAAGGTGCTATAGCCGAACAATATGTTTTACAACAATTTAAGACAATTAAAGATTTACCAGTCTTTTATTGGTCTAATGAAACCAGCAGGGCTGAAATAGACTTTGTTATACAAATAAAATCCGATGTTGTTCCGGTTGAGGTGAAGGCGGAAAGGAACTTACAAGCTAAAAGTTTGAAGGTTTATATGGAAAAATTTAAACCAAATTATGCAATAAGAACGTCAATGGCAGATTATAAAAAAACGGATAATTTAATTGATTTGCCGTTATATTTACTTGAAGTATTTAAAAAAGGATTATAATTATCAATTATGGATGTTTTTTCAAAAGATCAATTAAAAAATTTTTTAAATATTTTAACAACTGATTATTTAATAGAAACACCTAAAAAAACAGAAAAAATATTCTTATCTCAAATAATGACTGAAATTCCCAGTTGCCTCAAAGATTAGTTTGTCAAAAAAAAAGAGCCTGAAATAGGCTCGTTGGAATTAAGAATAGCTGGAAGTATGAAAAAGATTTAATTATATTAAACATTTATTTAATTTGTTTTACAATTACCCATATGTATATATTAAGATAAATTTATCGTTTTAAAATATCTTCAACAGATTTACCGCCTTTTTCACAAATAAGACAGGTGGTTTCAGCTATTCTTAAAACTCCGGTGTATTGTTTGGTAGGACCTAAATAAAATACATCATAACCCCACTTATTCGGACCTTTATCTCCGTTAATATCTATAACAAAATAAAGAGCAAGCATACTATTTCTATTAGTAAGAGCATAAACAATGCTGCCGTCTTGCAGGTAATATTTATTTGTGTTTGCAATAAAACTAAAATTACAAGAGTTATTACTAACAGTTCCTCCTTCGGCCACAACTTCATTTCTTGTTTTGTATGGATGCTCATTTACGGATTCTACTTTTACATATTTTAAATTTTGGAAAAAGCTTTTATGAAATTTTGTGCATTCAGAATATTCAAATTGACTTGTCCCGTTAGGATCAGGAGGGTTTGTAACTCTATCTTGAGTATAACATTTATATTCAGAACCGTTTTCATAGATTGTAAATTGTAGTGCTTGACTTAACATTGAATACGTTTTTTTGAATTGAGATTCAAGAGCCTTTTCTTGGAATTTAGAGATTAATGTCGGAATGGTCAATGCAGCAACGACCCCTATAATCCCGAGGGTGATAAGAACCTCGGCTAACGTGAAGGCGGCATGACGATTATTGTCAAATGTACCTACAGCACTGTCATCCTGAACTTGTTTCAGGATCTTACAACTGTTAAATGCTATACAAAACCTAATGTGTCTATGGTCTTGGATTTGTACGGCTCGCAAAAGCGTGGTTTTTGGGACGAGTTTCGCTTCGCTCACTCTTGTACAAATCCGCTGCGTAGCACCCTGAGGCTTCAGCCGAAGGATCTCATTAAGAGATTCTTCGCTCCGCTCAGAATGACGGGTTGTGTGGAATAAACTTCCAAAAACAGCCCGAAAGGCTTTAATCAAGCACGCAATAGGGGGGGGGCGACTATCTTATCCGCTGATATTTCAATATTTTTCATCTTTTAACTCCTTTTTTCTTAATTAAATATTATTTCTTAAATTTTGTCAAGCAAAAAAAAGAGCCTGAAATAGGCTCGTTGGAATTAAGAATAGCTGGAAGTATGAAAAAGATTTAATTATATTAAACATTTATTTAATTTGTTTTACAATTACCCATATGGGTATATTTGGCTTTTGTTGTGTAACCATCTAGATAGTGTATTGCATTTAATCTCGTCTGTTGTAAAATTATCTTAAGTAATGTTAAGTTTGTCTTAATTTTTGACAAAAACTTTGCGTCACATGGTTTAGATAATATGTAGGTGGAAATCGGTATTGGAAAAAAATATAAAAGCATCTAAACAACGGACTCTAAAAAAGTCTACAGGTTCTGTCTCAGGCAGAGCTACCAATCCGCTTGCCGAAAAAACAAGTGACATTGTTGCAAAAATTAATAATTTTAATGCATTCAGATCAACAAACAGATTGTTTTCGGCAGGTATGACGGCTCCGGTTTCTACTTCCCGCAAAACAATTGATTATTCTGCACTTTTACAAGATTTAAATCAAGATTTTAAAACAGCTGAAAATATAAATGAATTATTCAGTAAAATTAATAATACGTATAATGAAAGAATAGACTGTAATTTTACGGCATTTGCATTTTTTCATGAAAAATCTAAGTGCCTTAATTTAAAATTATATACAAAACGCGGGGAAACTTATTCTTCTAAAATTTTATTATCGGAAGTAGAAAACCCTGTTGTTGAAGCGTTTAAATCGGTTTCTTGTATTTCAAAAAACGATATAAAATTTTTAAACATACCATATATGCAAAATTCGGCTGCTTTTATGGTGCCTATGGTTTCGATGAATCAGTGTATAGGAGTATTGATTTTAGGGAAAGAAAGCACGGATTTAAACGTATCATTTTTAGAATTTTTTGCAAGTCATCTTGCAATGTATATCCATAATGGTGAATTATTAACAAAAACAAATAAATATGCAAATACCGATACCTTAACCTCTTTATACAATCACCGGGGATTTCAGGAGATACTTTCTTCTCAAATCCAAAAAGCACAAGAGAATAAAACGCATTTATCTATTGTAATGCTTGATGTGAACAATATTTCCAAGATAAACAGGGAGCTCGGGCATGCAAAAGGTGATGAAGTTATCAAATTGGTAGCTGAAAAGGTTAAACAAAATATCAGACCTTCAGATAGTGCCGGCAGATACGGCGGTGATGAAATCGCCATTATTATGCCGAATACCGATACGGCTGAAGCAAAATATTTGGCTGAGTATATTACTTATTGTCTTTCTTGTTGTTTTGTAGATGATGTAGGGCCTGTAAAGGTTTCTGTCGGGATTTCAACATATCCTGAATGTACAAAAGATCAAGAAAAACTTTTAATTCTTGCGGAACAAGCCATGTATATTTCTCAGGCAAAGGGTTATAAAGAAGGCATGTCTGCTATTATCAGTTCTTCCGATTATAACTTTTGGGATGATGTTGCATTAAATTCTTTTGCTGAAATTCTTGCAAAACGTCATGCTCAAATTGGAATTAGATTTGAAGATGAACTTTTACACAAATTTAATAATGAACAAATAAAATCACAAAATCATCTTATGGAAATGGCAACATCGCTTGCCGGAGCCATAGATGCAAAGGATCCATATACCAAAGACCACTCTACCTCAGTTTCAAGGTATGCGGAAGCTTTAGCCCGTGCGGTTAACCTTCCCGAAGAAGAAGTTGAGAGAATTAAACTGGGTGCTTTATTGCATGATGTCGGAAAAATCGGTATTCCGGAAAGCGTCTTGAAAAAACCCGACAAATTATTGGATGATGAATGGGAAATAATGAAACAACATCCTACAATCGGAGCCGAAAAAGTGCTTGAGCCGAATGAAGCGTTGCGAGATTTGATACCTATTGTAAAATATCACCATGAGCGAATAGATGGAAAAGGTTATCCTAATCAATTGAAAGGTAATGAAATACCGCTTGCCGCAAGGATTGTTTCAGTTGCGGATGCCTACCATGCTTTAATAAGCGACAGACCTTATCGTAAAGGTATGCCTGTTGAAAAAGCCTGTGAAATTTTGAAATTAGGTGCAGGTACACAATGGGACGCTGATTTGGTAAGGCATTTTATATCTATTGCACCTTCGCTTTCAACAAGTGTCTAAGCTATGTCTTCAACAGTCATGCGGACTTTGCCTGCTTCAGGGTTCATAACTTCTATTTCAATAATATTTTTGCCGTCAATAACACAGTTTTGACCCGTCATAACAAGAATTCCTTCTTGGTTAAGCCTGAAAGCAACAGGGTTTGCTTCTGATACGTTTTCACCGGCAAGTTCCTGTCCGCCAGTGATAAATTTGACATTTTTAGGCTCAAATATTACATCATTTATTTTGACGTAATTAAATCCGCTGATAAAGCCGGGTCCTAAAACATTTTTTAATTCTAAACTGGCTCCATTTTCAAGTTTTTTTAATGAGCCTTTTTTGTAAACCCGTCTGATTAAAAATTCAGGAACAACAACCATCTCAAATACCTCATTTAAATAACTGATACATTTTTTGTGTACCTATTTGTATTATAACATTTTTCATATCGGATTTAAAGCCCCATGGCGATTTTATGTTACGATCTTTTTCCCAAATCACTATGTCAAGAGTGTTGTGCGGTTTTAAAAATTCGTTTATCAAATAAAATTTTTCCTGTACTCTAGTTCGTTTAATATACCTGCCTATCTTGACTCCGTTTAAAAATATTGTTGCACGTCTGTACCAAAAATTTTCCAAAGACAAATATTTTGCAAAAAATACATCATTTTTAAAATCAATGTCAAAATTCACCGTTATTTTAGTTAAATACGGATTTTCACTTTCTCTTAAATCGTTGCGTTCGATTGAAAGTTTTTCGCATACATAAAATTCTAACGGTACTGTCGGCTTTGTTTCAAAGGTTACAAGTCCTCTCGGTGAATTTGTATCGCCGGAAAATCCTTTATCAAATCCAAGGTTTTGAACAAGAATCGTTAATTCATTGATTTCGTGATTTAATATTTTTGTATCTAACGGTATGGAAATGGTTTCAGGTACTTCTTGAAGTTTTTCGATTTTATAACTATTTCGATTTAATACTTCTTTTCCGTTTATGTATACCGCAAAAAGGTGTCTTGCACTCAGGGTTATTTCTTTAAGAATATCCGGAATTTTTGCTTTGTACCATACAAATTCATCGTATAGTTCGCAAGAAAAAGAATCTGTTTTTGTTCCGATTTTTTTCCAGTTTGAATAGTCGTAGTGGAGATCAATTTCGGGAGAACAAAATCCAATTTGGAAATCTTTTATTATTTCGGGTTTCTCATAATCTTTAAATTCATTTATAACACAATATTTTTTAGCAAATTTATGCTTCAAATCATAGTATGCAATTTCCGTATTTCTTTCTAATGCGGCAGCTCCGTTAGGAAGCACATAATCGGCATTGAATATAAGTTTATCTTTCAACAGCCAGCTTCTGTCCGCTAAACGTTTTGTTAAAAACACAAATTGGGTGGTTTTTCCGTCTTTTTCAAAAATCAGGTTATCATAATCATTTTTATCGCCTGAAATTATTCCATAGTCTTTTAAATAAATATTTGCATCTTTATCCGCTATCATAAAAAGAATTTCTTCATTTTCATCGTAAAGTCTTGCAAAAATTTCAACATCCGAAAATTCTATTTCACAGCCTTTTAATTGTAAATTTACCGGACAAATTTTCATATCATAAGGTTTTAAACGGACGGTTTTTTGAAGATTTAATTCAACTGTTTCAGCATTCATATTCCTGACAAAAAGCCAGTCGCAGTTATTTGTGTTATCATGTCTTAATTTTGTGTAGATATTTTCTTGATTAAATTCAAAAGGAACAGGGTCTGTATTGGTAAAGTCAAATGAATCTAAAAAATAATTTATTTCTTTTACCTTATAAAAATTATTTTGTATAATACCGAATTCATCAATAGGTGCCGTAAATTCATAACTTGTATACACTTCATCACATGCCAAATCGTCCCAGGATGTTCCGCCTGCTGCCATATAATGATTGAAAAGAGTGACACCTTGTGAGAGAGCGGTTTTTGTCATTATATTTATGTGTTCATCACCTAATGCATCACGTATATGTTTGTATCCTGAACCGTCCCATTTATCAAACCAGCCTGATTGCATTTCGGCAATAAACGGCGGTGAATTTTCCTTTGCTCCTCTAAAAATTTCTTCAACATTATCTAATGTATCAAAGCAAAAATTATCCTGCTTCCAGTTTTGATTAGGATTTATATAAGGATATAAATCAAGAGCATATATATCGACTACATCTGCCCATAAACCCGCAAAATATGCGTCATTATGGAATATCGGGCATGTTAAACCTTTTTCTCTTGCCATTTTGTAAAGACGACGCATATAATCTTCTTCCATTGTATCCGTTGCATATTCATTTTCTATCTGAAATAAAATTACATTATCAAATTCACGGATAATAGGGATTATATGGTCATACCATTCTTCTATATATTGCATATACTTTTCAGAATAATGATATTCTGTACCAATCCTGTTTCTTGGTATAACATCATCCATTTTTAATAACCAAAAAGGCAGACCGCCGGCATTGACTTCTCCGTTGATAAAGGGCCCGGGACGAGCTATAACAAATAATCCGATTTCTTTTGCAGCTTTGAGTACTTTTCTTACATCTTTTATCCCTGAAAAATCATATTCCCCGGGAGCTTTGCTATGATAGTTCCAATTGAAATATATATCTACGGTATTATATCCTCCGGATTTCATCTTGGCAAATCTGTCTAATGCCATTTCATAACCCGGAGTCCTAAAGTAATGAAATGCTCCGCTTTTTATAAAAATTCTCTTCCCGTCTATAATTAGAGAATGTTTGTCAAAAGTAATCTCCATTACTCTATTTTAACTTTTTTTATGGTTTGGTCAAGTTCGTTAAGGCTTTTGTATAAATTCTATATCATAGTTGATTATGTCACATAAGCATTTTAATTCTTTGTATGGGATGGTTTCCGCTTTTAATTTTTTGGATAGATTGTCAGCGGACATATTCTTAGTTTAACAGTCATCTCTTTTGTAACTGTAAATGTTACAGCTTTTTTACCGTATTTGTTTTAACAGAAAAGCTTTCTAAAAATTTTGATGAAATGTCTAAAATTATTGATTATATTTTGGAACATAAAAATTAATTTATGTTATAATTTTTTTATGGAAAACAAGAAAATAAAAATAGGATTAATAGGTCTTGGAACTGTAGGATCCGGAGTTTATAAGACGTTAAAGAATTTTGATAATATAGAGATTGTTAAAATTGCGGTAAAAAACAAAAATAAAAAGCGTAATATTGAGGATTTTGATGAAAGTTTAATTACGGATAATCCTTATGAGGTGGTTACTAATCCTGAAATAGATATAGTTTGTGAATTAATAGGCGGAATTGATCCTGCATTTGATTTGATTAAGACGGCTATAAAAAACGGTAAACATATAGTTACGGCAAATAAGGAACTTCTTGCTAAAAAAGGCGAGGAAATTTTTAATTTTGCAGAAGAAAACAATAAAGTAATTTTGTATGAAGCGGCAATAGCCGGCGGAATTCCGATTATTATGCCAATAAAAACGATATTAGCAGGTAATGAAATAACAAAAATAGAGGCAATCTTAAACGGAACAACAAATTATATATTAACAAAAATGGATATGCAGGGAGCCTCATATAATGATGTTTTAAAAGAGGCACAGGAATTAGGTTATGCAGAAACAGATCCGACAGGTGATGTTGAAGGGTTTGATGCGGCTTATAAAATAACAACACTTGCAACGCTGGCATTTAAAAAACGTATAAAAATAGAAAATGTATATAGAGAAGGCATAACAAAAGTCCGCACTGAAGATATGCAAGCAGCAAATGATTTAGGTTATAAAATAAAGCTGGTAGCTTCTGCAAAGATGGACGAAAACGGTTATGCAGATGTTAGAGTTCATCCGATGCTTGTTTCAAAAGATTCGACTCTTGCTCATATAGATTACGTAACCAATGCAGTAAGTTTAACGGGACATCCTATAGGACATATAACTTTATCAGGTCCCGGTGCGGGTGAATTTCCGACAGCAAGTTCCGTTGTTGGAGATATTTTAATTATAGCAGCAGAACTCGGAAAAACGGATTATCTTTTGCCTATGATGCGTTGTAACCATCAAGAACATGCAGATATGATTGATATTTCTGATACCCAAAATAAGTATTACCTTTCTTTAAATGCTAAAAATAATAAAGGTGTTATCGGAAATATCGGTAATATTTGTGCTGAGTGCAATATAAGTTTAGAAAGTATTGTACAGAAAAATGTTTTAGAAAATAATACGGCAAATATTACGGTTATTACGGAATCGTGTTTGGAAAGAGATATGCAAAATGCCGTAAGGGCATTTCAAGACAGCAAATTTATAAATTCAGTTAACAGTTTAATAAGGGTTCAAAATGTACTATAAAGGCTTAATAAATACTTTTAGAGAATATCTGCCGGTTTCTGAAAAAACACCGGTAATAACACTTAATGAAGGGAATACACCTTTAATTAAAGCAGACAACCTTGCTCGAAAAATCGGGTTAGATGCGGAAATTTATTTAAAATTTGAAGGTTCAAATCCTACAGGAAGTTTTAAAGACAGAGGCATGACAATGGCTGTGTCAAAGGCTAAAGAAGAAGGTGCTGAAGCTATTATATGTGCTTCGACAGGAAACACAAGTGCCTCTGCGGCAGCATACGGTGCAAAGGGCGGGTTAAAAACATACGTTCTTATTCCCGACGGTTATATTGCTTTAGGGAAACTTTCTCAAGCCATGATGTATGGTGCTGAAATTATTGCAATACAAGGTAATTTTGATGAAGCTTTGGAAATGGTCAGAAAAATTTCTGACAAATATCCTATAACACTTGTAAATTCAGTAAATCCTTATAGAATTGAAGGTCAAAAAACAGGTGCTTTTGAGATTTGTAATGCATTAGGCGATGCTCCGGATTATCATTTTATACCTGTCGGCAATGCCGGTAATATTACCGCTTACTGGAAAGGATATAAAGAATTTTATTCTCTCGGAAAAGCTAAAAAGCTTCCGAAAATGATGGGATTTGAAGCTGAAGGAGCTGCTGCAATTGTTAAAGGTGAAAGGATTATGCATCCGGAAACGCTTGCAACTGCTATCAGGATTGGAAATCCTGCAAGTTGGAAGCAAGCTGAGGCCGCTCGCGATGAAAGTAAAGGCATGATTAATTTTGTAACTGATGAGGAAATTGTAAAAGCTTATAAGCTGATTGCATCTACAGAAGGTGTTTTGGCTGAGCCTGCAAGTGCAGCTTCCGTTGCCGGATTAATTAAATTTAAAGATAAAATTGAAAAAAATGTAAAGATTGTTTGCGTATTAACCGGAAACGGTCTAAAAGACCCTGATAACGCAATAAAATATTCAAATTCCGATGTAAAAAAGACATCTGCGAATTTTTGTGATATACTTAATTTGATGAATATTTAATATTTTGTTGGAATTTATGTTATAATCCTGTTATGAATAAATTATTTATGACAGGACTTTTTTTCTTTGTCATCTTTTGTTTCCCTGTAGCAGCAAGTGAACTTACCGAGGACTATTTTGACATGGCGACAAATTATGTTATTCAGGGGAATTATGTAGAAGCTGTTTCTTTTTTAGATAAAATTTTAGTGTATGAACCGCAAAATTCTAACGTGGCAGATTTGAAAAGAGGTTTAGAGCAAATTTTGAAAGGCAGAAATTTTTCTTTTGTTTTATCAAAAAGTAATTCTGTAAAACAAGCTGTTGAAGCAAAGAAAAATGGCAACATGTCTGAAGAATTGTCTATTCTTGCGGCGGGAAAAGATTATTGGGCATATTATTTTTTAGGGAATTATTATCGCAACAGAGGAAGTTATACTCAAGCGGTTGATTATTTCATCAAGTCGGTTAATGCTAAACCTGATTTTGTGCAGTGTTATCTTCAAATTGCACTTTGTTATTTTGAAGCAAAAAATTATACGCAATCTATTACATATTTAAATCAATATTTAAAGATTAACCAGCAGGATGATTTTGCATATGCTTTAAGAGCACGCTGTGAAGCGGCATTAGACAATACAAATGATGCATTAAGTGATGTTATTACTGCTATTGCATTAGAAAATTCTTTAGAATACAGATTTTTGGAAGCTAAAATACTTTACAATATGAGAAGATATGCTCAAGCCTGTGAAAAATTAGAAAAACTTGCTGAAGAAATTCAAACGTCGGAAGTATATAAATTGTTAGGTTATTGTCAGGCTGAACTCGGACGTAATAGTGATGCTATAATAAATTTAGAAAAAGCAATGCTCCTTCTTTTTGAGGACGACAAAAATCTCAGTGCAAAGTATAATGAATTAAAAGCGAAGATTTAGATGAGGCATAAAAAAGAAAAATTTATAACAAAGGTTTTTAACGGAATTGTTACGTTAATGCTTGTTTGCGTGATGTTATTTTGTGTTCAAGGTTATACATCTTGCGACGGGTTGAAATTTGCACAGATTAGTGACAGTCATTTTTTACAAAATTCGCCAAATACTACTTTTAAAATGATTGCCGAATCTCCTGCACTTTTGGAAGATGCTGTTAATCAAATTAATTTAGTGCCAAATGTAGATTTTGTTGTGTTTACAGGAGATTTGATTGATAAACCTTTTGAAAAAGAATTGCATGCCGTTTTGCCTTATTTGGCAAAACTTCATGCCCCATGGTATTTTTCTTTCGGAAATCATGATGTCTGTATTGGCGGTTATTTGACTAAAAAGATGTATTTTTCAATTTTAAAAGAGGGCAATCCTTCGTTTAATTTTAAAAATCCTTATTATTCTTTTGTTCCTAAAAAAGGATATAAAGTTATAGTTTTGGATAGTATGATAGATACGGAAATAACTGCTCAAGGCTATATTTATCCGGCACAGTTAAAGTGGCTTGATGATGAATTAAAAAATTCTCAAAAAGACATTGTATTAATATTTACGCATGTTCCTTTAATTGAACCTTATACAAGCCCAGGTCATAAAATGCGTAATGCAGCTGAAGTTCGCAGCGTAGTTGAAAAATATAAAAATCCTATAGCTGTTTTCTCAGGTCATTATCATGCTGCTAAAATTATTCAAAATGATAATGTCTTATATATAAGTACACCATCATTGGTATCTTATCCGAATGCTTTTAGATTAATTAATATAACAAAAAAACGTAATAAAGTAATTTTTGATATACAATTAAAGGAAACAGGATTGAAAAATGTACAAAAATTAGCTAAACTTATGGTCTTTGCATCATCTTTATACAGCGGCGAAGAAAAAGATCAAACAGCAGTTTACACAATAAAAAGGTAAAGAGGATTTATGAGTGAATTCAGGGTAAAATTCAGAGGTGTCAGAGGAAGTTATCCTATTGCGAACAAAGATTTTTTAAAATATGGCGGAAATACTTCTTGCGTTGAGGTTAATGCCGGCGGTCATTTGATTATATTAGATGCCGGAACAGGTATGATAGATGTAGGTAATGATTTGATGGAACGTTATATTGCCTCGGGCATTAATAATCAAGACAGAATTCCTGTTAAAGCTTGTGTTTTTCTGTCACATATCCATCAAGATCATATACAGGGGTTTACATTTTTTAGACCTTTGCATTTAGCTTCCACAACTATAAATGTATATGGTAAT
This sequence comes from Candidatus Gastranaerophilales bacterium, assembly GCA_944325895.1. Classification (GTDB taxonomy): domain Bacteria; phylum Cyanobacteriota; class Vampirovibrionia; order Gastranaerophilales; family Gastranaerophilaceae; genus SIG32. The sequence continues at coordinate 102,238 of CALVCA010000004.1, forward strand.
GTTTCTGATAACGAAAATTTATCACAAGAATTATCGGATATGTTGTTTGGAAAATCTTTTCCGCTTGATTTAGGGGATATTGCAGGGAATTTGAATATTAAAAAACTCCATGATTTTGATAAAATTGTTTTGCGGCACGGGTGTGAACCGTTGATTAATATAACGGATTATAATGATGAAGACGTTGTTATTACTTGTTATAAATCATATGCACATCCAAAAGACGGAGTTGTTGTATATAAGATTTCATATAAAAATAAATCTCTTGTCTATGCTACTGATAAAGAAAGTTATTTGGGCGGAGATAAAAAGCTTGTTAATTTTGCACGTAATTGTAATCTGTTAATACATGATGCTCAATATACTACAGAAGATTATTTGAATCATTTTTCTTCAAAACAAGGTTACGGGCATTCGACATTTGATATGGCTGTTGAAGTTCAAAAACAAACTAATGCCGAAAAACTTGTGTTTTTCCATTTTGATCCGAATTATTCTGATGATAAGTTAGACGGAGTAAAAGATTATTATACAAAATTATTCCCTGATAAAGTCATTATGGCTCAGGAAGGTCTTGAAATTAATTTAATTTAAAGTATGAAAAAATTTTTTATATTAACCTTTATATTTGTTTCATTATTTACATCTGCATATAAAAAACCTGATGTATATGAAATTGATGCACAGAAAAATGCTTATATTCATAATAATTTGGGGCTTATGTATGTTGATGAAAAGTGTTATTATGCAGCTATTCAAGAATTTAAAATCGCAATAAGTTTAAACCCTAATACTCAGGCAACAGCTGTTTATTATAATAATTTGGGGGAAGTGTATTTGTTGATAGGTTATCCTGATTATGCTTTGGATTGTTTTGAACGTGCAATCAAGCAGTTTAGTTTGAATTTTAAATATTACCAAAATTTGGCAAAAACTTATAAACAGCTCGGAACATTAGATGTGCAAATTCAAAAATATTCAAACAGGACAAATCCTTTAAATCAGGTAATGCTGGGGGTTTTGTATGCTGAAAAGGGTGAGAAAAGAAAAGCAATAACAATTCTCGATAATTTTATAATGTCAGAACCTGATTTAATGATTACTCCTGCTGTAAAAAATTATATAAGAGAAATGTTAAAATGAATGTAAGAAAAAAACTTTTAGAATTAAAAGAGGATAAATATCAGAAATTTCATACATCGCTTGTACCTGGCATTGATAATGTTTTGGGAGTAAGAGTGCCTCAAGTAAGAAAAATTGCTGAAGAATTGGCTAAAACTGATTATTGGCAAGATTATAAAGACGATTTATATTATGAGGAGGTGATGATTCAAGGGCTTTTAATAGGGTATGCCAAAATGGACAATAAAAAAAGGCTTGAACTTTTAAAGAGTTTTATACCTAAAATTAATAATTGGGGAATTTGTGATGTTGTTTGTTCTAATTTGAAATTTACGAAAAAGTGTAAAGAACATGTTTGGCATTTTTTACAGCCTTATTTAAAATCAAATCAGGAGTTTGAAATACGTTTCGGTGTAGTTATGCTTTTGGATTATTTTATTGATGATGAATATATTGATAAAGTTTTGGATGTTTTGGATAAAATCAGGCATGAAGGCTATTATGCAAAAATGGCAATAGCCTGGGCACTTTCTGTTTGTTTCGTGAAATATTGGGATAAAACATTAAAATATTTTCTTCATTCAAACTTGTCTGATTGGGTTTTTAATAAAACTGTCCAAAAAGTCTGCGAATCTTACAGAATTTCTAATGAAAATAAAGTTTTTTTAAAACAAATCAAAAGGCATTTTTATAAACAAAAGTTGTAATTTATTTTTGTTGTATGATTAAGAAAAAGAGGGTTTTTATGTTAAAGGATAAAGTGATTATAGTTTTTGGCGGTTGCGGCTTGATTGGCCGTGAGATTATAAAAGATATTAAAAAGAAAAACGGAATAGCAATAAATGCGGATATAAATTCAAATGATTATAAAATTGATATTACGAACAATGATGATATAAAAAATATTTTTAAAGAAGTTTATACCAAATACGGAAGAATTGACGGCATTGTAAATTGTGCATATCCTAGAACAAAAGATTGGGGAAACAAATTAGAGGATATTAGTTTTGAATCATGGCAAAAAAATGTTGATATGCAATTAAATCCGATTATAGTAATAACTCAGGAAGGATTAAAATATATGAAAGAAGGTTCTTCTTTTGTAAATTTTGGCTCAATTTACGGTGTTTGCGGGAATGACTTTACTATATATGAAGGTACCGGCGGAACATCTCCTGCGGCATATCCTGCGATAAAAGCAGGGATAATCAATTTTACCCGTTATTTGGCATCATATGTCGGACATAAAGGTATTCGTGCTAACTGTGTTTCTCCCGGCGGTGTTTTTGACAATCAAAATCCTGTTTTTGTAAAAAATTATTCACACCGATCCCCTTTAAAAAGGCTGGCAAAACCTTCTGAAATCGCTCCGGCAGTCAGCTTTTTGCTTTCTGATGAAGCAAGTTACATTACTGGTCATAATTTAATGGTAGACGGAGGCTGGAGTGCAATATAAGGTTTTATTTGTAGGACTCGGATCTATTGGCAGTAAACATTTAAATAATCTTTTGCAATGCGGCTATTTTAATATTGATGCTCTCCGTACAAAAAAAGAGCCGGTTAAAAATATTAACAATATTTTTACGGATTATCAGGAAGTTCCCGATGATTATGATATTGTTTTTATTACAAATCCGACGTATTTGCATTATGAAGCCATATCAAAATTAGCAGCAAAAACAAAAAATATGTTTATTGAAAAACCTGTTTTTAATAAAGTTCAAAAATGCAGTTTTTCGTCGGGTATAAATTATGTTGCGTGTCCTTTAAGATATAATTCGGAAGTTATTAAATTAAAAGATTATGTAAATAGTAATAAAGTTTATGCTTTCAGAGCAATTTGTTCTTCATATTTGCCTGAATGGAGAAAAAACGGTGATTATAAAAATTGTTATAGTGCTAAATCTGATTTAGGCGGTGGTGTTGAGCTTGACTTAATCCATGAAATTGATTACTTGAAATGGATATTTGGTTCGTTTGATAAAGTAAAAATGTTGTCCGATAAAAAATCCGATTTAGAAATAACATCTCATGATATTGCAATATATTTATTAGAGAATAAAGAAGTTATGGGTTCTTTGCATTTGGATTATTTTGGCAGAAAAACTATTCGTCAGATTGAAGTGTTTGCTCAAAATGAAACAAAAACCTTTGATTTATTGCAAAATACAAATGATATGTATATGGATGAAATGAAATATTTTCTTGATCTTATAAAAAATAATTGCAAAATATATAATAATTCACCAAAAGAAGCAATTGAAAGTTTGAAAATAGCATTAGGAGAATAAAATGAAGTTGTTATTTACAATATGTGCCAGAAAAGGCTCAAAAGGCTTAAAAAATAAGAATATCTCAAATTTTTTGGATTATCCGATTTGTTATTATACATTATCTGCTTATCAATTATTTAAAGATAAATATGGCTTTGAATGCGAGCTTGCCGTAAACACAGATAGCGAAGAATTAATTAATCAAATAAAAAAAACATGTATAAATTTTAAACATATTCAAAGGACAGATGAGTTAGCCGGTGACAGAGTCGGGAAAATAGATGTTATAAAAGATACCTATAAAAAAATGAACAAAGAATTTGACTATATTATTGATTTAGACTTGACATCTCCTTTGCGTACAGTTGAAGATATCAAAGGAGTATTAGATAAATTAATAGAGAACTCTAACGCAGATGCAAGTTTTTCAATGACAAATTCAAGACGTTCGCCATATTTTAATCAAGTATGTAAAAATGAAAAAGGTTTTTTTGAAGTGGTTAATAATCTTGGGTTTACATCAAGACAACAGGCTCCTGAAATTTTTGATATGAATGCTTCTATTTATGCATATAGACCAAATTATTTATTGGACAATAATGTAAAAAAATTATTTGACGGGAAATTAACGGCATATCAAATGAAGGATACTGCCATATTAGATATTGACAATCCCGAAGATAAAGAGATGATGGAAATTATTGCAAGATATTTTTATAAAGAATATGATGAATATAATCAAATATATAATAATATCAGATATATATTAAAGCCCTAAACATTGTTTAGGGCTTTAAGTTTTTTATAAAGGTCTTATAGAATTTTTGTAAATTTCTTCAACGACTTCACGATTATTTCCGGAAGGTCCGATATCAATCAAGCCGCTTAATGATGGTGTCGTGTAAACCAAATCAACAAGACGTTCAACATCATTTTCACTGAAACCTTCATCAATCAGTTTTTCGCTGACACCAACTGATTGCAGCCATGATTGAACACCTTTTGCAGCTTTTTCGGCTTCTTCAGGATTACCGGATAATCCCGGGACAATCGGACTTAAAATATCAGCTAAAATATGCGGTCTGTCTTTATAAATTACTTTGATTACGGCAGGTAAAAGCATTGCCAGTCCTAATCCGTGTGCCAGTTCATGTTTTACGGCACTCAAAGGATGTTCAAGTGCATGTGTATAATGTAAAAGACCGTTGTCAAAGCAAACTCCGCCCATCATTGCTGCATATGCCAGGTAATATCTTGCTTCTAAATCATCCGGATTTTCATTTGCTTTAGGTAAATATTTTGCAACATCAGCAATAACTTCACGAGCTAATGTAACGGCATAAGGCGATGTTACAGTGCTGGTTGCAGCTTCTATAACATGGTTTACCGCATCAATAGATACATATCTTGTTTGTTTCGGTGATAATTTTGTCATTAATTGCGGATCATCTATTGCATACATAGGATAAATACAATCATATGCAATTGCCGGTTTAAAATCTTTTTCAGGAACTGTTACAACTGCAAATCTATTGGTTTCGGTACCTGTGCCGTGAGTTAAGTTGATAGATACAATAGGAGCGGCTTTTTCAGGTGTGAATTTAAATTCATAAATATCATTTGCATTTTTATCAGGATATTCCATTAAAATAGCAACAGATTTTCCGGCATCTGTAGGCGATCCTCCGCCTATTGCGATAACAGCTTTTGCTCCAAATTCTTGTGCCATTTTAGCTGCTTCGTTAACATGATGAGTAGTCGGGTTTGGTGTTACTTGATCATAGTTTACATAACCAATGCCGTTATCTTTGAGTGCTTTTTCAACGTAATCCCAGGCCCCTGTTGCTTTATAAGCGTTTCTCCCTGACATTACTATGACTTTATCAATACCTTTTGTTTTTAAATCACGTGCTATATCATCAATTTTTTTGATAGCACCTACTCCGAAAAATACGGATGTGCGTGTTCTGATTTCACGAATGTCATTAATATTAATGTCCTTTTCCCACATAATAAACTCTCCTTTCATAATATATTTTAATCTATAAATTTATCTTTTGCAATAAAGAGTTTTTAGTCAATTTATTGATTTATAAATCAATTATAGAGAAATGTAAATATAAATTTAAAAACAGTTGAAACCCAGTTATAATGTCTGTATGGTATAGTCGAAGTGTGTTCATAGCAATAAAAGAGGCTGTTTATAATAAAAGGCTCCAGTTGGATGGATAATATTATACCATCTGATATAGAAAAAGAGATTAATAACAAATTGACAAAGGAAGAACGACTAGAGATATTACTAGAACATTGTGCGTAAGGAAGAAATAGCGGTCTTTTTAAAGACCGCTATTGTAATATTTGATAAAATTGTCATTAGTTGTATAATAAGATTTATGGATATAAATAAACAAAAAAAATTTGCTGCAGGATTATCAATTTGTTCTAACGCAATAATAATTATGTTAAAACTTATAGCAGGTTTTTTGTCGGGCAGTATAAGTATAATTTCGGAAGCCATACATTCATTGAGTGATATGCTTGCCTCGGTTATAACATTTTTTTCTGTTGTAAGGTCGTCTGAACCGGCTGATAAAAATCATCCGTTCGGACACGGCAGATATGAAGATATGTCAGGATTTATAGAAGGACTTTTAATTATATTTGCCTCTGTTTATATTTTTATTGAGGCGGGTAAAAAGGTGTTTTTTGCCGCAGAAACTGAATTTGAACCGATGCTCGGTATTTATGTGATGATTTTTGCCGTTGTTGCAAATTTTTTCGTCAGCTCGTATCTGTTTAAAATTGCTAAAAAATCAGGCTCAATATCTCTTTTAGCGGATGCGGAACACCTAAGAACTGATATATATTCTTCTTTCGGAGTACTTTTAGGTTTAGTTCTTATCAAATTTACCGGTATAGAAATATTAGACCCTCTTATTGCTTTTTTTGTTGCTTTGTTTATTTTGAAAACAGGTATTTCAATTACAAAAACTGCTTTGAATAATCTTTTAGACGGTTCTTTGCCTGATAGCGATGTCAGATTGATACAAAAAGTAGTTAATGGATCGGATGGTGTTGTCAGTTATAAAAATATAAAATCAAGACGTGTTGGAGCATATAAAGATATTGAAATTACGCTTATATTCCCATCGGATATGACAATACTTCAATGTCATGATATATGTGATGACATTGAGGCAAAACTTGAACACGAATTGGGAAATACGGTTGTAGTATTACATGCTGAACCCGATTGCAAAAATTGTGCTAAAAAAAGTTAGCCTCCGCCGAAAAATCCTACAATTTCCAGCACATCTCCGTTTTTTATAATTTCTGTGGTGTATCTGTCTTTGTTTATAATTTCAAGATTTTTTTCTATAGCAAACATTTTTCCTGTAACCTGTCTTTCTTTAATAAAATCTGCTATAGTTGAATTTTCTTCTATTTCTATTTCATTTCCGTTTACGGTAATTTGTATTTTAGCCATGATTATTTTCCTTATGTTTTTATTATAGAATAAAAATTATGGAAAGATATAATCGTAATATAGCATTAATAGGACAAGACGGTCAAAATAAACTTTTGTCATCAAAAATTTTGGTTTGCGGCTGCGGAGGATTAGGCTCGTATGTTGTTGTTAATTTAGCTTCAATGGGTGTAGGAACAATAGGGCTTGTAGATGACGATATTGTTGAAATATCAAATTTAAACAGACAATTTTTGCATAATGTTTTAGGTGAAAAAAAAGTTTTATCTTTTAAAAAATGGATTAATCAATTTAATCCTTCAATTTCCGTGAATACTTATGATATAAGACTGGATCTTTCAAATTATACTGATATTGTAAAAGATTATGATATTATTATTGATTGTTTTGATTCATTTGAATCAAAATTTTTATTAAATGATATTGCAGTTAAAACAGGTAAAACTTTAATTCATGGCGGAGTTTCGGAATTTTTTGGACAAGTTACCGTAATAAAACCGAATACTCCGTGTTTGCGTTGTTTATTTGATTATGAGAAAAATGATGTTCCAAAAGGAATAATAAGTCCGATAGTGTCTGTTATAGCTTCATATCAGTCTATGGAAGCTGCAAAACAAATTTTATCCCTTTCAAGTCCGCTTGAAGGTATTCTTTTGACCTATGATGGAATTAAAAATGAATTTAGAAAATTAAAAATAAATAAACGCAATGATTGCATTTGTAGTAAATTATAATTTTACGAGATTTTTGTCTAAATTTTTAACTGTATTAAAATCATCCCGGGGATTTTTGCCGACTGTTGTCAAATAATTTCCGATTAAAATGCCTTCAACGCAGGTTTTTAATGCAAGTTTTTGATTTTCATCCGAAAGCCGCATTCTTCCGCCGCAAAATCTTAAAACTGATTTTGGGTTTGCTATTTTAAAAATCGCAAGAGTCCTTAAAATATTTTCTTCATTAATTCTGTCGTAATAATTTTCAAAAGGTGTATCTTTAATCGGCATAAGTATGTTTACAGGAATTGATTCGGGTTGAATTTCAGCAAGCTCCAAAGCCATTTCGATGCGTTGTTCAACTGTTTCTCCCATTCCTAAAATTACACCGCAGCATAATTCCATTCCGTATTTTTTAACGAGTTTGCACGTATTTAATCGGTCTTCCCATTTGTGGGTTGTGCAAACTTGCGGATAATATGAACGGCAGGTATTTATATTATGATGAAAACGTTTTAACCCTGTGTCAACAAGCTTTTTTGCCATTTCATCATTTAAAATTCCGATGGAGGCACAGCTTTTTAATCCGTCAATTTTATTTACGGCATTTATAAGTGTTAAAACTTTGTCAAAATCTTCTTCTGCCGGAGTTTTTCCCGAGGTTACAACAGCAAATCTTGTTGCATGATTATTTTTTGCATCTTTTGCTGCTTTAATTACTTCAGTTTCCGTAATCAGCGGATAAGTTTCGATATTTGTTCTGTAGTGTGAGCTTTGGGCACAATATTTGCAATCTTGAGAACATTTTCCGTTTCTTGCATTTACTATAGAACAAAATTCAACGTTGTTTGAAAGATTTTGTGAAGCAATTTCTAAAAGTTTGTTTAATTCTAAGTTATATAATTCAAGTAATTCTTCTTTTGTCATAACATTGATTATATTTTGAAAAAATTTTTAAATCAATCTTAATTCATCTAAATGATGATTTTTTAGTGTTTATCGTTATAATAAAAGTAGTATGAAAAAAATATTTGTAATATTTTTGGCAATATTTTTTTGTGTTCCTGTTTGTTTTGCAAAGAGTAAGACAAATTTTGACGGGATGGGGTATGTCGGGAAATTACCGGATCTTTCCCGTCAATATACACCGTCTGAACCAAAATCTGTGAGGCCGGTTATTGAACAGGTTGAAGATTTTCATTCTTCCGAACAACTAAAACCTGTTCCAAGAAATAATCCTGCATTTGTAAATATTATTCTTAAAAAAGACAAAACTTCTCAATATATAAATGATATAAATGAATTTATACCGATGCTTGAAAAGATTTATGATTCAATTGAAAATAAGGAAAATGTTCAACTTTTTAATGCAAAAGTTTATTATTTTAATAAAAATGCTGATTATTTACGTTCAAAATATATTGAGAAACCTGAGGGGGAATATATTTCTTTTAAAAAGCTGATGGAATTGAGTACTCATGCAAAATCAATTGCAATTTTACGTGCAGAAGCCCAAAGATATAATCCTTATTTGGCATATACCGGTGCCGGATACATATATGACCCTAATAATATTGATCAACAGCTTGAATATTTAAGAGTTGAACTTGAGCGGGCAATCCTGCTTTTAAAAGATGCTAATTAATACCCCATTTTGTTTTCATTTGAGATATTTCTCCACGATTAATTGCTTCTTTTAAAATAGTATTAACAGCTTCAAGCATCAGAGGATTGTTTTTTCTGACAGCAATTGCATAAGGTTCTTTTGTATAACGTTTCGGAAGGATTTTTACGGAATTGTCATTCATGGCAAAGCCCATCAAAATAGTATCGTCTGCAATCATTGCATCGGCTTTTCCGGCTTTTAGAGCTTGAAAAGCTTCTGTATAAGTTTTGTATCCGATAATCGTGATATTGGGGACATTAGAACGCAGACTTTTTTCAACTGTTGAACCAAATACTATAATAGCTTTTTTGTTTTCCAGCTCTAAAAGTGATGAAATTTTGCTGTCATTTTTTACCATAATTGCCTGACCTGCAGTATGATACGGGACTGAAAAATCCATAATCATTTGACGATTAGGGGTTATTGACATTGCAGCTATAATCATATCAACTTCTTTTGACGTTAGTTTCATAATTCTGTTGCTTGAATTGACTGTTACAAATGAAATTTTGCCGGCATCACCTAAAATATGTTTTGCCGTTAATTTAGCTAGGTCAACGTCAAAGCCTATATTTTTGTTGTTTTTATCAAGATATCCAAAAGGCGGAGTATCTGTTTTTATTCCAACTACTAAAATGCCTTTTTCTTTAACGGAAGTTAAAGTATCTTTTGGCAAGTTTTCTTTTTTACCGCATCCACAAAATATTAAACTTATTAATAATAAAGTTGTGCAAACTTTTTTAATCATAAATTAATTATAACATAAAATTTTTTTGAATTGTTGAGGCAAATTGATTGTTAAAATTGTAAAATTTTCATGATAAAAATAGCAATTTTATTCATGTTTACATTTTAATGTTTATTGTATCGGGTGAAAATATATAAGGGAAAAAATTATGATTAACAAAAATTCAAGAAAACTAATGGCAGCAACTCTTGCAGTGTGTTTTGTTGCGTATCAATCGCTTATGTTCCAGGCATCTGCAACGGATATCACAGGAGTTACCGGCAACAACGGTGTTTTTAACATTGATCCTGCCGGGACACATGGTTCTATAGGTTTTAGAGATTATGAAAATTTTAACCTTTCAGAGGGCGATATTGCTAATTTAATTTTTAAATACGGCAATAAAAATATTGAAACTTTCCTTAATATGGTAGATAACAAGATTAACATTAACGGTATTGTTAATTCAATGCGTGACGGTAATTTCTATAACGGTCGTGCAATATTTGTATCACCCAATGGAATGGTTGTCGGTGCAAGCGGCGTATTGAACGTTGGTTCTCTTTCTGTTTATACCCCGACTCAACAGTCATATAATGATTTTAAAACAACACAAAATCTTGATTCTATAAAACAAGGAAATGCTGATGTAACAATAAACGGTAAAGTTTTGGCCAGGGAAAACATAGAAATAGCTGCAAAAAATGTTGCTCTTGGTGCAAATTCCGCATTGATTTCGGGTGTTGCAAATACTGATGTTTTTAATTCAAAGGATCAGGCTCAAGTTTTGTTTAACCAATTAGTAAATACAAACGCTACAACAGCGAATTCAATATCTTCCGAAAACGGTAAAATTTACATAAAAGCTGATAACCCGCAAGGCGGTATAGTAGCTGATGGTACTATTAAAAATTTTGCTAAAGGTAATATTACACTTACAAATGATGGTGTAAACGGACTTAAAGTTGCAGGTAATATTGAAAACGCAAACGGAAATACCCTTATAAGCAGTACAGTAGGTTCTTTAGACGTAGCAGGAAAAGTAGATAACAAAGGGAACATTACATTTACAAATGAAGGCGAAGGCGGTCTTTATGTAAACGGTAATTTAAATAATACGGACGGAAATATTCTTCTTGTAAATAAAGCCGGTAATATGTATGTTTCAGGTACTACTGACAATGAAAACGGTTTGACAGCCTTAAAAAATAATTCAGGCGAATTAAATATTTCAGGTTCAATTACTAATAACAACGGCCGTGTAAGTATAACTAATGACGGTACAAAACTTACACTTGCAAGTACCGGAACAATTTCAAGCGACGGTTCAACAGTATTATTAAATAAAGGCTCTCAAGGTACTGATTTAGCAGGAAAGGTTTTAGTTTCTGATGCAAACTTTTTAGTTCAAAACGAAGCAGGCACCTTGAATGTTGGCGGTGAAGTCGTAAGCGGTAACGGTGATATAAGAATTTTAAATAACGGTGATAAATTAGTTATTTCATCAACCGGTAAAATTTCTAATAATAAAAAGACGGAAATATTAAATAACGGTGCAAATGGTTTAAATTTAGACGGTACGGTTGAACATTCTTCAGGCGAATTGATTGTTCAAAGCAATGCGGGTGATATGAATGTTAACGGTAAAGTTTCTAATTTAAACGGTAAAACAGTTGTTTCAAATTATTCAGGTGCATTAAACTTAAATGAAATTTCTTCTGTTTCCGGAAATGGTGAAACAATTATATATAATGAAGGTAAAGGCGGCATGAATCTTAAAGGTTCAGTTGATAATACCGGAGACACTAATATAACAAATGAAGCAGGTTCATTAATATTTGCTGACAGAGTTAAAAATGCAAACGGTAAACTTGCGATAACAAATAATGGACTTGATTTAACAGTCGGTGCAACCGCAAATATTAAAAACGAAGGTCAACTGACAATGTTAAATAACGGTGAAAATGGTATGACAGTTGACGGAGTCGTAGAAAACGAAGGTAATGCAATTTTAACTAACCAGGCCGGTAATATGACTGTTAACGGTAAAGTTAATAACAGTGAAAAATTAAATATTACAAATCACGGAAAAGGTTTGTATTTAGCCGGTGATGTTCAAAGTAAAACAGCACGAGTATGGAATACCGGTGCTGACGGAGCAAAAGTTTTAGGTACACTCGTAACAAACGGGACTTTGGACATAACAAATGCCGGTGAAGGCGGCTTAAATTTGGATGGTATTGTCAGCGGAAATCAAAAAACAACCGTTACAAATACAGCCGGTGCACTTGAAATTGGCGGAAAGGTTGATACAACCGGCAATGTGAATATAACAAATTCAGGTTCAGGAATTCAAATTAAAGATACAGGAGTTGTACACAATAAAGACGGAGCAATTTTTGTTCAAAATACAGGTGCCGATGGTTTTAAAGTAGACGGTACAATTTCGAATGCAAAAGGTAATACAACAGTAATAAATCGTAAAGGTTCAGTTGTAGTTGGCGGTTCAATTAATAATTCTGATGGAAAGCTCGGTATCACAAATTACGGTAAAGGTGTTAATTTAACCGGTAAACTTTCAAATAATAATGAATTAAGAGTTTTAAATTATGGAACTGAAGGGACACAACTGGACGGTGTAATTGAAAATTCAGGTAATACAATAATTAATAACAGAGCACAAGACCTAAATATTAACGGAATTATAGACAATAAGGACGGCAATGTTTCAATTACTAATACAGGTAATGCATTAAACTTTGGCAAAGATTCAAAAGTTATCAATAATTCTTCAGTAAGAGTGGTAAACAGCGGAAACGGCGGTATGACAGTTGACGGAACGATTAAAAACACAAAATCAACTGCACTGACTAACAATGCCGGTAAATTTATTGTCAACGGAACGATTGAAAATACAAACGGTAATCTTAACATTACAAATAAAGGTACTGCTCTTGTAACCGGTAAAGACAGTAATATAAGCAACATTAACGGTGAAGTTTTAATTCAAAACCTTGGTGAAGATGGTATGACACTTAACGGTCATATTAATAACGGTGTATCAAAAGATGCTGACGGTAATGTTATGGGAACAGCCGGTACAACGTCTATTACTAACGTTAAGGGTGATTTGAAATTTACCGGTTCAATTGCCTCTCAAGATGATTTAGTTATAATTAATGACGGCAGAAAACTCAACGCAGAATCAACTTCCGGAATAGTTTCCGGCGGTCCGGTAAAAATTATTAACAACGGTGAACAAGGTATGAATCTTGCAGGCGGAATTATCGGATTTGATTCAATTGCTGTTACAAACAGAAGCGGTGATTTAAATATCAGCGGTACAATAGCTAACCAAGATGCTAATATGAATATTACAAATACCGGCAACAGGCTTGATATTCATGAAAGTGCACAAATCTTGAATTCTGATGAATTGCTAATTCAAAATACAGGTGAAGGCGGTTTGGATATAAGCGGTTCATTGAATACAAATTCACAGGTGACCATATTGAATAAAGCCGGTAATTTAGATATTAAAGGTAAGATTAATAATCAATCAAATTCTTTAATCATTTCAAATTACGGTACCGGTTTAGAAGTAAGTGATAATGCCGAAATTAACAATGATAAAAATATCAGATTTGTTAACTATGGTGAAAACGGTACTAGAATTAACGGCAAAGTGCAATCACAAAACGACATTGTTCAATTCATTAATAGAAACGGTGAACTTGAAGTAAACGGTGAAGTTAAAGACGTTAATAATAAATAATTAAATAATTCGTAAAGATTGAGATAACTTAGGTTATCTCAATCTTTTATTGTTCTTTGAATGTATAGTAAAAAGTGTAGTTAATTGGCAAGCCTTAAGCCGACAGTGCCAAGAATTATTAATATAATTGAAGATATTTTCAATATACTTATTGTTTCGTGAAAAAACAGCATTCCGATTATACTTATTAATAAAATTCCAAAAGCTCCCCATATGGCATAAGCGATACTTATATCAATGGTTTTTAATGCATACGATAGAAATAAAAAGCATAATATATATCCCAAAATTGTTCCTACAGACGGTATTAAAACTGAAAAACCGTTTGATAATTTTAAAAAAGTAGTAGCCAGGGTTTCAAAAATAATTGCTAATATTAAGTATATCCAACTCATATGTACCTTTAAGTAAATATTATCAATCTATTTATAAAAATAAAACCCATAAAAATATGTTGAAAAATAAATTATTTTGTGGGCAAAATAATTTTATTACCATTTCCCAAAATGAATTTTTTGTTTAGCTGTATATTCTATTTGTTCAACTAAAGGTTCATTGTCTGCGGCATATCCGAGTCCGATATAACATGGTAAAAGGTAATCTTCAGGTGCTTCGACAATATTTGCAACTTTTTGACCTTCTTCTCCAACAGGTATTCTCATAGAGCAAGCAAGCCCTTCGGCGGTTGCTGCTAGAAAAATGTTTTCAATTACACACCAAATTGAAGAAATCGGGTTCAGTGAGCTTACGGATGTTGGATGCATTACCCCAAAATTTGATTTAAAAAATGGTAAAATAACATAGGGAGCATTGTATAACATAGAATATTGCCTTGGCATTGCAACAGCATACATTTTTTGCTGGGCAGTACCGTTTACAAGAATTTGTTTTAATATCTCAAGCTGCGGTTCAACTCCTTTTTTTATAAATTGCAAAGCCTTTTTTTTATCTTGTTTATCCTTTAGTATTACAAATTCCCAGTTTCGTAAATGATCATGAGTTGGAGCCTGTAAACCTGCATTGATTATTCTTTCTAAAACCTCTTCCGGCACTGTTTTATCCTGAAAATCTCTCGTTATCCTTCTTTTGGATATAGCATCATATAGTTCCATAAATTTCTCCTTCAAAGTTTTTGATTTGTCGAATTTTTGAATAATTTTTTTGTTTTCTTTTTATCATATCCGGTAAATATTATAAATTTGTCAAGCATTAAATCTTTATTCAGTATGCTTAAAAAATTTTTCATTTTTTATCACAAGAGGCTTTGTATTTCAGGCACATATCATTCCATTTATGCCTGCGGATTTGCTTTCAGCCTCAAATGACAAACACCCGATTTATTTCAACAAACATTTTAGATTAATTGAGTATATTTTTCTCTTAAATAAGCTATAGTTTTCGGGAAATACTGTTCAAGAAATATAGTTCTGTCTTGTATCAAATCCCAAGTTTGAATTGTATTTGTTAAAAGATTTGTTTCAGCTGCGGTTTCGCCTAATCCATTTTTTGAGGCAGCTGTATTTTCATCGAGAAAATAATCTATAAATTTAATTCTTGATTCCGGAAATCTATTTGTGTAAGCTTTTTTCTCCGCATTATAAATTTTGAAGAGTTCTTTATCTTTGCCTAGACTAAGTGCATAATATTTAGCATGTCCGAGTTCATGACTGAATACACTCAAATCATGTATTAATTCTTTTGACATAAATATACTGTTGCCGGCACAAAAAGCCTGCATAGATTCAACGCTCTGCGGCATTACAAATTCGCAAGACTTACTCATTGCAAACCATTCATCACCTGGCAGGCGTTTCAGCATCTCAACACAACGGCGGTCTATTGTTTTTGGTTCTATTCCATATCGCTTAAATATTTTTGCAGTTTTATGAATGTTCTTTTCATCCAGCCTGCTCAACGAGCTGACAATTTCATTCGCATCATCAAGAGAAATGTCTTGTATTTTAAATTCCACTTTTTCTTTTGTCTTTTTACCGGCTGCATCAAGTTTTGCGACTACAACATTTTTATCTGTAAAAACAATATCATAGGCCTGTCCATCTTTTGTTGATACAAAATGATTTTTAGATACAACTTTAAATGTTCTTTTTACGTCTGATAGTTTTTGTCCGGTTTTATCGGTTATAACAGAATGGAAATAGCTGTTACCCTTTTTGTCTTCTCTGAAGGCTAGAAACGTCTTAGTCCCATCAGTTGAAGTCAAAGTTCTTCTTACATGTTTTGCTTCGTTTGGTGTAACAAGTGCATGACCGATTCTTACAATTGTCCCGTCAGGTCTTGTTTGAAAAATGTCATACTGACCTTTTATTGCGGATTCTGTGTAAACTGTTCCGAATTCACCGTTTTTAACTTTTGTAATTGTGTTTACTTTATAAGGAGTTATTTTTAAATTTTTTAATGTTTTATCTTCTTCTGATACAGTATCCGTTGTAACCCTTCCGCTCGGAACATGTATAGCTGTGTCAGGCTGGCTTATTGTGATAAGTTTTCCTGTTTTCTTATCAAATTTAAAAACTAATGATCTACCGTCACTAATTCCTTTTAATGTAATAAACGCATCATTTGCATTTCCAGCAGGTTGGAGCCTCAAAGATTCCTTCGAAACTATGCCATATTTTGTCTTTGCTTCTTCAAGTCCTTTTAAAATATTTGTGAATCTCTTTTCTCCTATGACATCTGTTAATAGTACAACATCATTTGATAAAAAGGATTTAGATTTTGGATTTTGAACTAGTAAATCAACTTTTAAATCCAGTGCTTTTTTTACAAGTTCAGGATTTTTTTCATACAGTTGAAATACAGAAGGCTCTGATATTTGGGTAAGGTACTCAGATTTTATGCCTTTATCTTTAAGAAGTTTCATTATATTTTCGGTGTTTTGGCCTGTTTGAATTTTTTTAAGCAGTAATGTGATAGTTGATAGGGAAAAATCCTGTCTGTCTATAATTTCGTCAATATATTTTACGGTAGTATCATCTATGCTTGAGAGAATTTTTGGAAGCTCTTCCCAGACCAAGGAATTTTCTCTGTTTAACAGTTTTGGTAATATTTCAAGCTGTTTTTCTTTAAATTCCCCGGAATTTTTAATAACAGGCAGCAGGTGTTCTTGCATTGCCATTGAAACTCCGAGATCTGCTAACTTTTCAATTTCAGCTATATTATCCGGCTTTATTGCAGCTAGATTTATTTTTGTAATTTTTGGACTGAATGCATACTTTTCTATTACCCCTATATTATCCAAAGATATTTGTGAGAAAATACTTTCAAGCTCATATGGTTGCAGATTTTTATTTTTCAATAACTTTTCAAGTATATCCGGCAGTTTTTCAATTAACTCATCCTGCTTTTGTACAAATTCATTAAACAGTTGTTCTGACAGTCTGTTATACTCCTGCTTATTAATTAAATCTTTGTTGAATTTATAGTGAAGTTCAGGAGTATCAAATTTTGTACCTTTTATTTTTTGCACAGTCTCAATATATTGATATGTTAGATTTTGTAACTGCCTGTCCGATACTGATTTATTACTTAAAATTCTTTTTACAAACTTTGCAGCCGGAATATTCTCACAATTACTTAATACCGCAAGATTTGCAATCTCGCCGGAATTTAAGTTTCTCCCCGATTGCTCAATCATTTTAAGAATAGGTTCGGCTTCTTCTTTTTTTAGTCCACGTGTAATGCAAGAAAGAAGTGAAATGGTGTGTTTTGAATTTTCAGGTTTTGCTGTTCTTATAATCTGTAAAATTTCATCAATATTATCCGGTTTTAAATTATAAATTACATCAATATATTGGGATTGAATTTCCGGATTTTTTATTTTAGAAACTTCGTCAAGATATTTTGCAGCATAATCTATATTTAAGTGTTTTAACCTCGGCAAAACAGTATCTTTTGAAGCCATATTTAATATCTGTTTTGCAATAGATTGATTTTCTGAAGTTACATCTTTCAAAAAATCTGCCAACAAATATAAATCTGTATTACGTTCTATAAGGGCTGTTTTTGCCATTGCGTAATTTTCAGGAGTTACAACAGAAAGAACCTTAGATATAAAATAATAATTATCGTAACAGTCTTTCTCCACTCCTAATTTGAATTCAGGATTTTCCAAAAGTTCGGATAACAAATTTTTCCGTAATTGAAACGCTTTTAATCCCTCTTCACTCAACTGAGCAGGAGCATATACGGAATGTATAATAAAATTCAGACCTTCAGTATTTTTATCTGATTTTTGAAGTAGTTTAACTGCAATATCAGAGTTGCTTTTGTTTGTGCTACTCATAAGATGAATCATTTCCTGAGTGCTGACATTTCCGTTTTTAGAAATCTGCTTTAATACTTCCACATTATCTCTTTTTAAATGCGAAGCAGGCAAGTCTGCCAAGAGTTTTTGATTAAAATTTTTATCTTTCAAAAGTTGTCGTAAAATCGAAGCATTTTCATCAGTGACAAGTGACTTAATACTGCTAATTTGTTCATCTGTTAGATCTTTATTTCTTAATAACTTAATGAACCCTTTTTTATTATCTTTTGTTATAAAGCCCCAAATACCTTCTTCAAGCAAAGCTTTATGTGACTGAATTGCTTCAATAAATTTATTATCTGCAAAAAGCTCCAAATGCTGAATTAAATCATGATAATTTTGTGTTAAATCTTTTAATTCTCC
This sequence comes from Candidatus Gastranaerophilales bacterium, assembly GCA_944325895.1. Taxonomy (GTDB): domain Bacteria; phylum Cyanobacteriota; class Vampirovibrionia; order Gastranaerophilales; family Gastranaerophilaceae; genus SIG32. Next base: position 120,691 of record CALVCA010000004.1, read on the forward strand.
TTGTGAGAATCCGTATCTTTTAAACATATCCAAGACTTGCTGGAGAGCTTCCTTATCCTCATAATCCATATTTTGTAAAATTTTGCCTATGTTTTCAATTCCGTTTTGTATATTCTGAACATCATTTCTCTGCAACGTATCAGTAGCATATGTCAATTTACTTGCTTTATTGCCGGATGCAGAAAAAGTCTTTTTCGCCAATGTAACCAGTGCTGAAATCTTCATTTATTTTCCCTTTATAAAATCTCCTAAATATATAAAGTATTTGGTTCATGTAAAATTGCTATAATAAAACGTTAAGAATTTTCCACCCAAATATTTTTGGACTTATATAGCAAATTCCACTAATAATAGTTGAAATTGTCATCCCTGTAAATTAACATGAGAAAACAGAAAAAGTAACAAAATACGACAGAAATTTTACAAAAATATCTTATTAATCTTTTTTACAATAAACAACATTGTATAGCATATATAAATCATCTGGGGGATAAAAAACAATTTGGGGAATTTATAAAAACTCTAGACCTTTTACATTTCGAGGAAAACGTAAAAACTTATTTGTACAAATCCCCACCTCCTTCGATAATTCATTTCTTAAGTTACTAATACTTTTTTATAAATTATGTATTAATAATAAAAATCTTTTGATCTTGTTTGTTATATAATGCTCTTAGAGGTTCTAATTAATTTGGAAGTATTATAGTGAATAAAGCATTATATTCTACAAAACTTGGTAAATACTATATTGCTAAATGCGAAGATTTTATCAAACATTCAAAATTGCAAGGAAAGGTTCAATTAATTTTAACGTCTCCACCTTTTCCGCTTAATAAAAAGAAGAAATATGGGAATTTTTGTGGCGAAGAATACAAATCTTGGTTTGTCAGTCTAGCCCCATTATTTGAAAGTTTATTAACTGATGATGGTTCAATCGTAATAGAAATGGGGAATTCCTGGGAAAAAGGACGCCCCATACAATCTTTACTTCATTTAAAATCGTTGATGGAATTTGTTGAAAATAAAGACGCAAATTTAAGGTTGTGTCAAGAATTTATCTGTTATAATCCTGCTAGATTACCATCACCAGCCGAATGGGTGACAGTAAAAAAAATACGCGCAATTGATAGTTTTACACATATTTGGTGGATGTCAAAAAATGATTATCCTAAAGCAAATAATCAAAGAATTTTAAGACCATATAGCAAAAGTATGCAAAAATTACTTTCTAGTGGAAAATATAATGCCGGAGCAAGACCTTCAGAACATAAAATAAGTGAAAAAAGTTTTTTGAAAGAAAACAAGGGAAGTATATCGCACAATGTTTTAGAGCTTTCTTCTATTAACGGAGATGATTTAAGGTTACCATATTCCATGTTAAGTATTGCAAATACAAAATCAAACGATTTTTATACTAGAACCTGTAAAAAACGTGGTTTTACACCTCATCCAGCTAGGATGCCATTAGAATTAGCCAGTTTTTTTATTGATTTTTTAACCGACGAGGGTGATATAGTATTCGATCCTTTTGGTGGTAGTAATACTACAGGTTTTTGTGCAGAAAAAGCTAATAGAAAATGGATCAGCATAGAAGCGAATGAAGATTATGGTAAACAATCCATGATTAGATTTGAAGATCCCTCGATAAAAACAAAAATTAAAACAAATATGGAGTGATGAGATGAGTATTGTCGATGAAATTAAAGTTATAGCAGATGTTGATATTTTTGAAACAGCAAAGAAAAAAGAACTATTTGTTGGTCGCCCTTATTATCTTGATTATGATAAAGCGTACATTTTGATTACTGATGCTTGGAAAGAAAGAGTTGGTGGTGTCCCACAGGGCTGTTTTTTACTTGCATTTTATGAAAATTCAAAAGATAATGTTGAAGAATGTTTATTGTTAAGAACTTTAAAGCCATCGAAATTACCTACAGATAATGCTGTAATATCATCAATGGTAGAATATTACAAGGACAATTTAAAAACATCTGGCAGTAATAATCAGTTAGATGATTATACAAAATATACTTTTAGTTTTTCTGGACTTGAATGCCGTATATTAGGAACATTTTATAAAGATCAAAAAGATAACATAACTTTTGGAGCAGATGTGGAAAATTTTTATAGTGCACATAATTATGTAGTTTATAAGCCAACAGGTAAAGTTTTAGAAAAGATAGTTAATTTTCGCGAGGGTAACTCGGTTGTTGGTGGAAATAATGATGTAAAAATTGGTAAAGTAAGATATAGTTCGAGTTTACGTTTTCAAGGAAATGAACAGAATGTTCCAGTTTATATAACACCTCAAGATTTTTTGGGGAAGCGTACAGCATTATTTGGTATGACAAGAACTGGTAAATCTAACACTGTAAAAAAAATTATAGATGCTACAACAGAAATTAGCAAAAAAGCAAAACCTACAATTAAAAATACAAATATGTCTGTTGCTGATAATTTAAAATCATTTGATGATTATGGCAATCCAAAACTTCCCGTTGGTCAAATAATATTTGATATAAATGGTGAATATGCAAACGCAAATATGCAAGATTCAGGAACTGCAATCTTTGAAAAATACAAAGAACAGACCACTAGGTACAGCGTGTTAGAAAAAGCAGATTTCAAAATTTTAAAATTAAATTTTTATAATGATATTGAGGCTGGCTTTGATTTAATATGTAATACATTAGAAAGTGAATCAGGCGATTATATTAAAAGTTTTCTTTCAATTGATTTTACGCAACCAGATCAAAATGAAAGTCGTAGTGATTATGTAAGATGGAATAGAAAAGTTGCGGCTTATAGATGCTGTCTCTATAAGGCCGGTTATACTGTTCCAAATAACTTCAAAGTATTTTTTCAAGGAAATAAAGATATTAATAATGCAATTAAAGAAAATGAAGAAATTGATCCAAATAAAGGAATTAGTATTGATGAGGCAGCATTATGGTTTACCTGGGTAGCAGAAAATTGTGATAATCATGAATTTTTCCGTAAATATAAAGCTAGTAATGGGCATGAATGGGTAGATGAAGATCTAAAAGCAATATTAGTTATGCTAACGCAAAAAAGAGATTTATCTGCAAAATCTAGAAATATTAGCGGTTATAAAAAAATTGTACCATTAAGCAAATATCACACCGCAACAACAGAAATTTCATTTGAAAAAGAAATCATTGAAGATTTAAGAAATGGAAAAATTGTTATTATTGACTTATCACAGGGAGATCCTAAGATACAGCAAACATTCTCAGAAAGAATCTGTAGAAGTATTTTTCAAGATTCTATGAATGCGTTTGTAGATAATGTGCCAAATAATTTTATACAATTTTACTTTGAAGAAGCACATAACCTATTTCCCAAGAAAGATGATAAAGACTTAAGTCAAATATATAATAGAATTGCAAAAGAAGGCGCAAAATTGAATTTGGGTATGATTTATGCAACACAAGAAGTAAGTTCTATTAGTTCTAACATTTTAAAAAATACTCAAAATTGGTTTATTGCACATTTGAATAACGATGACGAGATAAAAGAAATTCGTAAATTTTATGATTTTGAAGATTTTTGTGAAAGCTTAATCAAATATAGTTCAGGCAGTGATAAGGGATTTATTAGAATGAAGACTTATTCAAATGCCTTTATTGTTCCTGTTCAAATAGATAGATTTACTTCAGAAAGTTTTAATTAATAGGTGTATAAAATGAGTTACAATAATAAATATTCTAATAAACCTTTTGAATCTGCTAGTAAAACTAATCATACAAGCATTATTAATGATAAAGATGTAAAAAATTTCTTAAATAATTGTCATATTCCTTCATTTGATAAGGATATATCACAACATGCTTTGCAAAGTTATTTTCTTAAAGATCTTGATATAAATCCAATAAAAAATATTATAGCTATTGACGGTGGTTTTACAGATGTTTTTGTAAGAAAAGAATTTCCTTCTTCTACAATTGCTTTTTTTCAATTTGGGGCTTTATTTTTTAAGTATCAGGATTTAATTGACATGGAAGAAAAACCTTTTATAGATCCAGATGATTTTTCTAAATTGCAAAATATGCAAAGAATAAAATTAGTTCTTCCTACAAAAGGAGTTACATTTAAAAATGAAATAGATCTAATAAACTCTGTTAGGAAATCTATATATGATTTTTTTGTCAAAAATATTGAAAATCAAGGTTTGATAAAAGCTTTAAAATGGTTAATATTTGAAGAATATAATGATAATAATGATATTAATTGGACTATCGCGCAATGTCCAAGTTGTTCAAAACCTATAACTTTTAAACGAAATGATTTATCTTCAGATTACACATTACACTGTCTTCACTGTAATGAAACTATATATTTAACAGATGTTTTTAGATTACATGAGGTTGTTGATAATGAAATTGGTGCTGGCGGAATATTGGGTTATTTATGTACCACAATTGAACAGTTAATAATTGTTTATTTGATAAAAGAGATTCTTAACACAAAAGCAGATATATTAAAAGAAACATTAATAGTTAAAGATGGGCCATTGGCTTTTTTTGGACAAACTGCCAATATACATAAGCCAATGAAAAAACTAATAAAATATTTAAATAAAAATTATGCAATAAACTTAGTTGGTTTAGAAAAAAGTGGAGCTTTTGTTGAACATGCTGAAATGATAGCCGATAAATTAAAGAATAACCAAATTGTATTACTGGGCAATAGTTACATATATAAATATATTTTACCAGGACAACCTAAACCAAGCTCTATTTATGGTGAAACTACATATTATAGTCATAAACTAATCTATAAATCTAAATATGATAATATATATATTGCTTCTATACCAACAATGGATTTAAAAGCTGAACCGAATTTATCTGATTATATAAATTTACCAATAGTATTAAATAATATTGCCTATTTAAAATGTGATTTATATTATAATTCTCTAGTTCCTGTTGTATTAGCTAATAAACTTGTTTCATTATCAGATCATCCTAGTGCTGATATATTAAAGAGTTTTGCTCAGCAAAATGTGCTATAATAACATAATCTTAAATATTATCTTTTATAATAAGTAAAATAATTTAAAATCAATACTATAGAGAAAATAATAGTTTAGTATTATCATATTGATAAAATAAGTTGTCTAATAATTAAGTTTTCGAGTTTTGAATATAGTCTAGTGTAATTATCAGTATTATTTTTGCAGTGTATAGCCTCATTATGAATTATATTTAATAAATAGTAATGTTCAGAAACATCTCCTCCTAAATCTTCTATAAATCTGATTTTCTCAATAGTTGTATGACAGTCTAAAAACTTATCTTTACTGTCATTTTCTAATCTGTCATATAAAGATTTTTCAATTTTTAGTCTTACAAAACAGCATACAGCTAGAGGATCATATTCGGTAGTTCTATTTTCATCTTTATATAATTCATAATGATTTTTAATATAAGAAATAAAATCAGATTTTGTGTGAATTTTATTTAAGTTTAAATTATCAAATATTTCTATTGGTTCATAATTATCAGGATTGTAATGTAAATAATATTTTGAAATATTATCAATTTGTTCATCTGTAAATTTGTTTTCTTTTTTATTTCTATAAATCAATAATTTTTCAATAATTTTTTCATTAGGTTTTCTTTGGGATTTTGAAAGATAGTAAATATGTAAATTTTTGAAGTAATATGATTGAAAGACAACTGGATCTAAATGAGTCATAATAATTACATAAATTTTTTTATTTTTTTCTCTAAAAGTTTCTATAAATTTATTTATATAATACTGTGCCGATACTAAATTAGCTTCATCAAGGTAATCAAATATTTCATCTATAATTAATATACTGTTATCCCCGTGTAATTTTACTTCCGCTTTTAATAACTTTGCTATAAATACTAAAATATCTCTTTGACCATTGGAAATTAAACTAGGATTTGGAAACTCAGCTACAAGTTTCCCTTTTTTCTCCAGTAACTCCAGCTTTAACCAAGCATTGTTAAAATTGTTAATTCTGCTTTTAAATTTTTCCTTTTCTAAACAGTAAGAATAATATTTGTAAATATTATTAAATTTAATTGAAGGCAATGATAATATAATATCGATAACTTGGATACTTTGAATATATAAATCTTTGATATCTTTAATTTCATCACTATATTTTTTTATTAAATTAGCGATCTCAGTAAGATCATTAATGTTTTTAAGTTTAGTTATGTCTACGTTTTCAAAATTTTTAATTTCTTTTAATGATAATTCAGATAATTGTTCTTTAAATTCTAGAAGAATTTTTTGTCTTTTTTTTAATTCAAAAGATTTATAGTTAATCTTATTTTTAAACTCACATATGAATTTTTTGTTATTAAATAAAAATTTTAAATTCTTAAATATATGAGAATTTTTCTTTATAGCTTTTCGGTATTCTCTAACAGAATATGATAAATTCTCCTTTTTAGGAATTGTATTCCATATTATCAATGGCTCTATATCTATTACAGCATAAGAGGTCCCACCTCCTAAAGATTTTTTCTTTGCCTTTAAAGGAGAATTTATTACCTCTATTTCAAACATACTATTTATTGTATTTTTATTTTCATCGGCATAAAAATTTTGTTCATTGTTACCATACTCATCAGAAGTTATAATTGATAAACAAGGTTTATAATCAAAATTTTGTTCTCTATATTCTAATGGCGAAAGTTTTATTTTTGTTTTTAATAAGGCATTAAAAGCTGTAGTAATTGAACTCTTTCCAAACCCATTTGGTGCAACAAACAAATTAGGTTTATTGGGTATCAAATATTGATTTGGCGAAAACTGATAATTCTTAAAGCCTTTTATATTTTTTATTTCTATTTTTTTTATTCTACAATTATCATTCATAAGGCAATTATACTATAAAATAAAGCTAATAGGGGTGCTTTCTTAACTTTTCTTCATTAATTGAAAATAACTCTTGTTTAACATAGAATACTAATTATGGAAAAAGAAAAGTGTTTATCACCCATTTTAAAATGGGCTGGCGGTAAGGAGCAAGAATTAAAGTATATACTTCCAAATGTGCCAGATGAATTTACTCGCTTTATTGAGCCTTTTGTTGGTGGGGGAGCCGTTTACTTTTCTATGAAAAATAAAAACATGCTCATCAATGATAAATCTGTTGAACTAATAGCTTTATATAACAATATAAAATATAACAACAAAGATTTTATAAGCCACTTACAGTCTCTTCAAAATGCTTGGATTGGTTTAGAGGGTATCTTAGATAACAATATTGCATTTTTTAATAATGAATACACTCAATATAAATTAAATAAAATAAATAAAGATGAATTAATTGAAAACATTGCAGAATTCCTAACTGCTAATAAAACCAGTTTTGAACAAATTTTGAATTCTGAATTATTAAAGAGCTACGATATTTTTGAAAAAGAGCTATTACGTAATATTTGTGCCAAATTAGTTCGTATGAGAGATTTGGAAGAGAAAAAAGGCAATCTTCCCGAAAAAGACATTTACGATAACTTTGAGTGTGCACTAAAAGGTTCGTTTTATATGTTCATTCGAACCCTATATAATAAATATGATAATAGTGAGTATTTCTATTTTATTCGTGAATACTGTTATTCTTCAATGTTTAGATACAATTCCAATGGAGAGTTCAATGTCCCTTACGGAGGAATATCTTACAATAGAAAAAATTTCCAACGAAAAATTGATTATATAAAATCTAAAAAACTTCAAAATCATTTCATTAATACTGATATTTATAATTTAGATTTTGAGAATTTTTTGAATGAAATAAAACTCTCAGAAAACGATTTTATATTTTTAGACCCCCCTTACGATACAGATTTTAGCAGTTATGTTAATAATGTTTTTGATAAAAAAGATCAGGAAAGATTGGCAAATTATTTAATAAATAAATGTCCTGCAAAATTTATGTTAGTAATTAAAAATACAGAATTTATTATGAATTTGTATATTGATAAAGGTCTGCACATCAATAGTTTTGATAAAAAATACATGGTAAGTTTTAAAGGTCGCAATAATAGAGACTGCGAACATCTTATTATTACGAACTATCAATTGCCTACAGTTAAAAATAAAGTGGCAGCTTTGGAACTTAAATTAAATGATCAGCTTCAATATGCTTAGGAGAAGAGTATGCCAGAAGAACGTATTTTAGAAAAACAACTTATAATTCCAGCATTAAAAGTCTTTTCTAGACGGAAAGAAGGAACGACCACATCAGAATTAATCAAAATTTTGACAGAGATAATGGAACCAAAAGGTAAAGATGCAGAAATTCTTTCTAACAGAAAAGATACGCATTTTTCTCAAATAGTTCGGAACTTAAAGTCTCATTCAACATTTAAATGTGGTAATTTAGCACAATATAAGGATGGGAAATATTATATCACAGAAAGTGGTTTAAATTTTCTTGAAAGTAAGTATGAAGAGTATGAATATATAAATAGCGGCTATTTTGATGTAAACGTTCAAAAAGATGCAAACTTGAAATTACTAAAAGATAACAAAAGATACTTTGTACCTGAAGATGAGATTTTTGAAGGCAAGCTAATAACAACTGTAACAAAGACAAGAAAACGTTCGACAAAACTAAGAGAATATGCTTTTGATTATTATAAAAAAATAAATCAAATAAAGTGTGATATTTGTGGTTTTAATTTTGAAGAAAATTATGGTAAATTTGGTCAAGATTACATTGAATTTCACCATATTAAACCAATATCTGTTTATGAAGAAGATGGGAAAATTATAAATCTTGAAGAGGCAAGACAAAATTTAGTTCCGTTATGCTCAAATTGCCACAAAATACTACACCGAAATAGTATTACGGTAGAACAATTAAAAGAGGCTATGAATAAAAGTGAGAGATAGGATATTTCAAATAGTAGAAAATGAATTTTCATCTTTAATAGAAAAAATTCAAAGTGATTTCATAACGAATTTTAAAGCAAAACAACATAATTTTCTATTAAAAGAGCTGGACCCGTTAATGTCTGCTCACATGGTTTTTGTTAGTAGTTTTGAGTCTAAAAGTGGTAATTCAATACAAAAAGTTGCAAAAGAGGTTGCAAAATTAAGATACGGTGCAGAAAATGTTCCACAAATTGTTAATCCACACCAGTTAGAACACAATGTTCAGAATCCTAATGAACATGAACAAATCATTGTTTCAAATGTTGATATGAATAATCCTGAATTGCAAGGTAAAATTGCCGAATTCATGACGAGATGCGAAGGCGATAGTAGAAAAAAAGTTTGCTGTTCTGTTAATCATGAAAGTATTTTGGAACTTCTTGATGGAGAATTACCAATATCAAATGAGATACATACTAAACCAGTTGATTTAGCTTTTTGGGATGGTGATGAGTTAAATATTATGGAAATTAAAGCCGGAGGAAATCTTGACAGTAGCAATGCTCCATCAAATGCAAAAAAGTTGTTGACAATTTATACAGGCTTAAATTACAGAAAAACAAAACCATATTTTGCCACAATTTACCACAAAGATGGAGAAGGTAGAACTTGGTCAGGTTCTATCAAAAAATATCTACAGTATCCACATATGTTCTTAGTAGGTTCCGCCTTTTGGAATAAAATTTTACCTGAAGGTATTGATTTTAACGAATTTACTAGAATTTATAATGAAGCTATACATCAAATTAACTTGAATGATAAACTGAATGAAATGATTAGAAGCTGTTCATAGCATATTCTTTTATTTTACATTTATAGTCTTGAAATCTTTTGTTTGCAGCATCAAAGTATTCTTTTTCAATTTCAATACCTATAAAGTCCCTATTTAATTTACAAGCAGCAATACCTGTTGATCCAACACCCATAAACGGATCTAGTATGGTATCCCCTTCATTTGAAGCTATTTTAATTATATGCTCAAGTAGCTTTAAAGGCTTTTGAGCTGGATGTTTTGGTGATTTTAATCTTTCTGGTTGCATACATATCGGAGTTTCAATAAAATTATGCATTTCTTTTTG